>JBFGDZ010000055.1:0-19460 GCA_041580375.1 Candidatus Polarisedimenticolia bacterium
GAGCCGCCCGTCCTTCTTCGCGATCGCGGCGGCGAGCGTTCGGCACGCGGTGGCGTCTCTCACGTCCAGGCGGTGCGGGATCACGGGCGTGTCGGCCCGATCCTCGAGATCCTCGACGACGCGGTGGGCCGCGACCTCCTGCTGGCGCCAGGTGAAGTGCACGTGGAGACCCCGGCCTGCGAGCTCCTCAACGATGGCCCGCCCGATGCCGCGCGAGCCCCCGGTGACGAGCGCGACCCGGGGGCCTCTGCCCGGATCGGCGACCGTCTCCAGCCCGTGGCGTCTCCTCGAAACGGTCATGGTCTCCGCTCCCGCGGCGGCACGCCGCCGGCCGGTCACGCGGGCTTGAGAGTGATCTCGACGTGCAGGGCGTTCTCGATCTCCTCAATCGACCGGCGCAAAGCGTCGTGGTCGACGGACGGCGGCAGATCGAAGAGCATGTCCATCTCGTACAACGGGGTGCCCGTGGAGGCGGCGCGGCGGACGTGCGAGTTGAGCTCCAGCACGTTGCCCCCGACCGACGCGATCAGCCGCGTGGTGCGGGCCACGATCCCCGCCTTGTCCTCTCCCATGGTGCGCAGCCTGAACTGGCGGGATCCGGGCGCCGACGCCGGCGCGGCGCCTTCGGCGACCGGTCGCGTGAAGATGGTCATCTCCTTCTCGTATTCGAGATGCTTGGCGGCCATGTGAAGCCGGTGGTCGAGGTCGTCTCCCTGCCCCGAGATCAGCATCATGGTCGAGAATTCGCCCCCGAGATTCATCATGCTGCTGTCCTCGAGATTGCATCCGAGCTCGAAGACCATCTCCGCGAGATCCGCCACGATCCCGGGCCGGTCCTTGCCGATCGCGGTCAGGATGAAGTAGCGTCTCAAGGCCACTCCTCAGAATGTGGCGTCGAAAGGGCATCGCCGCGGGGGGGCGGCATTCCGTCCCTTAATACTAAACCATGTGCGGCCCGCTGGGACACGGAGTTCTTAGGCGATGACCGGACCGTGGAGAAGCTTCCTGGAACGGGGCGTCGATCTGTTCAATCGACAGGAGTTCTTCGAGGCGCACGAAGCCTGGGAGGATGCCTGGCGGGATCAGTCCGACGTCTCGGTACGCTCCTTTCTCCAGGGCCTCATCCAGGTGGCGGCCGGCTTCGTGAAGTGGCAGCGCCGGCACCCGCGCGGCATGGCCGCCCTGCTCGAGCGCGGCGCGGCGAAGCTGGAGCGATTCCCGCCCGATGCCTTCGGTCTCAATTTGGGACAGCTTCTCGAATCGGTGGAGTGGTGGCGAAGGGTGGCCGCGGCCCACGCCGCCGGCATGCCCGCCGAGCCGGATCCGGCCGGTCCGCCGCGGCTCGTGCTGGGTCCCGATCCGGGCACGCCCGATTGACACACGCGGCCGATCGAGGATATACGGATCCCGCGTAGTTCCTTGACATTCCGCATCGTGGGAGGTCCCCCGCGCCGTTCCGGCTCCGGGGGGCTGAAAAGGGAAGGGGGTGCGAAGCCCCCGCTGCCCCGCAACTGTGAGCGGTAACGAACGCCGGGAAGTCCCACTGGGGATCGGAACGCCCCCGGGAAGGGCCGGTCAGTAGAGAGCCGCGAGCCAGGAAACCTGCCCGCGATGATGAACCCGTCGTGACGGGCCCTTCGCGGGAGGGGGATCTCCGGACCGCCCCGGCGTCCTCGCCTTTCCTCAGCGAAGCCGGGGCGTTTGTGTCAGCGGCCCGCCACGAGGGACGACCTCGAGGGAGGGCCGCCATGATCATCCGCGCACCCGCCACCCGGCGCACGGGCCGTGCGTGCATCGTCTGCCTCGCCCTCCTCATCGCGCCCGCCACCGTCCGATCCGCACCCGATTGCTTCCCCGATCGCGTCGCCTCGTTCGTACCGGGGTCGACGAGCGCGCCGCCGCTGTTCAATTCGTGGCAGCCCGGGATCGTCCTCGGTCCGCCGGGAGACGCCACGCCCACGACCGGATCGCTGACGGTCCTGTCCCTCGGTCACGGGGGATCGATCACACTGGAGTTCACTGACAACGTCATCGTGGACGGGCCGGGCCCCGACCTCATCGTGTTCGAGAATCCGTTTTTCTGCACGCAGGCGCCCGCTTCGGACGGGGATACCTGGAGCGTCCTGGCCGAGCCGGGCCGGGTCGCGGTCAGCGAGGACGGCATCGTTTTCCATCCTTTCCCGTTTGACGGCGCCGCGCTCGCGGAGGTCGTCGCACTCTGCAGCGACCGGGATCTCGTCCGCCGTCTCATCGGTCTCGCCGGGCTGACGCCGAACATCTCCGGAAATTACACCGTGGCGGATGACCCGCTGGTCTTCGACGCCGGCGCGGCGGCCGGCATCTCCGGCCATGGCGGGGACGCTTTCGACCTGGCCGACGTCGGCCTGTCGCGCGCGCGCTTCGTGCGCATCGACGACCCGGATCTCTCGATCGGGATCCCCGGAGCGTCGGAGGGGTTCGACCTCGACGCCGTCGTCGCTCTCAACAGCGAGGCGTCGCCCGCTGCCGGAGGCGGGGATCGGGACGGCGACGGACTGACGGACGAGGCGGAGGTCCGCCTCTACCTCACCGATCCGGACGATCCCGACAGCGACGGCGACGGAGAGCCGGACGGCCGGGAGGTGGCCGGCTGCCGCGATCCCCGCACGGCCCTGCAGGATCCGTTCTTTCTCCCGCTGATCGATCTGGAGGTGGCGGTCCCCTCGCCCACGTCGCTGCGCTGGAGCACGGCCGGGCCCGGGCGCACCTACGACGTCGTGCGGGGCGTTGTGCGCGAACTGGCCCACGCCGGAGGTCTCGTCGACCTGGGGGTCGTCACCTGCATCGAGGCCGGCTCGACCGACCTGACGACGCGCTTCTTCGAGGACGCCGCGACGCCCTTTCCGGGTGAGGCGTTCTACTACGCCGTGCGCGTCCGCCCGGACGCCGCCGGACTCGGTTACGGCCTCTCCTCCGGCCTGGTGGCGCGCGCGCCCGCCTCCGGGGATTGTCCGTGATGATGCACCCGCGCCTCGTCTGCGCCGCTCTGGCGCTGGTCTGCGCCCTCCGGCCGGCGGCCGCCACGGAACCGGTCGATGAGGAAGCGCCGGCGATCCAGTCCCCCGTCGAGCGGATCGAGGTGCGGGGGGATACGGACGGGATCGCTCCGCTCGATCCATCCGCGTTCGCCACCGTGATCCGCGCCGCCGATTTCGCCGGCCGCGTGGCCTCCGTACCCGAGCTCCTGCGCGAAACGGTCGGCGTGCAGGTGCAGAGCCTGGGCGGCGAGTTCGCGACCGTGTCGATCCGCGGCTCGACCGCGGAGCAGGTCGTCGTCTACCTGGACGGAGTCCCCCTGAACCGCGCGCTGGGAGGCGGCGTCAATCTCGCCGACCTGCCTCTGGCCCAGATCGATTCAATCGAGATCTACCGGGGGGCCGCGCCGGCGTCGCTCTCCTCGGCTTCGATCGGCGGCGCCATCGTCATCCGCACCCGGCCCCCCGGCGAAGGGGGGACGCGATCGCTGTCGGGTTCGCTCGGCTCCTTCGGAACCGGCGAGGCGGTCCTGTCCGCCTCGGGATCGCCCGGCCGGGTGCGATACTTCACCGGTCTGGATGCGGCGACGAGCGAGGGCGATTTCGCATTTCTCGACGATAACGGCACGCACCAGGAAGGCTCCGACGACGTCCGGACGCGCCGCGTGAACAACGATTTCACGCGGGTCCACGCCACCGGCCGCGCCGCCGTCTCGCTGGGAGAGCGCACGGCGCTCACCGTGACCGCCGATCTGTTCCGGCGCGATCGGGGCGTTCCGGGGCTGAGCGCGCACCAGTCCCGGACCGCGCGGCTCACGACCACCCGGATGCTGGCGCGCGCAGAGGTGGAGACGCCGGGGCTCATTGACGGCCGCCTGCTCGTCCGGGGCGCGTTCGACTACACCCGTTATGACGAGGCGTTCGATGACGCCGAGGGCGACATCGGCCTCACCTTCCCGCAGCAGACGGATCACCGGATCCAATCGTACGGTCAGGAGATCGGCCTGGTGCTGGTCGCGAGCCGCCGGCAGGCGATCTCCCTCCAGACCGCGCGGAGGCGCGAGACCGCCGCCCTGCGGGACCGGCTGCTCGTCGATCCCGATCTGGGGAGCGCGGAGCGGGTGACGACGACCTTGACGCTGGAGGACCAGATCGATCTTCTCGGCGGGCGGCTCCTGCTCAACCCCTCCCTCAGGCACGAGCGCTGGGAGAACGATTTTCGTCCCGGATCGGGATCCGCGTCGATCCCGGAGTCTCTCGAGGAGGGCGCCTCGGAGACGACGGGGCGCATCGGGCTGCGGCTCGGTCTGCGCGAGGGCCTCACGCTGAAGGCGAACGCCGCGCGCTTCCTGAGGCTGCCCGATTTCGTCGAGCTGTTCGGGGACAGCGGATCGGTGCTGGGCAACGCGGCCCTGCGGCCGGAGCGCGGCCGCATCCTCGACGTCGGGATCGAGGCACGCCGCGTGCGGCGCGGCCCGATCGTCCGCGCGGCGCGATTCGAGATGATCCTGTTCGAGACCGTGGCCGACGATCTGATCCAGTTCGTGCCCAACTCGCAGAGCACCGTCGTGGCTCTCAATGTCAGCCGCGCGCGCGTGCGCGGCGCCGAGATGTCGTTCTCCCTCGCGCTCGGGAAGCGGTTCACGGGCGGCCTGAACGCCACGCGTCAGCGCGCCGTGGACGTGAGCGGCGGCGCCTTCGACGGAAAGCAGCTGCCCGGGCGGCCCCGAGACGAGGTCAGCGCGGACGCGGGCCTCGCGATCGGCCGCGGCCGCGTCGTCTACCGCTTCACGTTCGTCGGCGAAAACTTTATCGATCGCCCGAACACCGGAAGCGAGGCGGTCCCGGGACGCTATCTGCACGATCTCGGATACCGCGTCGATTTGCCGCACGGGCTTCAGGCGGTGATCGAGATCAAGAACCTGGGGGACGACGAGAACGTCGACGTCGCCAGGTTCCCCCTGCCGGGACGGAGCTTTCACGGGAGGCTGACGTGGCGGTTCTGAGCTCCGGACCGGACGCCCGCGGCGCCCGCACGCGCCTCCTCGCGGCGCTCGCCGCGGCGGCCTGGCTCGCAGGCTGCGGCGGCTCCGCCGGCTCGGTTCGTCTTCTGCCGGGACCGACGGCGCGCATCAATCCGATCTACGACGTCTCGATCGTCTATCCCGACACGACCCTGATCCTCGGCGGCCTGGCGTACCGCGGCGTGGAGTTCGATCTGGAGGTCGAGTTCGAGGACCCGACCGTCCGCGACGACCTCCCCCCCTTCCTGGCCGAAGCCCGACTCCTCAGCCTGAGGGCCGGCGGGGTCGAGCAGGCGTACGAGACCTTCGGGCCCCTCGCGATCGAGGGGACGCTGAGCGGATCGCTCTTCGCGAGCGGGCTGTTCGGGCCGGTCCGCGTCGGGACGGCCAATCTCATCCCCGATCTGACGGGCGCTCTCGCGGTGGATCGAGGCCGCATCGAGGGAGAGGCCGGCCTGTTCGGCACGACCGACCGCGGCTCCTTCGTCGCCGTGAAGCGGCGCAGGTATCTGCTCGCCGGGACCGATCTCCTGACCATCGGCCAGGTCGCCCTCGTGTCGGTCCGCTACGGCACGTCGTTCACCGTCGAACACGGCCTCGAGGTGACGGGCAGCGACGCGGTGGTGCGCATGGAGGACGGCCGGCCGTTCGTCCTCAATCTCCTGACGTTCGACAACCTCCAGGGGCTCGACCCGTTCAACCGGTTCCGGACCGCCTTTCAATACAGCATGGGCAACGGCGCGAACCCGCACGATCTCGTCGTCGTGCCGGACGTCGCGGCGCCGCCCCCCGGTGACGGCGGATCGGACGAAGAGGGCCCGCCCGGCACCGCGTTCGTCACGCGCTACGAGGCCCCGTACAACGACGTCGCGGTGATCGATCTGCGCGACGGGGCTCTGATCGATCGGATCGACCTCGTCCCCTACGCGCGCAACGCGGATCGCCTTCCGCGGGCGCACCAGGCGATCCTGCATGACGGCCTGATCTACGTCTCTCTGCAGGACGCGAATGCTTCGTTCACGGAATTCAGCAACGGGCGGGTCGTCGTCATCGATCCGGCGCTGCGCCGGGTGATCGACGTGATCGATCTCGACGGGCAGAACCCGTTCCAGGCTCTGGTCCATTCCGCGGACACGGGCCTGCTCTACGTCGGCATGGCCGGCATTTTCCCCGGCCGACTCACGCAGGCATTGACGGGAGGGGTCGAAGCGATCGATCCGGCGACGCGACGCAGTCTCGGGATCATCGTGGACGACGACGACCTCGGCGGAAACGTCACGGACGTCGCGATCGTCTCGTCATCGCGCGGATACTGTGCCGTCTCCGACGCCGCGTTCCGCAACACCGTCCGGGCGTTCGATCCCGGAACCGGGGAGGTCCTCGGAACGGTCTTCGAGAGCTTCAACCAGATCGGGGCCATCGAATACGACGGCGACGGATTCCTGCTTGTCGCAGAATCCAGCTTTTTTCAGCCGCGCCTCATCGTCCTGGACGCGACGACCGGACTCCCGGCCGCGTTCCTGCCGCTGCGGCTGCCGCCGTTCTCCATCGCCCCCGTCACCCGCAGTCTCTGAAGGAGGACTCCATGAGCTCATCAGCGCTCCGCATCATCGCCGCGGCCGCCGTGCTGACCGCCGGCCTCGCGGCCCCCGCTCGCGCCGGATTCATCGACTGGTTCGAGTCCGACCCGCTCTCCGGCTCCGGGCCGAACGTCTTCTTTGCCGAGGGCGACGCCGTCGCCCGATTCGTTCACATCGACGGCGAGCGCCCCCGCTTCCCCGGCGACCGCCGGGGGACGCTGCGCGTTCTGTACGACACGACGGCGCCCCAGGCCCGCATCGCGGCGCCGATCGGGCGCGTGCTGTCGCTCGGCGACGATTTCGAGTTCGGGGCGATCCTGACGATCCGCTCGGAGGGGTTCTTCGCCTCCCCGGACGGCTTCTCCCAGATCGCCTTCGGATTGTGGAACTCCGCCACGACCGGCTCCAACCGCACCGGGTTCCCGTCCGATGCCTTCGACCTGGTCGAGTTCGATTACTTCGCCAATGCGGGGCCCTTCGGCGGACCGTTCCTCTCGCCCTCGATATTCGGCGGCGACGCCGGCGGCAACGCCTTCCTCAACTTCACGTTTCTCTCCTCCGAGGTCGTGCTGCCGCACGACGTGCCGCTCCTGTGTCGCCTGGTCTACCGGGCGGCGGAACGCCGCCTGACGGTCTCCGTTGCGGCCCATACCGGCGGCGTCCGGTTTCAGGAGATTCCAGGCGCGCGCGTCGTCGTCGATCTCGGCGTGCTGAATCCGACGTTCCTCGTCGATTCCATCGGCATCGCGGCCTACTTCGAAGGGTTCGAGTCGTTGCGGGCGGAGGTCGATTTCGATCTGCTCTACGTCGACGACCTGCCCGCGCCGCTCGCTCCGCGGCGGCGCCGGTTCGCGCGTTGATCCCGCGATCAGTCGGAGGGCGGACGGGGCGTGGGGGCGAAAGCGTAGCGTCGGAGGATGAGGCCGAGCGCGAAGAGGACGAGAACGAGACAGACGATGGGGGCGATGATCGCGAGGACCGACGTCAGGATGGAGGCGAGAAGCTCACCCGTAGCGACGAAAGGATTCCCCGAGCCGCCCGTCGAGACCGAGCTGGTCGCCCGCAGGAGTACGGTCCCGCCCTGGACGGCCGCGGCGGTTCCGCCTCCGGCGATCACGGCGAGCCCCCACTTGAGAAACGGGGAGACATCCCCCACCACCGAGGCCGACACCAGCACGCCGGCGAGCACGGCCGCGGGCGTCGCGACCGTGTCCAGCAGATTATCGAACCACGGGATGTAGTAGGCCAGGATCTCGAGAATCGTCGCCGTCGCGAAGGCCACCAGCGCGATCGATCCGCCCATCCACTCGAAGCCGGAAGCCAGATCCAGCTGGCCGGCTCGCGCCGCGAGATTCATCACGAGCAGCGGAACGAAGATGCGGAACCCGCACGAGGCCGCCAGGCCGATGCCGACCGCGATCGCGATGATGACCTCCGACGTCACCATGATGCCTACCCCGAGATCTCGTGCGACTCCCCGGCGCCCCGGGGGATCCGCACCGATTCCACCAGCCTCTGCACCTTCTGGGGGGGCGGCGGGGTCAGATGGGAGATCACGCCCGCCACGAGGAAGTTCAGCAGCATCCCGAAGGTTCCGATCCCCTCGGTCGAGATCCCCAGCCACCAGTGCTCCGCGGTGTTTAGATCGGGCCGGAGGAATTCGAACCAGATGATGTAGCCCGCGGTGAACAGGATCCCGGCCATCATACCTCCGATCGCCCCCTCCCTGTTGATCCGTTTCGAGAAGATCCCCATGACGATGACGGGAAAGAACGACGACGCGGCCAGCCCGAAGGCGAAGGCGACGACCTCTGCCACGAAGCCGAATGGACGCACGCCGAAGTACCCGGCCACCAGGACCGCGCAGCCGGCGGCGACGCGCGCCGTGATCAATTCCTGTTTCTCGCTGATCCTCTTGCGTATTCCCCGCTTGAGGAGATCGTGGGCGACGGCGGTCGAGATGACCAGCAGCAGTCCCGCCGCGGTCGACAGCGCGGCCGCCAGGCCCCCGGCCGCCACGAGGCCGATCACCCAGTTCGGCAGCCCGGCGATCTCCGGATTGGCCAGGACCATGATGTCGCGGTCGATCTCGAGCTCGTTGACCTCGGGCGCGTGAGGGCCCCGCAGCTGCATCGCGCCATCGCCGTTGCGATCCTCGAAGCGCACGAGCCCCGTCGCCTCCCAGTTGGTGAACCAGCGGGGCGCCTCCGCGTAGGGCCTGTCGGGGATCGTCTGAAGAAGATTCAGCCTCGCGAACGCCGCCACCGCGGGCGCCGTGGTGTAGAGGATCGCGATGAACAGCAGCGCCCAGCCCGCCGAGCTGCGGGCCGCCGAGACCCGCTTTACGGTGTAGAAGCGGACGATGACGTGCGGAAGGCCGCACGTCCCCACCATCAGGGCGGCCGTGATGAAGAAGACATCGATGGTGCTCTTGCTCCCTTCCGTGTAGGGAGCGAAGCCGAGCTCCCGGCTGAGGCCGTCGAGCCGGTCGAGGAGGAACCCTCCGGCGCCGTCGGCGACCGTGCTGCCGAAGCCGATCTGGGGAAACAGATGCCCGGTGACCATCAGCGAGATGAAGATCGCCGGCACGAGGTAGGCGAAAATCAGGACGCAGTACTGCGCCACCTGCGTGTAGGTGATGCCTTTCATGCCTCCCAGAACGGCGTAGAAGAACACGATCGCCATGCCGATCCCCACGCCCACGCTGATGTCGACGTCGAGGAATCTTGAGAAAACGATGCCGACCCCGCGCATCTGCCCGGCGACGTAGATGAATGACACGAACACCGCACACACGACGGCGACCACGCGCGCCGCCTGCGAGTCGTACCGATCCCCGACGAAATCGGGCACGGTGTACTTGCCGTACTTGCGAAGGTAGGGGGCCACCAGAAGCGCCAGAAGGACGTATCCCCCGGTCCAGCCCATCAGGTAGACCGAGCCGTCCCGGCCCAGCGCCGCGATCATCCCCGCCATCGACAGGAACGACGAGGCGCTCATCCAATCGGCCGCCGTCGCCATCCCGTTCACCACGGGCGGAACGCTGCTCCCCGCAACGTAGAAGTCGCCCGTGGATCGCGCCCGCGACCAGATCGCGACGCCGATGTAGATGGCGAAGGACAGCGCCACCAGGACGAAGGTCCAGGCCCGGACGTCCATCATCGCTCCCGCCGCTCCTCCTCCACCCGGTAGCGGCGATCGAGGCGATTCATCAGGCGGACGTAGACGAAGATGAGGACGACGAAGACGTAGATCGAGCCCTGCTGGGAAAACCAGAAGCCGAGCTTGAAGCCGCCGACCCGGATCCCGTCGAGCTGCTCCACGAACAGGATGCTGCATCCGAACGATACGGCGAACCAGATCGACAGCAGGACGGCGAGGTACAGAAGATTCGTGCGCCAGTAGCGGCGCCGCCAGCCGCGCTCCATCGGCTCTCCCCCTCGTGAGGCCGGCCGGACGGGCTAGGAGCCCGCCCGGCGGCTCGTCCGCTGCCGCTCGCTCAGCCACTCGTTCATGCGGGACTCCAGGACGTCGAGCGGCAGAGCCGCGTCGCCCAGAACGGCATCGTGGAACGATCGCACGTCGAAGCGCGGTCCGAGCGTCTTCTCGGCGCGAGCGCGCAGCTCCTTGATCTTCAGCTCGCCGAGCTTGTACGCGAGGGCCTGCCCCGGCCAGACGATGTAGCGATCGACCTCGACGACGATGTCGTGTTCGGTCTTGCCGGCGTTCTCCATGAAGTAGGCGATCGCCTTCTCCCGGCTCCAGCCGAGCGCGTGCATGCCCGTGTCGACGACGAGGCGGATCGCGCGCCACATCTCGTAGGTGAGCTGGCCGAACTTGGAATACGGGTCCTTGTAGAACCCCATGTCCTCCCCCAGGCTTTCCGCGTACAGACCCCAACCCTCGACGAAGGCGGTGTAGCCGCCGTGCCGCCTGAATTCCGGCAGGTTCTCGAGCTCCTGCGCCAGAGAGATCTGCAGATGGTGGCCGGGTACCGCCTCGTGCAGCGTGAGGGCCTCCATCTCCCACTTGGGGCGGCTCTTCAGATCGTAGGTGTTGGCGTAGAAGTAGGCCGGGCGTCCGGCCTGGAGGGAGCCGCCCGAATAGTACGCGGTCGTCTGGGATTTTTCGGCGTATCCGGGCACCGGCCGAACGCCGTACGGCAGCCTCGGCAGCGTTCCGAACAGCCGGGCCAGCTCCGGATCCGCCCGCTTGGCGATGTCGCGGTATCCCTGCAGGAGGTCCTCGGCGCGATCGTAGTAGAAGCGCGGATCGGTGCGCAGGAACTCCGTGAACTGCTCAAAGTCCCCCTTGAAGCCCGTGCTCGCGATGACCCGATCCATCGCGCGCCGGATGCGTGCGACTTCGGAGAGCCCGATCCTGTGGATCTCCTCGGGCGCCAGGTCCGTGGTGGTCAGGACGCGGACGTTGAAGGCGTACCAATCCGCCCCGTCGGGGAGGGCGGACATCGCGATCGTCTCGCGCGTCCGGGGAATATAGTCCTCGACGAGGTAGGCGTGCAGCGTCTCGAACGCGGGGCGGACCCCGGCCTTGTACACCTGCGCGGCGCGCTCGCGCAGCCTGCCGCGGTCCTTCTCGGCGACGGTGTCCGGAAACTCCATGAACGCCTTCAGCAACGGACTCGACATCGGATCGTCGACGATCTGATTCTTGACCTGCTGGGGAACGTCACGCAGCGTGATCCGGGGCGGCGTGATCCCCGCCTCGAGGCCCCTGTTCATGAGAGCGATCGTCTGCTCGATGAGGCGGGGCACGCCTTCAAGGCGCGCGATCATGTCCTCGTAGTGCCGCGGGAACGCCTGGGGCATCATCGTCATCAGCCGGGCGACGTCCTGCTGGACTCCCTGCATCTGATTGATCGGCATGAACTCGGACCTGAAACGCAGCCCCTCGACCTGCTGTTTGACGTCCTTGAGGAACAGATCGAAATTGACGCGGTCCCGGTCGCTCAGGCGGGATCGATCGATGGCGTCCAGGACGAGGAGCGGCAGCCGCGCCGCCGCGCGCCGGCGCTCGATCGCCTCCCGGGACAGATCGGTCCAGCGGTGGTTGTGGCCCGGGTACCCGACGTAGGTGGCCGATTCGGGATACTCGGCCATGAGCCAGTCCCAGTAGACGCCCAGGAGACGGTTGAGTCGCTCCCCGTCGCTCAGGGCCTTCTCGCTCCGGACCAGATCGTCGATCGAGGCCTCCAGGCTCCTCGAGGCCCCGCCCTGGGCGGCCGAGAGGGCCGACAGAGGCAGAAAGCCCATCAGAAGGATCATCAGACCCCATTTCATGAAACGACCTCCTCACGCCCCTGCGGCGTGTCACGTGAATTTCGGGCTACGGGAACCGCGATCGAGCGGTATGGCGCCCGCTCCGGGCCCGGCCCGGCGAGCGCTCGTGCGGACTGTCGAAGAAGAGCCGGGGCGGTTATCGGCCGGCGGCCGCGATCGGGTCCGGGCCCTGATCCGCCTCGGAGACCTTCCTGACGTTATCGTCCGAGTTCCGGTCAACCAGCTTATTATACGGATCGACGCCGGCGCGCAAGGGTGGTTCGTTCACGATCACCTGGAGGGTGGTTCTGGGCGCCGTGACCCGGTGCTTCTCCATGTAGAGCACCTTCTCCTGTTTCTTGCCGTTCTTCTCCTCTTCGCCGAACACCGCCACGTCGACCCAGTCGTCCACCGGGATCTCCGTCTCCACGCCTCGTCCGTCGGCCCTCATCTTGCGGGCCTCCACATCGAGGCTGACGGCGTACGTGCCGTCATCGCGCTTCTCGTAGGTGGCCACGGCGATTCTGTTCTCGAACAGGGTGATGGTCTCGAACATGTCTTCCAGCACGTACCGGAGGCGCTCGGGCGTGGCCGGCCGAACGTGGTCGAGGAATTCCAGAGACGTCGTGTAGGGGGGCTGCTGGAAGCCGACCGTCTCGATGTACCGCGCCAGCGCCCGGTTCAGAGGCTCCTCGCCGATGTAGTCGCGGAGCGCGTACATGACGACGCTGCCCTTGCGGTAGTGAATGTACGGCTGGTTCTCCACGAGGAGCAGCGGCATCTCCTCGATGATCTCGGCGCCCCGGTTGCGAAGGTAGTTGTCGAGCTCGTACTTCAGGAAGCGGCGCATCTTGTCCCGCCCGTACTCCTGCTCCATCACCATCAGGGCCGAGTACTGGGCCAGCGTCTCGACCATCAGTGTGGCTCCCTGGACGTTCCCCCCGATCACCTGATGAGCCCACCACTGGTGCGCAACCTCGTGGGCCGTGACGTAGAACACATAGTCGATCGCCTCCTCGTCCTCGAGATCGGCGATGAATCCGATACTTTCCGAAAACGGGATCGTGTTGGGAAGCGACTGCGCGAACCGGGCGTAGCGAGGAAATTCGACGATGCGCACCTGACGGTGCTGGTAGGGGCTGAAGTTCGCGCTGAAGTATTCGAGCGATGCCTTGACCGCCTTGACCATCTTGTCGAGATTGTACGTGTGGTCGGGGTGGTGGTAGATCTCGATGGCCACGTCGTTCCAGGTGTCGCGTCGCACCTGATAGCGCGCCGACAGATAGGCCGCGTAGTTGAGGATGGGCGCGTCCATGCTGTAGTGGAAATAACGTCGGCCGCCCTCCGTCCATTCCCGCTGCAGGTAGCCCGGCGCGATGGCGATCTGATCGGGGCTCGTGCTGACGGTCGTCTCGAACGTCACCCAGTCCGAATCCTGCACGATGTAATTGTTGCGGCGGGCGAACTCGTCGTCGATCTTCGCCATGCGCTCGACCGGCGGCAGGCCGTGCTTGCGTCGATCGTTCGGGTCGAGGAGTTGCCGTGACACGTCATATCCGATGACGGGAAAATACTGCCGCGTGTTGAAGAACGTCCCGTTGTGTACGATGGCAGTGTTCGAGCCGTGATTCACGAAGCCCGGATGCTCGACCGTGAAGTCGAATCGCAGCGGCATCGATTCGCCGGGCCTCAGAGGCTCGGCCAGGTCGAGGATGCGATATCCGAGCACCGCGTCGGCCAGGGCCGGCTGGTGCTCGCGGATCTCGAGCGCGTTGATGCGCACGAGCGGGTTGAGCGTCAGGTGCAGGGACGGGATCGGCTCCTCGCCCCGGTTTTGGAGGCTCAGCGTCCCGCGCATCTCCACCCTGCGCTCGGACGGGTAAATGTCGACGTCCGCCGTGACGTCGGTCACCCTCGGCTGCGCCAGATCGACGTAGGATCGGTAGCGGTTCTCGTACTCCGCCTGGCGCTCCTCCAGCACATCTCCCGGAACGTATTCGTTCAGGATGTTGGTGTTGTAGTAGATGTACGCCCCCGTCGCGACGAATCCCGCGAGCCCGGCTCCCACCGCCGCCCGGATCGGAGGGGTCCATCGTCCCGCGGCCCCGAGCATCCGGGATCGCCAGCCGGTCTCCGTGCCCCGGGGCCAGATCAGGGCGGCGAGTCCCGTCAGGAACAGGGCGAAGAACGACCAGTAGAGACCGAACCACAGGATCGGCCGGAGGAAATGGCCGTAGCCGTTCATGTCGGAATACGGGGCGGACGGCACGCCCAGTACCCGGTAGAGATTGTGATTGAAATTGAGGGCGTTCAGAATGAGGCCGCTCACCATGAAGAGGATCATGACGAGGTAACCGGCGAATCGGTTGTTGGCGAGGACCTGCACGAAGACCGCCAGGAAGCAGACGAGGAAGAACGGCAGACCGTTGATCAGAAGGCCCTCCGCGTAGACTCCCAGCTCGAAGCGATAGTAGCCCTCGTAGATCTGAATCCCGATCGTCGTCAGCATGCCGCCCAGCATGAAGGCCCCCACGACCAGCAGCAGGGCCGTCATCTTCGACCCCAGGGGGATCCAGTTGGCCACCGGGAGCGCGTCGAACATCTCGTGGAGCTTCAACGACCGTTCCCGCCAGACGAGCACGCCGCTGTACAGCGTGACGATGATCACCAGGAAAAACAGATAGGAATTGGACAGGACCTGCAGCATCAGGTGGGTGACCGGATGAACCGGCGTCCCGAACAGGCTCTCCAGGATCGAGGAGGATCCGATCAAGTTGAACATCCCGAACGCCAGCATCACGAGGAACGGTGCGCTTTTGAACACGCCGACCGTCTCGAGCCGGGTCCGGTGAAGGTATTGGCTCAGGGTCGTCCGCCATCCCGACATGGGCGCCACGGCGGGACCGGCCGTTCCCGGAATCGCGAGCGGCTGCGCGGCGTCCACGAGCGGACCCCGGGCCTCCGTCGCGGACGTGACCCGCTTCTTCCTGCGGGCGCGGCGGCCCGCGATGACCCGCGAATAGCGGAACCAGGAGTAGCCCAAGGCGAAGATGGCCAGTGACACGCCCAACCAGATCGCGCGGTTGATCAGGAGGTCACCGTCGATTGACGGGACCGTCGAGTTCCGTTCGAACACGGTCCAGTACTTGGTGGCGTTGCCCAGAGCCGTGAATCCGAACGGGTCCAGGAACCCGGCCAGCCGCTCGTTCTCCAGATCGCCCGTGAGCGCCCCGGCCAGCGCGTAGGCTCCGAAGAGCAAGACGACGCCGCCGTACGTCGCGAGCAGGCTGCGCGTCAGGCTCGCGAGCGAGAAGCAGATGGCCCCGATGAGGAACAGGTTCGGCAGGACGAAGTAGAGCAGGGCGAAGAGATAGGGGGACGCCATGAACGGCCCGATCCGCTCCGGGTCGAGCCACGGCATGAGGCTTCCCAGCACGATCCCCAGGATCGAGCCGGCGAAAGCGAGGAATCCTGCGACCATGGCTCCGGCGAAGCGACCGATGAGGTAGTCGAACTTGCGGATCCTGCTGGAGAAGAACAACTCGTGTGTTCCGAGCTCGAAATCGCGCTGAATCGACGTGGCCACGAAGACGGGCGCGATGAACAGGGTCAGCAGGGACATCCCCCCGAGCAGCTGCACGATCACGAACGGCGAATTTCTGTTCACCGCCCCGATTCCCCCGCCCACCTGGACGACGTCGGTCGACACGGCGAGGAAGTTGAGCATGAAGAAGACGAACGCGACCAGGTAGAAGAGCGGGTGCCGCAGCTGGTACCGGACTTCGAACAGAAAGATCGATCGGAGCATGGCGCTCTCCCCCGCCCTCAGGCCGCGTCCTTGAGCGCCGAGAAATAGACGTCCTTGAGGTCCGCCTCCACGGGCTCGAACCCTTCCGCCGGGCGCGCGTCGCTCCTGACGTGCACGATCCTCCGTCCGCCCAGACGCTTCGTCGAGATGACCGGCAGATTCTCCAGGCATTCCCGGAGCTCCTCGTGCGACACGGCCTTGCGCCAGACCTTGCCCCGCAGCTCCTCGATCACGTTTCCCGGCTCACCGACGAGGAGCAGCCGGCCCTCCGAGATGATCGCCATGCGGCTGCACATCTCGCTGACGTCCTCCACGATGTGGGTCGAGAGGATGACGACGACGTTCTCGCCGATTTCTCCCAGGAGATTGTGGAAGCGGTAGCGTTCCTCCGGATCGAGCCCCGCCGTCGGCTCGTCCACGATGATCAGCTTCGGATCCCCGATCAGGGCCTGTGCGATGCCGAACCGCTGCCGCATGCCCCCCGAAAACCCGTCCAGGCGCCGGCGGCGCACCTCGTAGAGGTTCGTCTGGTGCAGCAGCCCATCCACGATCTCGCGCCGCCTCCTGCGATCGACGATCCCCTTGAGCACCGCGAAGTGGTCGAGCATCGCGGCGGCCGACATGCGCGGATAGACCCCGAACTCCTGCGGCAGGTAGCCGAGGATGGCCCGCACCTCGTCCTTGCTCTCCAGGACGTCGAGATCCCCCATCCGGACCGTGCCCCCGTCCGGCTCCTGCAGGGTGGCGATGGTTCGCATCAGCGTCGATTTGCCCGCTCCGTTCGGACCGAGCAGCCCGAACATGCCGTTCGGAATGTCGAGCGAGACGTCGTCGAGCGCTCTCACTCCGTTCGGGTAGGTCTTCGAGAGGTTCCGGATCGTCAGCATCGAATCGCGCCCTCCACGCGCGGTCCCGGGCCCGAGGCGCCGGCACCGGACAGGTGCCCCATCGACTGGATCGAGACCTCCGCGCCCAGTACCCGGAGGCCGTTCCAGAGTACGCGGACGGCCGGCTTGAGGTTCCCGTACTCGTCTCACGGCCGGCGGAGCGCGGCGGGTCCGTCGGCAGGCCTCTTCAACCGGCGGTTCTCGCGGCGACCGGCCGAATTGCGGACTCCGGGCCGGTGTGGAAGAATGGATGGTCCGGAGGCACGATCCCGTCGTGATGGCAGCATGAGGAAGACACACGGAGGACAGAGCATGGCGCGCCCGCTGCGGCGGGTGCTGCTCTGCGAGCCGGAGGTGGCGGGCTGGGCCGATCCGGAGCGTTCGGCGCGCTGGCAGGATCTCGGCTATCTGCACCGGCCGCAGGCCGATCTGGCCTCCCGGCAGCACGCGGAGCTGCGTCGTCTGCTGGGGGACGCCGGCGCCGAGCTGCTGTCCCTCCCGGCGGAGGACGGCCTGTCGATGGACGCCGTCTACTCCCACGACGCCTCGTTGGCGACGGACCACGGCATGATCCTGATGTCGATGGGTAAAGCGGCGCGCGGCGCCGAGCCGGCGCGTCACGCGTCGTTGTTCGCCTCGCTCGGATTGCCGATCCTGGGCGCGATCGAGCCGCCCGGACGGGTCGAAGGAGGAGATGTTCTCTGGCTGGACGACCGCACCCTGCTCGTCGGGCGCGGGTACCGCACCAACGCCGCCGGGATCGAGAGGATGCGCGGCCTGCTCGCGCCGAAGGGGATCGAAGTGATCGAGGCGCCGCTGCCGCACGGGCCCGGACCCGCGTCCTGTCTGCATCTGATGTCGCTGATCAGCATTCTGGACGACAAGGCGGCCCTCGTCGATCTGCCCTGGCTCTCGGTCCCGACGGTCGAGATCCTCAAACGCAGGGACTACAGCCTCATCGAGATCGATCCGGCCGAGCGCGATTCGATGGCGTGCAACGTCCTGGCCCTGGGGGATCGCCGGCTCGCCGCCATCGAGGAGAATCGAAGGACGAATGCGCGCCTGCGCGAGCGGGGCTTCGACGTCCGGACCTTTCCGGGCAGCGAGATCTGCCACAACGGGGGAGGCGGTCCCACCTGCCTGACGCGTCCCATACTGAGAGCCTGAGGACCGGCGTCGTCAGAGCCCCCGCACGATCCGTCCGACCATCATCACGACGCGGTCCACCTCGCCTTCGGTGTTGTAGTAGTGCACTCCGGCGCGCACCATCGCCTCGATTCCCCGGCGATCCATGTCGAGCAGGGTGCTCGACCTCCGGGTCACGGTGACGTTGACGCGCCGCGCCGCCAGCCCCGCCGCGATCCCGTCCGCGCTGCTCGTTCGGGAGGAGAACGTGACGATGCCGCAGCGCGTCGCGCCTCGATCATGGACCGTGACACCGGGGAGCTCGCTCAGCCCGTCGCGCAACCGGTCGGCGAGCCGCGTGACGCGGGCCCGGATCGCCTCCAAACCCCATCCGAGCGCGTAGTCGACCGCCGCGCCGAGGCCGATCTTCGCGGCGACGTTCCCCTCCCAGGTTTCGAACCGCCTCGCGTCGGGCCGGATCGTGTAGCGATCGCGCCCGGTCCACTCCGCGGAGCGCAGATCGAGAAACGGTGGCTCCAGCCGCTCGATCCAGGGACGTCTCACGTAAAGGAAGCCGGCGCCGCGCGGCCCCCGCAGAAACTTGCGGCTGGTCGCGGAGAGGATGTCGACGTTCGCGGCTTCCACGTCGAGGGGCATCTGACCTGCGGACTGGCAGGCGTCGAGGAGAAACGGAACACCGCGCCGGCGCGCCACCGCGCCGATCGCCGCGGCCGGATTGACGAGGCCGCCATTGGTCGGCACGTGCGTCACGGCGATCAGCTTCACCCGTTCATCGATCATCCGCTCGAGCGCATCGACGTCCAGCTGACCGGAGGGATCGTCGGGGACCGGTTCGATCAGGGCGCCGGAGCGACGGGCCACCTGCAGAAAGGCGATGTAGTTGGAGGCGTATTCCGCCATGGAGGTCAGGATCCGGTCGCCGCGCGAGAACGTCAGGCCGTAGAAAGCCATGTCCCAGCCGCGGGTTGCGTTCTCGACGATGGCGATCTCGTCCCGCGAGCATCCCAGGAGCGAGGCGAGGGAATCGTAGACGCGCTCGATCCGCTCCGCTTCGGCCTCCGCCGCCTCGTACCCGCCGATGCGCGCTTCCCGCCGCAGGTGCGCCGTCACCGCGTCGAGCACGGGCCGGGGCATCAGCGCCGCGCCGCAGTTGTTGAAGTGGATGCGCTCGGCGGCGCCGGGCGTCTCCGCCCGCGCCCGGGCGACGTCGATCATCCGCCTCACCCCTCCTTCCGGCGGTCCATCAGGTGCGTCCGGATCGCCTGCTCCCTGTACCGGAAGATGGAGCGCAACTGGCGCCGCACGAGCGGCAGCGCGACGTCGCCCAGGGGCCAGAGCGGCAACCGGTACGTCACCTCGTCATGGATCTCGGTCCCCTCCGCCAGGGGCAAGAACCGGTGCGTGTGCACCCAGATCCGGTACGGCCCCTTCAGCTGCTCGTCCACGAACTCGTGGGGCGGGTTCCACCGGGCGATGCGGGTCTTCCAGGTGATCGGCACGCCGCCCACGCGCAGGCGGTAGTCGATCATCGTCCCTTCCCGCATGACGATCGGCAGAGGGGTCAGGATGACGAAGCCCATCCCGGGCGGCGTGATCTTCGCCAGATTCCCCGCGTCCGCGAAGAAGGCGAACGTCTCGTCGATCGGCAGCGGCAGCGTCATGCCGGCGCGGAATCGATGAACTCCCCGTCGCATGGTCCTCCTGTTCTCGAGCGTTTCGCGA
>JBFGDZ010000056.1:0-19360 GCA_041580375.1 Candidatus Polarisedimenticolia bacterium
CCATCTCCGGGATGGCGTCCATGTGGATCACGGCGCTGGCGAGCGTCGCCCCCTTCCGGAGGGCGCGCAGGGCGGCGGGGATCAGCCGGCCGGCGGGGGCGAAGAGGATTGCCCGGTCGGCCGGCGCCGGCGCGGCCTCGCCGGCCGCGCCGGCCCAGGCGGCTCCGAGCGAGAGGGCGAGGCGACGGTGCGCCTTCGAGCGCGTGAACACGTACACCTCGCAGCCGCGATGCCGGGCGATCTGGAGCGTGATGTGCGCCGAGCCTCCGAAGCCGAACAGCGCCACGCGGTCCCCCGGCTCCGCCCCCGAGATCCGGAGGGCCCGGAAGCCGATGATGCCGGCGCACAGCAGCGGCGCGGCCGCGACGTCCGAGTAGGCGTCCGGGATGTCGTAGACGAACTCCTCCGGCGCGACCATGTACTCCGCGTACCCGCCGTCGGCGTGGTAGCCGGTGAAGCGCGCCGCGTCGCAGAGATTCTCGTCCCCTCTCCGGCAGAAATCGCAGGCGCCGCACGTCCCCTGGAGCCAGGCGACGCCGACGCGGGCGCCGGCGGGCCGCCGCGACGCGCCCGGGCCGCTCCGCTCGATCGTCCCGACCACCTGGTGTCCCGGCACGATCGGCAGACGGGGAAGCGGGATCTCCCCCTCCGCCACGTGCAGGTCCGTGTGGCACGCGCCGCACGCCCGCACCCGGACGAGCACGTCACCCGGGCCCGGTTCGGGCACGGGACGCTCCAGCATGCGGAGCGGCCCCTTCTCGACGGGGCCCGGTTCGGCGAGGGTCATGGTTCGCACGGTCCGATCCTAGAAGCCCCCCCGATTCGAGGCAATGGCCGCGTCGGGAGCGCCGCGGCGCGCGGTTCGGGGCGCGGCGTCGCCCCGCGGTTGAGGGGTCGCCGGCCCCCTGATATCATCCGCCCATGAGCGCATCCCCGGCCGTGCGGCGCAATCCCACCCGCACCGTGCGCATCGGACGCGTGGCCATCGGCGACGGCCACCCGATCGCGGTGCAGAGCATGTGCGCCACGAAGACCTCGGACGTCGAGGCGACGGTGCGCCAGATCGCCGACCTGGAGCGGGCCGGGGCGGATCTGGTGCGCGTCGCCGTCGACGGCCCCCGCGATGCCGCCGCCCTCGCGCCGATCCGCGACCGCGTCTCCGCCAACCTGTGCGTCGACCTCCAGGAGAATTACCGGCTGGCCGCGGACGCGGCGCCCCACGTCGACAAGATCCGCTACAACCCCGGCCATCTGTACCATCACGAAAAATCGAAACCGGTGCGCGACAAGGTGGCGTTCGTGGCCGAGGCGGCGGAGCGGCATGACTGCGCCCTGCGTGTCGGCGTGAACTGCGGGTCGGTCGATCCGGAGAAGGCGGGACGGTTCGGGGACGATTCGGTCGCCGAGATGGTCGAGTCGGCCGCCGAACACTGCGACATCCTCGACGGGCTGGGATTCACGCGCTACTGCGTGTCGCTGAAGGATTCCGATCCGGCGAAGGTGATCGACGCCAACCGGCGGTTCGCCGCGAGGCGCCCCGACGTCCCCCTGCACCTGGGCGTGACGGAGGCGGGGCTCCTGCCCGACGGCGCGATCAAGACGCGCATCGCGTTCGAGCAGTTGATCCCCCGCGGCATCGGGGACACGATCCGCGTCTCCCTCACCCTGCCGAACGATCGCAAGGGCGAGGAGATCCGGGTCGGCCGGCGGATCCTGGACGACATCGCCCGCGGCCGGTTCCGCTCGGTTCCGGAGAACCTCTCCGGCCGGCTGAACATCATCTCCTGCCCATCGTGCTCCCGCGTCGAGAACGAGGCGTTCGTGGATCTCGCGGAGCGGGTGCGCGACATGGCGTCCTTCGCGAGAAACCACGCGATCACGATCGCGGTGATGGGCTGCCGGGTGAACGGTCCGGGCGAGACGGACGACGCCGATCTCGGCCTCTGGTGCGCGCCGGCGCACGTCAATCTGAAGCGCGGATCGGAATCGATCGGGAGCTTCGGGTACGACGAGGTCCTGCCGCGCCTGAAGACGGAGATCGACCGGCTGCTGCGGGAGCGGCGGCCCGCGGACGGGGGTTGATCGGCCGGGGCGGATCAGAAGACGGGAGCGGCGAGGGCTCTGAGGGCGACGGCCGAGGCGTTCTCCACCTCGGCATGCAGCGAGTTCCCCGCGGCGTCCATCGTCACGATGGCCGGGAACTCCTTCACCCGCAGGTGCCACATCGCCTCCGGCGTCCCGAGGTCGAGCAGGTCGACCCCCTCCACGCCCTCGATGCAGCCGGCGTAGTACTGTGCCGCCCCGCCGATGGCGTTGAGATACACGGCGCCGTGACGCTCGAGAGCCTTGAGGGTCTTCGGCCCCATGCCCCCCTTCCCCATCACGGCCCGCACACCGTAGCGCGCGATGACGTCGGCCTCGTAGGGCTCCTCGCGCATCGAGGTCGTCGGCCCGGCGGCCGTGATCCTCCAGTTCCCGTTGTCCTTCAGGACGACCGGCCCGCAGTGGTAGAGGATCTGGTCGCGCAGGCTCACCGGAGGATCGTGCTTCATGAGATGGTGGTGGACGGCGTCCCGGCCGGTGTAGACGAGGCCGCTGATCAAAACGACGTCCCCGACCTTCAGGCGGCGCACCTGCTCCTCGGTGATCGGCGGCCGGAGCGCGACCTCGTGACCCGTGCGGGGGAACCCCGCCTCCGCCGACATCGGCTCGACCGGCTTCTCCTCCCGGTACAGCCACTTCTTGATCGCCCCCGTCTTCGCGTCGAGGACGACCCCGAGGCGCCGGAACGCCCAGCAGTCGTAAGCGACCGAGACGAAGAACGATGCCGGGAGCCGGTTGATGACCCCCACCTTGCACCCGATCAGGGTCACCCCGCCGCCGAACCCCATCGTTCCAATCCCCAGGGTGTTCGCGGCCTTCATGATGTACTCCTCGAGGGCCCGCAGCTTCGGATCGGGGTTCACGTCGTCGAGCGTCCGGAAGAGCTGCTGCTTGGCGTGCTCGTACCCCGTCGTCCGGTCGCCGCCCACGCTGGCGCCGATCGCGCCGGCGCTGCACCCGTGGCCCTGCGCCTGCCAGACGGCGTGCAGGAGGCACTTGCGCACGCCGTCCAGGTCCCGGTCGGCGCGCCCCAGGTGAGGGAGCTCCTTCGGCAGCGAGTACTGGATGTTCTTGTTTTCGCAGCCGCCGCCCTTGAGCAGCAGCCTGACCTCGATCTCGTTCTCGTTCGTCCACTGGTTGTAGTGGATCGTCGGCGTTCCCGGTCCCAGGTTGTCGCCCGAGTTCGCACCGGTGAGGGAGTCGACCGAGTTGGGGCGCAGCTTGCCGAGGCGGGTCGCCTCGCGCAGCGCCTCGCGGATCCCTTCCTCCACGGCCAGCTGGCTGACGCCGACCGGCGTCTTCACCAGAAAGGTCGGCCATCCGGTGTCCTGGCAGATCGGCCCCTGGCAGTCGGATGCGGTGTCGATGTTCGAGGCGATGACCTTCAGGGCCTGCTCGGATCGCCCCCCCCGCTTTTCGCTCTCGAGGGCCCGCGACATGGCCCGGCGCACGTCGGGCGGCAGGTTGGTGGAGGTCTCCACGACGAGGTCCAGCAGGCTGTCCTTGATCTTCTTCATGCTTTTCATGATACCACCCTCCGTTCCGCCCGGGTCGGCAGCCCGGTCCGGCCTCAGGGGCCCTTCCGTCCGGGCGGGAGCAGCCCCCAGATCGGCGTCCCGTCCTCCCACTTGTTGTGCGTGATGCGAATCACGTGCCGATCCTCGAGGCGCACGACGAAGATCTCGCCGTACGGCTGCGGGTTGTAGATCTGCAGAAGGGGCTCCTCGTCGTTGATCCCTCCCCGGTCGGACGCGAAGACGAGCCAGAGGCCGTCGGGCGAGAACTTCGGGTGCATGTCGAGGCCGGCGTGCCGGGTGACACGCCGCAGGCGGCCGGGCTCGCCGTCCGCCGACAGCTCCACCGTATAGATGTCGAAATCGCCGTCCCGGTTCGAGGAGAAGGCGACCATGCGCCCGTCGCGGGAGATGCCGGGCATCGTGTCGGTGGCCGGGTCGTCCGTCAGGCGGCGGAGCCCGGTGCCGTCGGGCCGCATGAGATAGATCTCGTGATTCCCGTCCCGCCCGCTGCGGAAGACGACGAAGCGCCCGTCGGCCGAGGCGACCGGGAACGCGTCGTTGGCCGAGGAGCGAGGCGTGAGGTTGACCGTTTCTCCCCCCTCCCGTGAAACCCGGAGAAGGTCGACGTCCGCCCGCTCTCCGGCGAAGGTCGGGCCGGCGGAGAAGATGACGGATCGGCCGTCGGCCGTCCAGGTCGGCGCCCACGCCTCGTCCCCGCGGGGCCGGAACAACTCCCGGAATCCCGATCCGTCCATCCGCGACACCACGATGCGATCGAACCGATCATCGCTGGCCACCCACTCCCCCGCGGGATCGAGCGACGGCGAGAAGCCGCGCACGGCCCGGACCGAGACGCCGCGATCCGGAAGGGAGATCACGGTCGCGGATCCGGCGACCGCGAACGGGGCCGGCCGGCGGTAGCGGATCACCGCCGCGGCTTCGAGCGGACCCTCGCCGTGCGCGGCGATCCGCCCGCTCGCCCGATCCACGTCGGGCGCCCATTGGCTGCGACGCTCGTCCCCCACCGTCCGCGGGTCGCCCGCCGACGGCTCCAAGGAGACGATCCGCCACGTCTCCCCGCGACGCGCCGACCAGTAAACCCGACCGTCACGCGACACGGCGGGCGACAGCGCCGCGCCGGAGGCTCCGGCGACCGGCTCGTCGCCCGCGCCGTCGGCGCCGATCCGCCTGATCCCCGGCTGCCCGCCGCCGGAGGCGTAATAGTAGATGTGCCGTCCGTCGGGCGACCATGCGGGGGATCCCTCCCATCCGGGCGCCGTCGTGAGCCGCATGATCCCCGTCCCGTCGTGGTTCATCACGAACAGATCGCTGCCTCCGTAGCCGTTCCGGTTGCTCGCGAAGGCGAGGCGCCGGCCGTCCGGCGAGAATGCCGGATTGAAGTCCCCCGCGGGGTGTCCCGTGACGTTGACCGCCTCCCCCGCGTCCGAGACGCCATCCGGCCGGAAGGGCATCACCAGGATCTCGGCGTTCCCCTGCCGCGTGCTCACGAAAGCCAGCAGCCGGGCGTCCGGAGAGAACGCGGCGGCGTCCTCCATGGCCGGATCGTCGGTGAGAGGCCGCTCCGGCCCGCCGTCCTTCAGATCGAGAAGCCAGAGATCCGGGCCGCCGCGCCGATCGCTCGTGAAGACCAGCCAGCGGCCGTCCGGAGAGAAGGCCGGGTTGTAGTCGAGGGCGGGGTCCTGAGTCAGACGGCGCGCCCGGTGCCCCTCCCCCCGGCCCCGAACCGGCTCGAAGAGATAGATGTCCCAGTTGGGAGGGCGCATCGCCGCGTGCAGGATCACCTCGGCGCGATCGGGGAGTTTCCCCGGTGCGGGTGCCGCGGGCCCGGTCCAGCCGTGGCCGGGCGGCAGGGCCGCGCAGAAGATGAACGCGGCGCGGAGCAGACGGGTCGCACGGGTGACGGGTCGCATCACTTCCCCTCCGTTCGTTCTCCCGCCTTCTCCAACCCCTGTGGTGAGCGTATTGTAGACTCTTCAGCATGATTCGACTGAATCGAGTGCGCCGCGCCTTCGGCGTGCACGAGGTCCTCAACGGCGTCGACTGGGGCATCCCGCCCCGTTCCCGGGTCGGGCTCGTCGGTCCGAACGGCTCCGGGAAGACGACGCTGCTGCGCCTGATCGCAGGTCTGGACGAGCCCGACGAGGGGACGATCGACGTCACCCCGGGCCAGACCCTCGGGTACCTGCCGCAGGAGGGGGCGCGCCTGGCGGAGGGGACGGTCCTGGAGGCGATCCTCTCCCCTTACGCCGAGGTCGCGGCGATGGAGGAGGAACTGACGCGACTGCACCACGAGATGGCGAAGGCATCGGGCGAGCACCTGGAGAACCTCATCCGCCATTCGGGGGAACTCCAGCACCGCTTCGAGGTGGCGGGCGGCTACGAGCTGGAGACCCAGGCGAAGATCATCCTGGGCGGGCTCGGATTCGAACCCGACGATCACGGCCGCCCGCTCCGGGAGTTCTCGGGCGGCTTCCGCATGCGGGCGGCGCTCGGAGCCCTGCTGCTCCAGAAGCCCGATTTCCTGCTGCTCGACGAGCCGACCAACCATCTCGATCTCGACGCGGTGGCCTGGCTCGAGAACTTCCTCGGCGACATCCCCTCCGCGCTCGTCATCGTGTCGCACGACCGCACCTTCCTGAACCGCCTGGTCTCGTCGATCGCCGAGGTCGATCAGACGCGGGTGCGCGTCTGGGCGGGCCATTACGATCGCTACCGCGCCGCCAAGGAGGAGGAGCGGGAGCTCGCCGGGAAGAAGGCGGCCCAGGAAGCGCATCGCATCGGGGAGATCGAGCGCTTCATCGAGCGATTCCGGTACAAGGCGACGAAGGCGCGCCAGGTGCAGAGCCGCATCAAGATGCTGGAGAAGATGGAGCGCACCGAGGTGCTGGCGGAGGATCGCTCCTGGCGCTTCACGTTTCCGTCCGTGCCGCGCTCGGCCGGGCGGGTGGCCCTGCTCTCCGGCGTGGTGAAGTCCTACTCGGGCCGGGAGGTGCTGCGCGGGCTCGATCTCGAGATCTGGCGCGGCGACCGGATCGCGCTGGTGGGGCCGAACGGCTGCGGGAAGAGCACGCTGCTGCGCCTCGTGGCCGGGCGCGAGCCGGCCGACGACGGCGCGATCGAGATCGGGGAGAAGGTCGTGCTGCACTATTTCGCGCAGCATGTGCTGGAGACGCTGACGCCGGGGCGGACGGTTCTCGAGGAGATGCAGGCCTGGGCTCCCGGCCGGGCGGCCGGCCCGCTCCGATCGCTGCTCGGTATCTTCCAGTTCTCCGGGGACGACGTGTTCAAGAAGGTCGACGTGCTGAGCGGCGGCGAGAAGAACAGGCTGGCGCTGGCCCGTCTGACGCTCGATCCCGGCAACTTTCTCCTGCTGGACGAGCCGACGAACCATCTCGACCTGCCGACGCGGGAGGCGCTCGAGGACGCCCTCGCCGGATTCGGCGGCACGCTGCTCTTCGTGTCCCACGATCGTTACTTCATCAACAAGGTCGCCACGCGGGTGGCCGCATTCGTCGACAAGAGGCTCGCCCTGTTCGACGGGGGCTACGACGATTACCTCGCGGCCACCGGCCGCGCCGCCGCGACCGGATCCGGAGGGCCCGCGGCCGGCGCCCGGGCCTCCTCCGGCGCGCCCCCGTCGTCGCGTCGCCGCCGATCCGCCGCCGGCCCGGCGCCCGGCACCGCCTCCGGCGCCGCGCCCCGGAGGGGCAGGGAACGACGCCGCGCGGTGGCCGAGGCCCGCAACCGTCGCAACAGCCGCCTGAGGGTCCACCGCGCGCGGATCGCCGATCTGGAATCGTCGATCCTGCCGCTCGAGACGCGCCTCAAGGAGATCGAGAGCGCGCTGGCATCCGAGAGCACCTACAAGGAAGCGGGTCTCGCGCGCAGCCTGGGGGAGGAGAAGAAGTCGATCGAGATCGACCTGGCCCACCTGTACGACGCCTGGGACGAAGCCACCACCGACCTGCAGCGGGAGGAGGCGCGATCCGGCTGAGGCGCGCCCGGACGCGGGATCCACGTCGCCGGCCTTCCGGTGTTGCGCCGGCGTCGGGCAGGTGATATACGGGCTTCCCGACAGAGGAGGAACCCCATGACATCCCGATCGCCACTGCGATTGCCGTTCGCGACCCTGATCGTGATCCTCGGCACGCTACTCCTCGCCGGACCCGCCTCGGCCGAGTCGCAGGGACACTTCAATTTCGTCCTCGGGCAGAAGATGCTCGACGACGATGAATGGGGCAATCTCGACGGACAGGAGGCGCTGGCGATCGAGTGGACGTGGGGCCGAGAGGACTGGCCGTTTTTCATCGCCACGGACTTCCTCTACTCCACGACGGACGAGGACGTCTCGGGGTTCAACTTCGAAGGAACGACCTGGGAGATCGATCTCGGCGTGAGGAAGATCTGGGAGCGCGGAAACGCCCGCCCCTACGTCGGCGGCGGACTCGCCTGGGTGAACGGCGAGGCGGACGTGGGAGGCCTCGGTAGCGCCGACGGCAGCGGCCTCGGAGGATGGATCGGAGGCGGCGTCTTCTGGCGCATGGGCGCGCGCTTCAATATCGGCTTCGCCGTGCGCCTGTCACGCGCCGAGGCCGACATCGAGGGCACCGATGTGGAGGCCGGCGGTGACTTCGTCGGCCTGACGCTCGGGTGGGGCTGGCCCGGATACTGAGCCGGCGCTCACGGACAGAGCGCGTGCAACCTCGGCGTTCCGTCCGACATCACGCCGTAATCGGTCACCAACGTGTTCCGCACCAGGTAGAAGAACGCCGTGCCGGCCGCGGGCACCCCGGCGTCGTCCGCGAATGTCATCGGCGTGGCGAGTTCGAGGCAGACGGAGCTCGCGGACCCCGGAAGGAAGTCCGGCGCGTCGCTGCGGATGACGTCGTACAGCTGACCCGCCGGCGGCTGGTCCGTCCAGGTGAGGCGCACCGGATTCGACGCATCGCCGAAGTCCACGCCCTCGATCTCGTCGATCAGACCGTCGCAATCGTTGTCACGCGTGTCGAACCTCTCCGGGGCGCCGGGGAAGGCGTCGGCGTGGGCGTCATCGCAGTCGGGCGTCTCTCCGTTCGGGCAGGTCGGATCGCCCGGATCGCCGTAACCGTCGCCGTCCGTGTCGACGCAGGTCGGTGGCGCGCAATCGGGGTCGTTCGCGTCGTAGAGCAGGTCGCCATCGTTGTCGAGGCCGATCCCGTCGGGCGAGAAGGTGACGCGGCTCCAGAAGTCCTCCGTGCCGTCGGCGTTGCAGGGATCCTTCTGGATCACGTCGGCGCGGACGTAGTACGGCGGCAGCGTGCTCTCCGGGAACGGGGCCGGATCGTTCGTGTGGCAGTCGGCACAGACCTGGCCGTTGTTGTCGGCCGGCGCCCCCGCGAGCGCGTGGTGCCGCCTGAGCCCGGCGCCGAGGAAGTTCGTCGCCTGCGGCTGGCCGTGACATCCCACGCACCCGAGGCCGCCCACCTCCCCCGACGAGTTCGTCCGGGGGATGTCTCCCGTGCTCGTGTGGCACAGCCGGCACGTGCCGGTGCCGTTCCTGGTGTGCGCGGAGTGAAGCAGCGAGCGGTTCACGAAACCTGTGCCGGCGGGTATCTCGTGACACTGCGCGCAGTAGCCCATGCCGCCGGCCTGGTTCGGATCGCGATAGGCCTCGTAGGCTCCGAGATCGGAGACCCACGCGGCGAGCACGAGCACGGCCACGAGGGCCAGGATCAGAGCCGTCATCGCGTCACGCATCAGGGTCGTCCTCGTCATCATTGACCTCCCGTCTTCCGGATCCACGCAGCGCGCTCTGCGCCTGTTCTGGCGGCGAATCCGCGCCTCGCACTTTTTTCGTCAGCCGGCCACCCGACCGGCGTCGCCGCGAAATTCTGTCGCTGCACTCTCCCGTAACAACTCGCAGTTCGATGCTGTGCGTGGACTGAGCAATCAGCGTGCCGATCCCGGGTCGCGCGATGCAGGAATTCCGCGATCGTGGGATGACCCGGACGGTGATCAATGTCGCCGAAAAAGACAACGTCGACGTTCGATCGATGGCGCGGGCGGAACTCCGGAAGGAATTGAAGGCCGGAAACGAACGACGAGAGCGCGATCGCGACGGTCACTTGACAGATTCGGTCCGGAATACTATTAGTCATCCGCGCGGCCTCCGGGAATCGAACTCACGGGGCCGCGAATCTCCAGATGCGGCATCGACGAGGGGCGATGCGGCGCTGGCCTCCTGGGGCGCAGACGACATGCCCGGGCCTGCTGCTCGTTGTCTCAATTGTCTGCGGATTACCTGGAAGAACAGGACCCTCCTTTCGTGCCCCCTGTGGACGTCGCTTCCGATCCCGGTTTTCATGGCTTTGAACCCCGCCGGTCCTGCCCGTCCGCGGCCCGCTCCGGGTGCGGCCGGCGCTTCGTCCCGCAGCACGCAACGGTTTTGAGGAGGCACCCGACCATGGGACCCGTCATCCGAGGCGCACCGCTCGTGCTACTCCTGTTGCTCGTCCTCCCTCCCTCCCCGGGCATCGCCGCGGAGGGGGCCGCCGGCACCGAGGCCTGCGCGAACTGCCATGAGGAAGTGGTCGCGGAGTTTCAGAGGACGGCTCACGCCAGGGCTCACGGACTGAAGGCGGAGGAGTCCTGCGAGAACTGTCACGGCCCCGGAGCCGCGCACGCCGACGGCGGGGATCCGGCCCTGATCGTGCGCTTCGCGGAGCTGAGCACGGCGAAGGCCTCGGAGGCCTGCCTCTCCTGCCACAAGGAGCAGCACCGCCAGTTCTCATTCAAGCGGGGAGCGCACTCCCTCAATGACGTCGGCTGCGTCGACTGCCACAACCCGCACCTGACGACCGAGACGATGCTGCGGGCCCGCGGCGCCGACCTGTGCGCCACATGCCACCAATCGATCGTCGGGCAGTTCAACCAGCCCCGCTCGCACCCCCTGAGCCGGGGTGACGAAGCCTGCGCCAACTGCCACGATCCGCACGGCACGAAGAATCCCGGTTCCCTCAAGCGCGCGGGCACCGAGACCTGCACGACGTGCCACGTCGACAAGGCCGGGCCGTTCCTCTACGAGCACGACATTTCGATCGTCGACGGTTGCCAGGCGTGCCACCAGGTCCATGGCACGCCGAACCGCCACCTCCTCACGCACAGCCGGACGATCAACCTGTGTTACCAGTGCCATCCGGGCAGTCAGACGCCGGGATTCCATAGCGCGCCGACGTTCCTGAACGAGAAGTGCACGGCCTGCCACACGGCGATCCACGGCTCGAACACCCATTTCGCCTTCCTGGAGGAGTGACCGATGAGCGCGAAACGAACACCCGAAGGACCGCGAACCGGGCGCGTTCTCGGCGCCCTGCTCCTCGCTCTGCTCATCGCTTCACCGATCCTGGCCGAGGACGGCGGAACGGAAGGTGAAGTCGAGCTCCTGTACCGCAGCGTCAGCATCGACGGCAGCCCGGAGAAGTTCGACGAGGATTTCGACGGCATCGAATCCGGGACGCGGCTGGGCCGGCTGTTCCTGAACTGGCTGGACACCGATTCCGCACGCCTGGACTACGCCACCCTGGACCTGTACGGCCTCGGCGGCGAGCCGTTCGAATCGTCATCCCTCAAGATCGGCCGTAAGGACGCGTTCGATCTGAGGCTGAGCCACCGCCGCCAGAGCTACCTGTACAATCTGTTCACGGTCACCGACGACGAGGACGGTCACCTCTACAACACCGACAACCGCCGCACCGACCTGGACCTCTCGATCTTCGCCGGCGAGCGGACGGAGATCATGGTCGGTTACGACGAGGTGCGCCGGACCGGCAGCACCCTGTTCATGAAGGACATCCAGCGCGACCTGTTCAGGATGGAGACCCCGATCGACCGCGAGACCCGGCGGTTCAGCGCCGGAGCGCGGTTCCACATCGGGCCGGCGCGCATCCTGTTCCGCCAGACGTTGCGCCGGTACGACAATCAGTTCAACAACTCCACCGAGGGCAACCAGGGCCTCGATACGGGCGACTTCGCGACGCTCGATTCGTACAGCTGGCTACAGAACACCAACGGAACGGCGAACCTGACGGACATCCACGTCACGTCTCCGCTCGGCGAGCGCGTCGATCTTTCGATCTCCTACTACGGCACCCTGTTCGGCGATGAGGAGGTCAGAGACATCGTGACCCAGAACGCCAGCGGGACCGAGTTCAGTATGGGCAATCCGTTCACCTTCACCGACGGGTTCAGCATCGTGGACCTCGAGCGGGACACGAACCTCATCGACTTCGACCTCGGGATCCGGATCGCCGACCCCGTCACGCTGCACCTGATGTACCGCACCCTCGACCGGGACACGAGGGGAACGGGCAACGAGGATCTCGACAACACCGGCCTGACGGCCGTCCAGACCACCCTCGACTACTCGCTGGACGTGGCCACGGCGCTGGTGGAGTGGGACGCCCTCCCGTCGCTCTCGTTCCGCGGCGGCTACCGGCGCATCGACCGGGAGCTGACGCGCGACGGGTTCGCCGACGTGGATCGCGACGAGGATTTCGAATCGGACGGCGACGCGACGGCTCTGTTCGGGTTCTCGTGGCGCCCGTCGAAGAAGTTCCGCATGACGGGCGACTACGAGGACGGCGACGTGGATCGTCCGTTCACCGACGTCTCGCTCGCGGAGACGCAGCGCCTCCGCGTCCGAACGACGTTTCTGCCGGTCGAGAATTTCCGGTTCAGCGTCACCTACACCGATTTCGAGAACGAGAACGAGGAGCTGACGTTCGCCAGCCGTGCCGAAGGCACGTCCGGGGCCGCCAGCATCTGGCACAAGGTGAACGATCGTTTCGACTACACGGTTTCGTACTCGCGCCAGGAGATCGACACGAGCGCCGCCATCCTCTTCGACGCGGCCGGGTTCGGCGCCACCGAGAACGGCGACACGTTCTTCGACGCCGATCTGACGTCGTGGATGGCCCAGTTCAACGTCAAGCTGACCGACACGTGGAACGTCTTCGGCCGCTACATGATGTCGGAATCGGACGGCGACAACATCTTCATCGGAGACGGCGCCACCGGGCTTCTGAGCACCGGTCTCGTGAACCAGGACTACAGCGACTGGGAGGCCGGCGTCTCGTACCTCATGCCCACGGGACTCAGGCTGAGTGGCAGCGTCCGGCGGTTCGACTACGAGGACACCGACAACCCGCTGCTCGATTACGACGGGCTCATCGTCACGGGCCGGGTGGGGTTCGCCTTCTAGGAACCTGTCGGGTATCGCGCCCGGTCGCGTCCGGAGCGGCGTCCGGCGTCAGGAGGACGGCTTCACGTCCACGCGCACCTTGACGTCCTGCCGCCGGTACAGGCAGGTCCCCTTGACGTCCTCGCAGACGTAGTAAAGAGCGTAGGCCGGGATCCGGGCCGGCCCCGGATCGGCGCCCGCGGGAGCCCGCACCTCGAACTCGATCCTGCGCACCTCCCGGCTGACGGGAGCGTCCGGGTTCGGAACCGTGTGGCGCTTCGCGTCCGCGCGCCAGCCCTCCGAGGGTACGACCCACAGCGCGAGATCGCGCACCTCGTTGTTCCAGTGCGCCTTGATCGCGTCGTTCGGCGTGAACGTGACGTGCACGCGCGCCGCCCCGCCGGGCGGCACGGCGGGCGGGACGACGACCGTCCGGATGCCGATGAACCGGCCCGGGTCGCGACGGATCCGACCGTCCGGATCGGGCTCCTCCGACTTCCGCGTCCCCGAGTCGAACCGATCGGCCGGAGCCGCGAACTCGGCGCCGCCCGGCTCGACGGCGAGCGGCAGCGGGGTTTCGCCGCGCGCGACGATCTCCTCGCGGGCCGTCGTCACCCAGTCGTAGAACGCGTAGGGCTTGTCCAGACGCGGTCCGTACTGCTGGATTCGCCTCCTCCAGATGTAGTTGTTCGGATCGATCTCCAGGGCTGCGAACCACGCCTCCACCGCGGCGCGGAAATCCCCGGGATCCTTCCCGTCCGCGTCGAACCGCCTGCGGTGGGCGACGCCCATGCGGAAGCGCGCGGCGGCATCGGAGGGTTCCAGCGCGAGCGATCGCCCGTAGGCGCCGATCGCCTCATCCAGTCGTTCGTCGCCACCCCAGAGATACAGCGCGTCGGCGTACCGCCGCCAGTCCGCCGCGCCGCCGCCCCGCGCCCTCTTTCCGAGCGCCGCGAGATCCGGCGCCTTCGAAGAGTCGCCGCGGGGCCGCCGCGGACCGTCGCGCCCGCCCCCGGCCGCGCCGTCGCGGGCGAACCGTTTCAGGCCGGAGGGATCGTCGAGCGGCGGATCGATCGCCCGGATGATCCCCTCCTCATCGATCAGCAGCGTGATCGGAACGTACTCGACGCCGAGCAGGTTGAGGGAATCGACCAGCAGCGGCCAATCCATCCGTTTCCACTGCATGAAGAGGCGTGCCCGATCGGGGTGCTGCTCCTGCAGGATGCCGACGGTCCTGAGATGCTTCTCGAGCCCCTGCTCTCCGACGGCTGCGTGCCACCCGGGCACGTGCACGCGGCAGCCGGCTCACCAGGAGGCGAAGACGTGCAGCAGGACCTTCTCACCGCGGAATTGCGACAGGGAGACCGGCTGGCCGTCGGATGCCGAGGGAAGGACGATCTCCGGGAAGGGACGCGCGATCTCGAAAGTCGCGCCGTCGCCGCCGCGCGCCGGCGATCCGGCCGCCCCGCACGCGACGATCGTGAGCATCAGGACCCGCAGCGACGTTCGATCGATCATGGAGCGCCTCGCACCGGCTCTTCAATCTCCGATGCCAGCATACAGGAGAAAGAGCACGATTGAGAACGCAGGACGCAGGAAGAACCCGGCCATCCGCCAGGCCACGATGAGCCCGAGGAGCGACAGCATCGGATTCGCCGCCATCGTCTCCAGGAACCGCCCCACGCGTCCCGGCATCAGCCCGCGGAGCACGCCGCTCCCGTCGAGGGGAGGGACCGGGATGAGATTGAACACGAACAGCAGGACGTTCAGGCTGAGTGCGACCGAGAGCGTGAAGGCCAGCGCATGGGCCAGCGAGCCGGGCGGGGTCCCGGGGGCCGGCTCCACCAGATGCCCGAGACCGCCCATCTCGGAGGGAACGAAGAAGCCGGCCCCCAGAAGCGCCCGCAGGATCAGGAAGGCGACGATCGCCAGGAGGAGGTTGGCCGCGGGGCCCGCGGCGGACATCGCGGCGTGGCGCTTCGGGTGTCGCCGCGCCCAGATTGGATCATAGGGAGCCGACGCCCAGCCCATCATCCACCCCGCCATGAAGAAGGTCAGGGCAGGCACGACGACCGTCCCCAGGAACTCGCGCCGGACGTGCGGCCAGGGATTGAGCGACACCTGACCGCCGTGGTAGGCGGTGTCGTCGCCACCGAGTCGCGCCACGAGACTGTGCGCTCCCTCGTGGAGCGTCAGGGTGAAGAGGAAGATGACGTACCAGATCGCGAATTCCGCGATCAGTTGTGGATTGTCCATGCCGTATCCGATCCCCCGGAGGATGCGCGCCTCGCGGCCTTCGCCGACGTCAGCGTCGCGTCGCGCCGTTCAACAGCGCGCAGAGGATGTGCGCCTGATAGAGCGCGTCGTAATCGGCGCGATGGACGAGAGCCGCGTCCTGGGGCGGGACTCCGGCCAGCAGCTCCTGCAGCCGCTCCTTGCTGGAATCGGCGAACTCGATCCCCAGGCGGCCGCTCGCGAACGATTTGAGCTCGAGGGCCTTGTATCCGAAGGGGTTCCGGAGAAAGTGGTGCTCGTAATAATAATTGATGTACGCCCAGTCGAACACGGCGTTGTGCCCCACGAAGATCGGATCGGCGCGCTGCCCCCGTATGCGATCCTCCACGAATTCCGTCAGGCGCCGCATCGCCGCATGGGGCGGCACGCCCTCCTTCTCGAGCCGGTCGCGCGGGATGCCGTGCACCGCCATGGCGCCCGGATCGAAGCCGGGCACGATCGGCCTCAGCTCGACGTAGAACGGCCCGTCATCCGGCTTCCAGCCGGCTCCGCTTCGGGCCACCGGAACAGCGCCGATCGACACGAGGTTGTACAGGCCGGGAACCGGGCCGGAGGCTTCGACGTCGATGCTGAAATAGACGGTTCCCGCCATGCGCGCGCTCACCGCTCCAGGGGAGAGTCGACCGTCTCGACCGACACCGGCTGGCGCGTATTGACGTCGATCGCGCCGAGCACGATGTTGCCGTCCGCGATGCGGAACGCGATGGCCACGGCGGCCAGACCGTCCGCGCCGGGCCGGAAGCCGCGCAGCTGAATCCAGCCGAGCGACCGATTGTCCGGGATCCGATCCGAGTTGCCCCTCATCACGTGCAGCAGCAGGCGATCCTGGCCGGGACGCGCGGTCCCGTAAGTCTTCGCCTTCCACGCCGGCTGGATGCTCCCCGCCTCGAGAACCCTGATGAAAGTCCCCCGCGGCATCTCGATCCCGATCGCCTGCGTCAGGCGCCCGCCGCGATCGATCGCCGGAGAATCCTGCTCGAGAAGGTGGTACGGGGAACGGAAGACTCCCGGCGGGGCCGCCCCGGCGGGGCCGGCTTCCCCGGCCACGGCAGGCGTCACCGCGGTCCGGGCCGGCCCGACGTCCTCTCCCGTCGAACGGGCGCCGTCAGGCGGGACGCTTCGCAGCGAGAGCAGGGCGCCGGCCACCCCGAGCAGGACGATGCACAGTGCACAGGCGACGTGGATCGGCTTCACGCGGATCTCCCGCTCCCCATCGGGGATCGAAGAAGCGTCATTCTAACGCATCGTCGCGGCGCCGGCCGTGCGGTATGATGCCGGGGTCTCGCGTGAGAGCGACCCATGCCCTCGATTCGCGTGCCCCGTCCCTGGCACATCCCGGAAGCCCGCGTGACCCCGGAGCCGATCTATCGGAACCGGAGGACTTTTATCCGTGAGATCGGGCTTTTGGGTCTGGGCGCAGCCGGCCTGCTCTGGGCCTGCGCCCCGGGCCGGGACGCCTCCGGCCCCGGCTCCGCGACCGGGGGCCGGCCGAACCCTCCTCCGGGCGGCCCCGAGCTCTACCCGGCGAAGCGAAGCGCCGCATTCGTCGCGGAGCGGGCGCTGACCGACGAGGCGGTCGCGGCCCGCTACAACAACTTTTATGAGTTCACCGATCAGAAGGACGTCTGGCGCTACGTGGATCGATTCGAGACGCGCCCCTGGCACGTCGAGGTGAGCGGCCATTGCGGAAAGCCCCGGACATTCGACGTCGACGATCTGGCGCGCCTTTTTCCGCTCGAGGAGAGGATCTACCGGCATCGCTGCGTCGAGGCCTGGTCGATGATCGTTCCCTGGACCGGCTTTCCCCTGCGCTCCCTCATCGATCGGGCGGAGCCACTCGCGTCGGCGACCCACATCCGCATGCTCACGTTCCTGAAGCCGGAGCAGGCGCCCGGCCAGCTGCACAGCACCTGGTACCCGTGGCCCTACTACGAGGGGCTCACCTTGGAGGAGGCGCGCAACGAGCTCGCCTTTCTCGTCACCGGCATCTACGGCCACGCCCTGCCGGTGCAGCACGGGGCGCCGATCCGGCTGGCGCTGCCCTGGAAGTACGGCTTCAAGAGCATCAAATCGATCGTCCGGATCGAGTTCGTCGAGCGGCAGCCCGGCACCTTCTGGAGCGACTCATCGAGCGAGTACGATTTCCGGGCCAACGTGAACCCGAACGTCCCCCACCCGCGCTGGTCCCAGGCGACCGAGCGTCTCATCGACACGGGTGAGCGGATCCCGACGCGTCTCTTCAACGGCTATCAGGAGCAGGTGGCTCATCTGTATCCGGACGAGCCGACCCGGCCCGCGCGCTGACGCGCCGGGGGGCGGTTCCGGGCCGGTCCCTCGGGCCCCCGGATCCGCGCTTGACCCGGAAGCCCGATGACGTCATGATCAGACTGTTCCGCCGGAAGGGGGCCAGGACCATGGATCCACTGGACGACAGCGCCGTCAAGGAAAAGGTCAAGAAGATCCTCGACGAGATGATCAATCCGGCGATCGCCAGCCATGGCGGGTTCGTCGAGGTCCTCGACGTCAAGGAGAACGTCGTCTACCTGATGCTCGGGGGCGGCTGCCAGGGTTGCGGGATGGTCAACGTGACCCTCAAGCACGGCATCGAGGCGACCCTCAAGGAGGAGATCCCCCAGATCGCCGGCGTCATCGACCAGACCGACCACGCGGGCGGCACGAACCCCTACTACCAGCCGTCGAAATAAGTCCGTCCCCGTCTCGGAGCGGGACCCCGATGTCCCACCCCACCCGATCGCTGAAGGAACCCGGCGCGCTTCTCCTCGTCTCCTGCTACGAATTGGGCCACCAGCCGCTCTCGATCGCGTCGGCCGCCGGACTCCTGCGGGAACACGGCTTCGAGCCCCGGGCTCTCGATCTCGCCCTGGAGCGGTTGGACCCCGAGCGGGTCGAGAGAGCCCGGCTGATCGCGATCGCGGTGCCGATGCACACGGCCCTGCGCATCGGAGCCCGGATGCTGACCCGCGTGCGCGCTCTGAATCCCGGGTGCCATGTCTGCCTGTACGGACTCTACGCGTCACTCAACGCCGCGACGCTGCTGAGGGCGGGCGCCGACTCGATCATCGGCGGCGAGTTCGAGGAGCCGCTGCTGCGGCTTGCCCTCGAGCTCGAGGCCGGGGGAGCGGCCGACGGCGTGGCGGGGGTGCGGACGTGCGCGTCCGCGGCCACGCCGTGGATCGATCGGATCCGCTTCGCCACGCCCCATCGCGCCATCCTGCCGCCGCTGCACCGGTACGCCCGGCTGGAGGCCGGGGGCGTCGAGCGGCCGGCGGGCTACGTCGAGGCGAGCCGCGGATGCCTGCACCTCTGCCGGCACTGCCCGATCCCCGCCGTCTACGGCGGCCGGTTCTTCATCGTCCCCCGCGACGTCGTCCTGGGCGACATCCGGAATCAGGTGGAGGCCGGGGCGGCCCACATCACCTTCGGCGACCCCGACTTCCTGAACGGCCCGGGACACGCGATGGCGATCCTGCGCGCGATGCACGCCGCGCATCCCGATCTGACGTTCGACCTGACCGCGAAGGTCGAGCACATTTTGAAACACCGCCGGCTGCTGCCGGAGATGCGGCTCCTCGGCTGCCTGTTCGTCACCACGGCGGTCGAGAGCCTCAGCGACCGGGTCCTCGCGATCCTCGAGAAGGGGCACGCGCGGGCCGACGTCCCCCGCGCTCTCCGGGCCGTCCGCGCCGCCGGCATCGCGCTCCGACCCTCGTTCGTCCCGTTCACGCCGTGGACCACCCTGGAGGACTACCGCGACATCCTCCGATTCGTGGAGGACGAGGACCTCATCGACCATCTGGATCCGGTGCAGCTCTCCATCCGCCTGCTCATTCCGCCGGGCTCGCTCCTGCTCGACCGGCCGGAGATGAGGGATCACCTCGGGCTGCTCGATCCGGAGCGGTTCACCTATCGCTGGACGCACCCCGACACGGCCATGGACCGCCTGCAAATCGAGGTCGGCCGCCTGGTCGAGCTCGCCGCGCGGGAGGCGGAGGATCCGTGGCTGACCTTCCAGCGGATCCGCCACGCGGCGGCCGCCGCGGCCGCTGAGACGGACGCCGTCGTCCCCCTCGCCCTGACCGCGCCCCCCCGCCCGCGCGACAAGGGCCGCCCCCCGCGGCTCTCCGAGCCCTGGTACTGCTGAGCGGAGCCCACGGAGGGTCAGTTGGACCCCGTGCGATCCACCGAG
>JBFGDZ010000057.1:0-19078 GCA_041580375.1 Candidatus Polarisedimenticolia bacterium
CCTTCTGGCGGGACCCTTCTCCTTGATCTTCAGCAGCGCATCGCGTCCCAGGAAATCGCCGCAGTCGTACCGGATGAAACCGGACAACCCGCACTCGTAGGGATTGTTCGAATCCGTGGCGTCGAATCCGTAAAAGACGAAGCCCTTCTCCCATCGCAGGGCGTCGAGCGTGTCCATCCCGTACGGCACGGCTCCATGCGGCTCGCCGGCCTCCATGATCAGATCCCATGCGGCATGCGCGTCCTCAGCGTTCACGTAGCACTCGTACCCCAGCTCGCCGGAGTATCCCAGCCGGGCGATCAGGCAGGGGATCTTGCCGAAATGGCCTTGCGCGAACCGGAAGAACTTCATCCCGGACAGGTCGATGTCCGTGATCCGGGAGAGGAGATCCCTGGACTCCGGCCCCTGGACGGCGATCATCGCCAGGCTCGAGCTGATGTCCGTGACGTGCGCGTCGGCGCCCCTCTCGTCGATGTGCTTCTGGATCCACGCGAGCGTCCGCGCCCGGAACATGGAGGAGGTGATGACGCGGAGGTGCTCCGCTCCGAAGCGGAGCACGGTGACGTCGTCCTGGATCAATCCCTTGCCGGTGCACATCGTCGTGTACAGGGCCTGACCGTCCGACAGTCTCTCCGCGTTGTTGACGATGAGGTGCTGAACGAGCGCCCGGGCGTCGCGGCCCTTCACGTCGAGACGGCCCATCTGCGAGATGTCGATCAGGCCGACGCGCCTGCGGACGTGCCGCGCCTCCTTCTCGACGCTCGAGTAGAACTCGGGCATGGCGTACCCCATGCCGGTCGTGAACATCCTCGCGCCCAGTTCCAGATGCTTGTGGTAGAGCGGGGTGAGCTTCACGTCGTGACTCCTTCACGCCGATCCAGCGCACGACCGGCGAAACCCTCCGGCTGTGCCTGCCGTCCTCGTGCAGTTCGATCGAAGGTCCCCGGATCATACTCATGACGTGATGGGCCGTCGAGAGGGCTGAATTGCGGCCGGCCGCCGCCACGCTTGGGAGCCGTGTCGTCGACGTCCACTCTCGATCTCGAGGAACACCCCGGGAGTGCTATGATTGACTAAAACATCCACCGCGCTCAGCCCTGTCCGGCCTGATCAATCCCGTGCATTCCGTCCGGCCGCAGGCGGAGCACTGGATGCATCACGAAGCGGTACCATCACATCTCATGAGGGAGGCTCAAAATGAGAAGCGATCCGCGCCGGAGGCCCTCGCTGATGCCGTTGTTTTTCTTACTTTCGATCGTTGCGGCGTTCATGCTGGGGCGTTACGCGCCCATGGATGGCGGCGTGGCGCTCGCCCAGGAGGCGCGCGGTCCCGGCGGCGCGCGCATGGAGCTCGCCGAGATGAACAGGGTCCTCGACAGCCTGATCGACAACTACGAGAACGATCTGATCGGCGAGGCCGGGCTGACCCGGGCCATACCGGCGCTGACCGGCTTCAAGATACGCGCCATGACTCATCTCCCGCAGATCTACGGAAGGCGATTCGACGAGTGGTTCGTCCCGTTCGAGTTTCTCGACAGGCGGCTCGATACGGCGAACCGTATCGCCCAGGATGTGATCGCCGGCGAGACCGATCGGGGTTCCGGGAAGGAAGTGATCCTGGAGGCCTTACGCGAGGCGAAGGCCGAGAAGGAGAAGGTGGAGAAAATGCTGCCCGCGGGCAAGAAGTAAGAGCGATCGGATCTGCCGGACAGCGGCCTGCTCAACGCCGATCGGGCGGCCGCGCCAGCGCCTCGCGCGCCGCCTCGACGAGTCGCGGGAAGCGGCAGGCGCGGGCGAACTCGTCGGCGGTCATCCAGGCGCATCGATCGTGCTCGTCCGACAGGCGGGCCTCGCCCGCCTCGCTGCGGCCGCGGTAGGCGACGACGATCATGTCGTGCCGGTTGCGCTTCGTCTGGTAGGCGGTGAACGGCCGCGGATCGATGGCGACGTCGAGGCCCGACTCCTCGCGCGCCTCCCGGATGGCGGCGTCGCGCGGCTGCTCGCCGGGGAGGATCCGGCCCGACAGCGCCTCCCAGGCACCGGGCGCGGCATCCTTCGCGGGCGACCGGCGCATGGCCAGGAATCGGTCCCCCCGCAACACGAAGACGACGACGGCCGCGACGAAGTGGGCGCCCTCTCCTCCCTCCGGGGAGGTCACTCGCGCAATCGGGCCCGCTCCTCGTCCGTCTCGGCGGGCCCGGCCAGCGCCCCCACGAACCACGAGACGACACTGACGACGAGCGCGCCCAGGATCGCCCACCCGATCGAGTCGATGGCGAATCCGGGGACGAGGGCGGCGGCCAGCCCGAACGCGATGCCGTTCACGACCAGATAGAACAGCCCCAGCGTGAGGATCGTGATCGGCAGCGTGAGGACGAACAGGATCGGCCGGACGATGGCGTTCATGAAGCCGAGGACGAGGGCGGCGACGAGGAGCGCCGGGATCGATCGGACGTGCACGCCGGGGAGGATCCACGCGCTCACGCCGAGCGCGACCGCCGTGATCACCCAGTGAACCAGAAAGCGTCCCAACGTCGCATCCTCCGAAGGGTCCAGTGTAGCCGATCAGGCCCCGCGCGCGGCGGCGCCCTTCATGTTCCGCGCCACGACGGTGGCGAGGACGGCGACGGCGATCAGCAGGACGATCCAGAGGAGCCACGCGTGGCGCTCCGTGAAGGGTCGCGCGGGCGCGCCGCCGAAGAGCGGATTCGCGCCGGGCGGTCCCAGCATGGCGAGCGCCGGCGGCCGCTCGTCGAGATCGTGCAGCAGGGCCGGCAGGTCGTAGCGCGGCGCCGCGGCCTCGGGGTTGCCGTAGTAGAGCGAATACATCCCGCGCGGCCGCAGGGGGAAGACCAGGCGCTGCACCTGGGCGTGCGCCTCGACCTGCCGCAGGCGCAGCGGCCGGTCGTCGTGGTCGTTGATCACCACGCGCAGGTAGCGCGCCGCGACGCCGTCCAGCTCGATCCGGGTGCGGTCGATCGCCTCCTCGCCGCTGCGCCCCGCCGGGAGGCGGAAGAAGGTCCCCGATGCGAGCCGTCGCCAGGGCGCGTCGATCGTCCGGACGATCGGGTCGCCGGTCTCCGTCCTCCCGCGTCTCACGGTCGTCGTGATCTCGTTCCGCCCCATGAGGACGTAGCCCCTGCGGAAGGCCTCCTCGCGGAAGTCGAACCGGATCCACGCGGGGCGGGCGTTCCTGTGGCCGAAATCGATGTCGATGCGGGTCGTGCGCGCGTCGGTGTCGTGGGACACGCGGTCGCTCGCGATCGGCAGCGGTGTCGTGTCGGGCGGCGTCTCGACCCGACGCCGCGCCCGCACCGACACGATCTCGACTGGCTTCGTCTCGCCGGGCATCGGGAAGACGGTCACCCGCAGCCGGCTCTGATCGTTGTCGGGTAAGCGAACGGTCTCGTGGCGGACCCCCTCGAACGATCCCGAAGCCGGGATGCGGTAGATCCAGGCCTCGTCGACGACCGTCCTCCAGTCGCGCCCGTCGTCGCTCCCCTCGACGCGCGCGCGGCGTCGGAACTCGTCCCCGGACGATTCGACCTCGATGAGGTTTTTGACCATCTTCGACCCGAAATCGAGCTCGACCGAGACCGGCCCCCGCGGCGCGGCGCGGACTCGGTTGACGAGGCGCGGCGCGTAGGTCTCCTCGCGGCTGCCGCCCGCGCGCCGGTGCACGAGGGACGGCACCTCCTCCCGGCCGCGCCCCACGACGCGCAGATCGGCTAGATCGGCCCGGGCGCCGTCCAGCACGCCGGCGTCGAGGACGACCCAGGCGAACGGCTCGCCCGACTGCTCCACTTGCGCCGTGTCGATCGCGCGCACGTGGCTCCACTTCGCCGCGTCGAAGTCGGCGCCCACCTGCCCGAACGCCGGCAGGATCAGCAGCGCGATCCCCGCCGCCGTGCGGCCGATGCGCGAGCGCATCCGGCTGTAGAGGTAGGAAGCGGCGACGAGCAGCAGCCCCAGGACGACGAACGAGACGATGCGGTAGATCTCGCGCAGCTCCCAGACGTCCAGGAAGAACACCTTCGCGAGCGTGAGCGCGAACAGGCCTCCCGCGGCGTAGCGCGCCCCCCGGTCGGACCGCCTGAACCCGATCGCCATCAGCGCCGAGGCGTAGAGGGCCCACAGGACCGAGACCGACAGCAGCGCCCGCAGCGCGTTCGCCGTCGGGTCGTCCGGCGCACGCGGCCTGTAGCGGAAGAACGTGTAGACCTCGGTCGTCAGGAGCAGCAGGAGGAGCGCCGTCCCGGCCGCCGCGAGCACCCGGTGGACGGGGGCGCCGATCGTCCACGTATCGGCGCTGCGGCGCTGGATCACGGACACCGCGAAGAACGACGCCGCGCCCAGAAGACCGGCCCAGAACGCGAAGGTGCCGAACAGGGGGCCGTGTCGCGTCCAGAACGCGCTCAGGAGAGCGAGGAACGGGACGAGCGCCGGCGCGAGCAGCGCGATCGACAACCGGTGCGCGACCCGATCGCGCAGGCGCAGCGCCAGGAGCAGGGCCGCGATCGGGTAGATCGCCCACAAAACCATCATTCCGGCGGCGCGGATGGGCGCGGCATACTCCCACAGCCGGAGGAACGACCGCACCTCCAGCGTCAGCCCCGTCAGGAGCAGCAGGAGCCCGGCGCTCAGGCCTCCCAGGAGTGCGGGGCGCTCGCGCTCGTCGAGGCGTCCGGCGTTCCGGCGGTAGAGCCAGGCCGCCGCGAAGACGGCCGCGACGACGAACGTCCAGGTGGCGAACGGAGCGTTCAGGAAAAGGGTGAACGCCTTCGTGTGCAGCGGCGTGTGCGCGATGAACAGCCGCAGCACCGCGAGTGCGAGGACGGCGACGCCCGAGAGGCGCGTCAGCCACGCTCCGTAATGGAACCCGATCCCGATCAGAAGCAGCCCGAGGATCGCCCAGGCGAGCGTGATCCCGTGCAGTCCGAGCTGGAGCGGCACCGCCAGGGTCATGAAGGCGATGCTCATCCCGAAGATCGACACGGCGAGGCGGCGATCGTCGGCCAGGCGCCGCCGGGCGAAAATCCCGAGCCCCAGGTAGCAGGCGGCGAGTGCGACGGCGATGAACCCCAGAGCGCGCGGGCTGATCGGGTGGATCATCCGGTACAGGAAGCCGAACGCGAACGCGGCGTTGCCCAGGGCGAGGCCGTGATCCTCCGGGCGGGCATGGATGCGCCGGGCGAGGGCGTGCCCGTACGGGATGGCGAGGAAGATCAGGAAGAAGACGGCCAGCCCCGCGACCGCCACCGGCAGGCGTCCGCGCGCGTAGTGCTGCTCGTACCAGCCGGCGTACAGGATGCAGGTGCCGGCGAACGCCAGCAGGTCGAGGGCGCGCCAGCGCCTGAAGTACGTGACGGCCAGCGCGCCCAGCGCCAGCACCGTCAGGTACGAGAACAGGAAGCCCGCCGCGTCCTGCCCGGTCGACAGGAGCACCGGCGTCAGGTACGCGCCGACGAAGGAGAGGACCGCGACGGCAAGGCTGTTCTGCGCCACCGCAAGGGCGACGCCGCACGCGGTCACCAGGACCAGCAGGACGAAGGCGGGAGCGATCTCGATCAGCTGGTAGAACCGGAAAGAGAAGAAGAGCGACAGGTAGAGCGCCGCGATCCCGCCACCGGTCAGCCCCTGCGAGAAGATCCGATGTCCGTGGCGCCTCGTCCGCTCGCCCAGCAGGATCGCGACGATCCCGCACGCGATGCCGATCGCCACGCGCCCCTTCGGACCGATCCAGGCGTTCTCGTACGCGTACTTGAGGAAGAAGGCGATGCCGAAGAGGAGCGTGACGATCCCGGCGATGTTGTACCAGCGCGTCCCGATCGCGACCTCGAGGTCGCCCCCTCCGGCGCGCGGCGGCTTCGGCGAGGCCGGAGGCGCGCCCCCTCCCCGTCCCGCCGCGACGGAGAACCCGGGCTGCGGCAGGGTCGGACCGGACGGCGGGCCCGGGGCGGGCTGCGTCCGGGGGGTCGGCGGGGCGGCGGGGGGTTCGGCGGCCGGCCGGGGGGCATGGGCGGACTCGCGGAACCGCTCCCGGTCGAGGCCGGCCAGGCGCCGCTCGAGGCGGATCACCTTCACGAGCGCCACGATGGCGATCACGGGGGCGGCCAGGATCAGGAGGAGCAGCGGCAGCAGGAGGGTCACGGGAGGCCTCCCCGCTCCCGTCCCGACGGGTCGGCCGGGAGCGTCGCGCGAAGGGTAATCACTCTCCCCCTCCCTGTCGAGGGGCACGGGAGGGCCGCCCCGGCGCCGGGTCCGTGGGGGCCGGCGGCCCGGCTTCGGTGACCGGGATCACAATCGGTCCGGTCCGTCCGGGAGTAAAATTCGATCAATCTCCGCATTCGACGTGCGAGAGGCTTCATCGGATGTCTGGGCGCGTCCGGACCGCGAAGGCGGAGCCGGTACGCGCACGAGAGGGGGATACGATGAGATCTCTTCGAACCGCGTTGTGCGTTCTCGTGTTTCTGCTCGGAATCGTGCCGGTCTCCGGCGGCGTTCATCTCTGGCGCGTCAAGGAGATCTTCAGCAACGCGGACGGCACGATCCAGTTCATCGAGCTGGCCACGTGCTGCGGCTCCACGGGCGAGAACTTCCTGGCCAACCAGCGCGTGACGAGCACCACCAATTCGTTCACCTTTCCGGCCAACGTGGCGGGCTCGACGCTCAACAAGCACGTCCTGCTCGCGACGGCCGGGTTCGCCGCGCTGCCCGGCGCGCCGGCGCCCGATCACATCATCGCGGACCGGTTCTTCTCCACGACCGACGACACGATCACCTTCGCCGTGTACGACACCCTGATCTTCACGGCGGGCCGGCTGCCGACGGACGGCAGGACGTCGCTCAACAAGGACCCGAACGACGCCACCGACACGACGTTCACCGCGACGAACTCCCCGACGAACTACGCCGGCCAGACCGGAAGCGTCGTCGTCGTGAGCGGGGCGCCGGCCGTCCCCGACGGAAGCCACGGCACGACGCCGGTGACGGTCGTGTCGCTGAACGCGGACGCCTCGGTCCTCGAGATCGCGTTCGACGTCGACAGTTGCTCGAACGCGGCCAACCACCACATCGTCTACGGGTCCGGGGACGGGATGCCGGCGGCTCCCGGAGGGACGTTCACTTTGGCCGGCAGCGTGTGCGGGATCGGCACGACGAGCCCGTACGTCTGGGCCGACACGCCGCCGGTGGGCGAAGCCGGGAGCCTCCTCTGGTTCATGCTGATCGCGACCGACGCGAGCCTGGTCGAGGGATCCTGGGGGATGGATTCGGCCGGGGCCCAGCGGCACGGCCCCGGGAACAACGGCTCCTCCGGCACCTGCGCGGTCCAGAAGAGCCTCAGCAACGCCTGCGGGCACCCTTAAGGCTTCGGGTCGGTCACCGCGCCCGGCCGCGGATGGAGACCTTCCGCGGCGCAGCGATCGGCCGCTGCTAGGGCGGCGTTGCCGGGGCCGGTCGGCCGTCGCGGTAGTGCACCCGGTGATCGGGGCAGTAGCCGTCCGCCACCATCGCCGCGGCGCACGTCTCGCACCGCGCCGACATCTCGACGGCCGCCAGCAGGATCGCGCGGGCCCGGGCCAGTTCCTCGAAGGAGGCGCGATCGGCGACGGCGGTCGCGCCGGCCATGCCGATGTCGTGTTTCTCGCACCAGCCGATGCCGCGCGCGTTCTCCCGGCAGACCGGGCACTCGATGGCGTCGGGATCGACGGCCCGGCCCCCGGCGAGATGGTAGGTCAGCGGGCTCAGATACCCCTTCCCCCCGACGAACCCGATCCGGTGGGCGCGGCAGAACCCGTCCACGTCGAGGGCGCGCCGGCAGGCCGTGCAGGCGATCGCCGACGGCTCGAAGTCGTGGCCGTGGGGGTCGAGCGCTTCGTAGAGGATCCGCGACCGGACGGCGACCGAGGCGACGTACCCCGCGCCGTCCGCCTCGCACCAGCCGCCCGTCCGCCTCGCCTCATGGCAGGTTGAATCCGCCCTCTCGTCCCCGCCGTGGGCGAGGCAGAGGGTGGTCGAGAGGATCAGGGCGAGTAACCATCGCATCGGGCACCGTCCCGCGGCGCGTGGGAAGCCGCCTCCTGCTCTTCAGTCTACTCCTCGGGGCCCCTGCTGCGTGGGAGCGCCGGCGCCCGCCCTTCACTCCTGAAAGACAAGCGCTGCTGGCGCTTCGGATTCGACCCTCCCCGGGTGAAAGATTTTCGCGTGACCGGATCGCCCCGCTGTTTCATTCGGAGCGCCGCGCCAGGCGCCGGGGGTCCGGGTAGGCCGGAATGCTCGCCGGGAGACGGCTTTGGCCGATCCCGCCCGCCGAGGCGCCGCTGGCACGCGGATTGCCTTATCATGGAGTGGGGACGTGTCGCGACGCCTTCCGGCCTCCCGGAGCGGGGCCGGACGGGGGCGCGGCGGACAGGAAGGAGATCGCGCCATGTCGACCGGGACGCTGGTGAAGGAAAAGAAGGAAAGCGTGGAGATCGGGTTCAACGGAAAGACCGCGCGTCTGCCCGTCGTGCGCGGCAGCGAGGGGGAGATCGGGCTCGACATCACCCGGCTCAGGAGCGCCCTGGGCGTCATCACCCTCGATCCGGGATTCGCCAACTCGGGCGCCTGCGAGAGCGCCATCACCTTCATCGACGGAGAGAAGGGGATCCTCCGGTACCGGGGCTACCCGATCGACGAGCTGGCGGAGAAGAGCAACTACCTGGAGGTCGCGTGGCTCCTGATCCATGGTGAGTTGCCGACGGAGGCGGAGCTGGATGAGTTCAGGCGGCAGGTCACGCTGCACACCATGCTGCATGAGGACTTCAAACGCTTCTTCGGGGCCCTCCCCAAGGACGCCCACCCGATGCCGGTCTGCGCCGCCGCGATCGGGGCGCTGGCGACCTTCTACCAGCAACCGGAGACGGAGCAGCTCATCCAGGACTCGATCGTTCGGCTGATCGCGAAGATCCCCACCATCGCCGCCTACTCGTACAAGCACTCGCTCGGGCAGCCGGCCCTCCATCCCCGGAACGACCTCGACTACACGTCGAACTTCCTGCGCATGATGTTCGGCACGCCGTGCGAGGAGTACGAGGTCGATCCGATCGTCGCCCGGGCGATCGATCTGCTCCTCATCCTGCACGCGGATCACGAGCAGAACTGCTCCACCAGCACCGTGCGGCTGGTCGGCAGCAGCCGGGCCAACCTGTTCGCCAGCATCTCGGCCGGCATCAGCGCGCTGTGGGGCCCGCTTCACGGCGGCGCGAACCAGAAGGTCATCGAGATGCTGGAGCAGATCGCCGCCGAGGAGGGCAGCGCCGAGAAGTTCCTGCAGCGTTCCAGGGACAGGGACGACACGACCCGCCTGATGGGGTTCGGGCACCGGGTCTACAAGTCGTACGACCCGCGCGCCGCCATCCTCAAGCGCACCTGCTCCGAGGTCATCGACCGGGTCGGCGGATCGAGCCGGCTCCTGGAGATCGCCATGCGGCTGGAGGAGGTGGCGCTCAAGGACGACTACTTCGTCAGCCGCAAGCTCTACCCCAACGTCGACTTCTACTCGGGCGTCATCTACAAGGCGATCGGCATCCCGGAGAACATGTTCACCGTGATGTTCGCCCTGGGCCGGCTGTCCGGCTGGATCGCGCAGTGGCTCGAGATGCGCCAGGACCCGGCCTTCCGGATCGGACGGCCCCGGCAGATCTACGTGGGGGCGACGAAGCGGAACTACGAGCCGATCGCCGATCGCGGCTGACCGTCCCCGCCCCTCCTGTGGCACAATGTGCGCTCCTGCGGGCGCGTTTCGCCCGCTCTGCGAGGGGAGTGCATCCATGACATCGAGGCGATCCGCCGCCGCCGGTCTGCTGGCCTGCCTGGCGCTCTCCGGGCCGGCGCTGTCCTATGACATCTCCAAGAAGGAACGCGCCGTCGAGATCATCGAGCGCAGATCCGAAGACCTGATCGGCCTCAGCGACAGGATCTGGGCCTTCGCCGAGACCGCGATGCGCGAGACGCGCTCCGCCGCGCTGCTGGCGGACTACGCGGAGAAACAGGGCTTCACGGTCAGCCGGGGCGTCGCCGGCATGCCGACGGCCTTCGTCGCCTCGTACGGCCGCGGCCGGCCGATCATCGGGGTGCTCGGCGAGTACGACGCGCTGCCGGGCATCTCGCAGAAGGCGACTCCGGCCAAGGAGGCGCTCGAGCCGGGGGCCGCGGGTCACGGCTGCGGGCACAATCTGTTCGGGGCCGCGAGCCTCGGGGCCGCGCTGGCGATCAAGCATCTGATCGCGGACGGCCACCTGCAGGGGACGGTCCGCTTCTACGGCACGCCGGCGGAGGAGGCGATCGGCGGCAAGGTCTACATGGCCCGCGACGGGCTGTTCAATGATCTGGACGCCGCCCTCGCCTGGCACCCGGATTCCAGGATCCGGGCCGATACGCAGGGATCGCAGGCGATCGTCGACCTGATGGTCGAGTTCCGCGGCCGGGCCGCCCACGCGGCCTACGACCCCTGGAACGGGCGCAGCGCCGTCGACGGGCTCGAGCTGTTCACGCACGGGCTGAACATGCTGAGGGAGCACGTGCGGCCGACGGTGCGCATGCACTACGCCATCCAGAACGGCGGTGAGGTGCCGAACGTCATCCCCGAGCACGCCCGCCTGTGGTGCTGGCTGCGCGACTCGCGGCGCGAGGGCGTCGAGGAGGTGCTCTCCCGCGTGCGCCGGATCGCGGAGGGCGCCGCGCTCATGGCCGACGTAGAGTCCGACCTGAAGATCCAGGGGGGCAATTACGAGATGCTCGTCAACATGGCGGGGGCGCGGCTCCTGCAGTCGAATCTTGCGTGGCTCGGGCCGATCGAGTACACGGCCGAGGAGCAACGCTTCGCCCGCGCGATCCAGGAGGCGACCGGGGTCGAGACGAAGGGCCTCGACGGGTCGATCCACGCGCTCGAGCAGCCGGCGTCCGATCCGCCCGGCGGATCGACCGACGTGGCGGACGTCAGCTGGATCGTCCCGATGCTGAACCTCACGGTGACGACCGCGCCGGAGGGGGCGCCTTGGCACTCCTGGGCCGTCGTCGCCACGGGGGGAATGTCGATCGGCCACAAGGGCCTGCTGCACGCGGCCAAGACGTTGGCGGCCACCATGGTCGATCTGTACGAGGACCAGGCGACGCTGAAGGCGATCCGGGAGGAGTTCGAGACCCGCACGCGGGGGCACGTCTACAGGAGCTACCTGCCCGAAGGGCCGCCCCCCGTGCCCGCCCGCTGAGCGTCGTCCGCCGCTTTGGGTCGGCGACGGGTCGGATCCCTAGCAGCGCGGCTCCGGCCGGGTGGTCGCCCGCCGCCGGCGACCGGCCGATCCCGCGGGTTGGTCCACCCGCGAGCGCATTCTGCGGCTCAGGTAGACCCCGCCGTCCAGGACCTCGCGGATCGCCCGCACGAGATTCTCCGGGGCCTCCTCCTTCATGACGTACCCCTTCGCCCCCTCGCCGATCACGCGCTCGGCGTACATCGTCTCATCGTGCATCGACAGCACGAGCACGTTCGGGCCGCGAGGTCTCCGCGCCAGATCCCGGATCAGATCGAACCCGCTCTTTCCCTTCAGTGACAGGTCGACGATGGCGAGGTCCGGCTTCAGGCCGGCGACCCGCTCCGCCGCCTCCTCCGCGCTCGCCGCGACGCCGCACACCTCGAGGTCGTTCTGCCTGTTGATGATCTGGATGAGTCCTTCCCGCAGGACGGGGTGATCATCGACGACGAGGATTCTCCTTCTGGCTCCGCCGCCGGACGGCCTCGTCTTTGTTGCCATGCCCCACCCCCTTCCGATTCCGGATCCTACGAAGCGCGTGGATGGTGCACACCACGATGGTGCCGCCACGCGGTCTCCTGCGATGCTCGATCGTCGCCCCGATCATGCGCGCGCGGTGGCGCATGATGCCCAGGCCCATCCCATCGTGCCGGGAGGGCTTCTCCGGCATGCCGATCCCGTCGTCATCGACGGTGAGCGTGAGCCGTCCGCGGGGCGCGGCCAGCCGGATCGCGATCCTGCGCGCCCTGCCGTGTTTGATGGCGTTCGTCACCGCCTCCTGGGCGATGTGAAAAAGATGCGTCGCCTTGGCCGCGTCCTGGACATTGAGCCCCGGGCCGTGCTTGAAGGTGCAGGTCACGTCGAAAACGTTGCGCATGTTCGCCGCCAGCACGGACATCGCCGGCAGGAATCCCTCGCCCTGAAGGTTGACCGGGGAGACGATCTGCGCCAGGGAACGCGCCCGGGCGACCGCCTGCTCCGCCAGGCCCGCGATCTTGGCCGCCTCGCCCGCTTCCTCCGCGGCCCGCTCCTTCAGCCGCTCCTCGAGGGCTTTGGTGAGGAACGCGAGCCCGGTGAGATGCTGTCCCAGCCCGTCGTGAAGGTCGAGTCCCAGGCGCCGCCGCTCGGTCTCCGACTGCTCCAGCAGCGCCTTCTCCAGGCGGGACCGGTCGGACAGATCGAGAACGGGGCAGATGCACGTGCCCGCCTTCATGTCGAGCATCGCGACCGCGAGGAGGATCGGGACGCGGGTGCCGTCCTTGCGGAGGTACTCCTTCTCCCAGGTCGGGACGACTCCCCTGCTCGATGCCTGCTTGATGGCGTCCTCGTCGAGCGGCAGCCATTCCGGCGGCGTCATGTCGATCCAGTTGAGCGGCAGGTCCTCGCGCCCGTAGCCGACCATCTCGAGGAAGGCTTCGTTGCAGTCGAAGATCTGGCCGTGGATCGTCGCGAAGATGACGCCGATGATGTTCGACTCGTACAGGCGGCGAAACGGCTCGTCCCGCTTTCTCACCGACTCTTCGAGGCGCTTTCGATCGCCGATCTCCACCATCAGCGCGTGCAGGCGTTCGACCCGTCCGTCCGGGCCGGCCTCCGGGATGAGGGTCCCCTCGAGCCAGCCGCTGCGGCCCGCGGCGCCCTCCATCCGGCGCTCGAAGTGCACCCACTCTCCGGCCAGGGCCCGATGGATGAGCGGGCCGATCTCGCGGTAGTCGGACGCGCGGAACAGATCGCGGACGCGACGCCCCGCGGCCCGGCCGGGAGCCATCCCGAGCCACTCGCCGTAGCGCCGGTTGATCCGGCGGACCCGGAGGTCGGATCCGATCGTCGCGATCAGCCCCGGCACGCCGTCGGGGATCCGGATGGATCCCTCCTTCGCGGGAGCGCGGTTCCCGCGGGCGACCGGGATCCGGTCGCGCTTCGATGGCGTGGCGCTGGTTCGGGCCATGGAGTGTGCTAGATTCTAGACCACTCGAATCGAGGTCCACAACCTCATCGCCTCGCGCCGCCGGAGGATGACGATGACACGGAGATCGGGACCGCCAGCCGCCCGGATACCCCTGCTCCTCGCCGCCGGGATTTCCATTCTCGCCCAGGGGTGCGCGGGCCCCGATCGCGCCGCGGCCGAGCGGGAGCGCCTGCGCGCCCTGGTCGAGGACTATTTCGAGGAGTACCTGAAGCTCAATCCGATCTTCGCCACCTTCGTCGGGGACGATCGATACAACGACCGTCTCGCCAACGACATCTCGCCCGAGCACAGAGAACAGTCCCTGTCGCTCGAGCGGCGTTTTCTGGAGGAGATCGAGGCGGTCGACGCCTCGCTGCTCGTGGATCAGGACCTTCTCACGCACCAGATCTTCCGGCTCGACCGGCAGCGGCGGATCGAAGCGTTCCGCTATCCCGATCACCTGCTTCCGGTCGACCAGTTCGGCGGCGTGCCGAATCACTTCGCCCGGCTCGGCTCCGGCGAGAGCATCCATCCGTTCCGGACCGTGAAGGATTACGACGACTTCCTGGCCCGGATGAGCGGCTTCGCGATCTGGGTCGATCAGGCGATCGCCAACATGCGCGAGGGGTTGGAGCGCGGCGTCGTCCAGCCGCGCGTGCTGATGGAGAAGGCCCTGCCGCAGCTGGCGGCGCACGTCACCGACGACCCGCAACAGAGCCTGTTCCACCGTCCGATCGACCGGATGCCGGACGGCTTCGGCGAGGCGGATCGGAGACGTCTCGGCGACGCGTACGAGGCGGCGATCCGCGACACCGTCGTGCCGGCTTACGCGAGGCTCCATGCCTTCGTTCGCGACGAGTACCTGCCTCGCGCGCGCTCGACGGTCGGCCTCGACGCCCTCCCGGACGGCAAGGCCTGGTACGCCCACCGGGTCCGCACGATCACGACGACCGACCTCACCCCCGGCGGCATCCACGACATCGGGCTCCGCGAGGTGGCGCGCATCCATGGCGAGATGGAGCGGATCCGGGCCGCGGTCGGGTTCGAGGGGGACCTGCACGCGTTCTTCGACTGGCTGGAGACCGACCCGCGCTTCTATTTCGACGATCCCGAGGAACTGCTCAACGGCTACCGGGAGATGAAGGCTCGGATCAACGGTCTCGTCCCCCGCCTGTTCGACATCTTCCCGCGCGCCGACTACGAGGTTCGCGCCGTGGAGGCCTTCCGCGAGCGCTCGGCGTCCGGAGCCTCCTACCAGTCCGGCCCACCGGACGGTTCCCGGCCCGGCGTCTTCTACGTGAACACCTACGATCTGAGCGCGCGGCCGAGCTGGGCGATGGAGTCGCTGTCGCTGCACGAGGCGGCCCCGGGGCATCATTTCCAGCGCTCGATCCAGCGCGAGCTGGAGGCGTTGCCTCGCTTCCGCCGCTTCGGCACGTACACGGCCTACGTCGAGGGTTGGGGGCTGTACGCGGAGTCGCTGGGCCGCGAGCTCGGCGTCTACGAGGATCCGTACCAGCACTTCGGCGCGCTCGCCGCCGAGCTGTGGCGGGCCATCCGGCTCGTCGTCGACACGGGTCTGCACAGCAAGGGCTGGACCCGCGAGGAGGTCCTGGACTACATGGACGCCAACACGTCGGTCGGGGAGGCGCGCGCCGTCTCGGAGGCGGAGCGCTACATCGCCATCCCCGGGCAGGCGCTCGCCTACAAGATCGGCCAGCTGCGCATCGCGGAGCTGCGCGCCCGGGCCGAAGAGCGCCTCGGGGATCGCTTCGACGTGAAGGCCTTCCACCGCGCGGTCCTGGAGGACGGAGCCCTGCCGCTCGACGTTCTCTCCGGCAAGATCGACCGCTTCATCGCCGGGCGCGCGGAGGGCGTGTCCGCCGCAGGCTCCTAACTCGACAGCCCGATCCCCAGCCGGTCCATGAGGCGCAGAAGCAGGCTTCGCTTCCCGTCCTCGTCGGCCCGGCGCAGGTCCCGCGTGATGCGACGGATCAGGTAGCCGCGCAGCGGCTCGGGGGGATACGGGAGGGGCCGCCTTCCGAAGATAGCCAGCTCCTCGTGCGGAAGGGGCCGATCGAGGACGCGGTGGGCGAGCGTGCGGCCGATCAGCCGGGTGCTGCCGACGCCGTGCCCGGTGTAGCCGATCCCGTAGTGGATCCGCCCCCCCGCGATCGTCCCGAAGAAGGGCGTGAAGCGGCTTGTGGCGCAGATCGGGCCGCCCCACGCGTACGGGAATCGCAGATCCGCGAGGGCCGGGAAGTGGCGGCGGAAGCCGGCCCGGAGCGACTGATAGTGCGCCGGCGAGTGATCGCAGGAGGGGTCCACCCGGTCGTTCCGGTAATAGACCGCCTCGCTCGTCCCCCACAGGATCCGATCGTCCGCCGTGAGGCGGTAGTAGTTGAAGAAGGTGCGCGCGTCCCCCACGCTGTGCCGGCCCTTCCAGCCGATCGCCTCGCGCTGGGCCGGCGTGAGCGGATCGCTGACGAGGATGTAGTCGTACAGCGGCAGGTAGCGGCGCCTCAGCGCGGGGACCAGCCGGTGCGTGTAGGCGTTGGTCGCGAGGATCGCCCGCCGGGCCCGCACGGCCGCGCCCCCGCGCGTCCTCACGATCACGCCGGCGCCGTTTTTCGCGACCTCCGTGACCGGCGTGCGCTCGAAGATCCGCGCGCCCCGGGCGCGGGCCTCCCGCGCGAGACCCTCCACCAGCTTGGCCGGGTTCAGGATCGCCGCGCGCGGCACGAGCAGGCCCCCCTGGTAGAGATCGCTCCGCACGAGCGATCGCGTTGCGTCGCGGTCCAGGAGCGTCAGGTCGGTCAGCCCGAATCGGTGCGCGACGTCCCGGATCGCGCGGAGCACTTCGACCTGGCCGGGCGTGAGCGCCACGTCCAGGAGCCCGTTGCGCTCGAGATCGCAGTCGATGGAGCGCGAGCGGATGAAGTCGACCAAGTCGTCGAGGTTGCGCCGTCCGAGAGCGGCGAGCGCGCGCGCCCGATCCTCCCCGAAGTGCTCCACGGCGAGCGCGTACGAATGGTCGATCCCCTCCCCCGCCATCCCCGCGTTGCGGCCGCTCGCTCCGTACGCCGCCCGCCCCTGCTCGATCACCGCGACCGCGCGCCGCGGATCGATCTCCAGGATGGTGAGCGCCGCCCACAGACCGGTGAACCCGGCGCCGACGACGGCGACGTCGACCTCGAGGTCGCGCTCGAGCGGCGGCAGCGGGTCGCGCCGGCAGGTGGCGAGCCAGTAGCAGGACTCCTCGATCGGGGCCGGGGCGTTCATGTCATGGATTCCGGATGCGCGGGCCGGGGAGGGGGTCCCGGCCCGACGGGCTCAGGCCGCGTGCGCCAGCGCTTTGTCGAGCGCCGCCAGGGTGCGGTCGATCTCCTTCTCGCCGATGACGAGCGGCGGCTGGATCCTCAGCACGTTGCCGTAGAACCCGCCGACGCCCAGCAGGAATCCGTCCTCGAACATCAGATCCTGGACGCGCGCGGCGGCTGCGGCCGCGGGGGTCTTCCGGGTCCGATCCGCGACCAGCTCGATGCCGATCATCAGGCCCAGTCCGCGCACCTCGCCGATGAGCGGATGGCGATCCGCCATGCCGCGCAGCCGTTCGAGGAGGTTGCGTCCCTTGCGCTCGGCCGCCTCGGCCAGACCCTCCTTGCGGAAGATCTCGATGTTGGCGAGCGCCGCGGCGCACGAGATCGGATTGCCCCCGAAGGTCGAGAGATGATCGCCCGGCGTGAAGGCCGCGGCGATCTCCTCCCGCATGGTGAATGCGGAGAGGGGGAACCCGTCGGCGATCCCCTTGGCGGTGACGACGATGTCGGGGACGACGCCGTAGTGCTCGATGGCGAGCATCCGTCCGGTGCGCCCGAAGCCGCTCTGCACCTCGTCGCAGATGAACAGGATGCCGCGCCGGTCGAGAATCTCCTTGACGCGGTTGAAGTAGCCGGGGGGAGGGACGATGATCCCGCCCTCGCCGAGGACCGGCTCCGCGATGAACGCTGCCACCTGTCCCGAAGTGCGCTGATCGATGGCGCGCTCCACGTCGGCGGCGCACTCCCGCGCCACGACCTCCGGGTCGGAGCCGAACGGGCTGCGGTACGCGTAGGGCGCCGCGGCGAACGCCACGCCCGGGAGGTAGGGGCCGCCCTTCTTCTTGCGGGTCCAGTTGCCGGTCACGCTCAGCGTGCCGACCGTGCGGCCGTGGAACGACATCTCCAGGGCGATGAATTCGCTCTTCCCGGTGAACTGCTTGGCGACCCGCATGGCTCCCTCGATCGCCTCGGCGCCGCTGTTGCCGAAGAACGACACGCGCAGGGCGGGGTCCGGCATGATCGAGGCCAGCGCCTCGGCGCAGTCGGCCGTCGGTTTGTTGTGATAGAGGTAGGAGTTGCAGTGCACGAGGCGGCGCATCTGCGCCCCCGCGGCCTCGAGAATCTCGGGGCGGCCGTGCCCCGCGTTGACGACCGAGATTCCCGAGAACAGGTCCACGAACGCGCGTCCCTTGTCGTCCCAGATGGTGGTCCCCTCGGCTTTGTCGACGACGATCGGCTGGACTTTCTTGAGAAAGCCGGTGCTGACGAAGCGGCGGTACTTCTCGACGGTGTTCATGGATCCTCCCGGTGAGCGATGCCTCTATCGTAGCACGCGCGCGGGGGATGATGCGCGGAGACGGGGAACCGGGCGTCAGCCCTTCAGCAGGCGGGGCAGGGCCCTCAGCCAGGCGTCGCGGGCCTCGGCCGCGTCCAGATCGACGACGGCGCCGGAACCGACCGTGATGGTCAGCCGCGGCCCGCCGACCTTGCCCAGGGGGAGGATCGGCACGCCGGCCGCGGAGGCGACGTGCTCCAGCCGGGCGCGGTTCTCGGCCGGCGCCGAGACGATGATGCGCGAGGGAGCCTCGCCGAAGAGGAGCGCGTCCAGCCGTCCGGATGGCTCGAGGCGGATCTCGGCGCCGACGCTGCCGAGCGGTCCGCTGATGCAGCACTCGAGGAGGGCGAACGCGAGGCCGCCATCCGAGCAGTCGTGGGCGGACTCGACGAGCCCCGACCCGATGGCGCGGCGCACGGCGTCCTGGACGGCTCTCTCCCGATCGAGGTCGACGGCCGCCGGCCGGCCCGCCTCGCGGCCGTGCACGAGCGCCATGTACTCGCTCGCCGCGAGGCTTCCGGCGGGATCCCCCAGGAGGAAGATCAGGTCCCCCTCGCTCTGAAACCACTGCGCCATCGCGCCGCCGACGTCGTCGAGCAGTCCGACCATGGCGATCGTCGGCGTGGGATGGATGGCTCGTCCTTCGGTCTCGTTGTAGAACGAGACGTTGCCCCCCACGATCGGAGCCTCGAGCGCGCTGCACGCGCCGGCGATTCCGGCGATCGCGCGTTCGAACTGCCACATGATCTCCGGGCGCTCCGGATTGCCGAAGTTGAGGCAATCGGTCGTGCCGACCGGCGCGGCGCCCGAACAGGCGAGGTTGCGCGCCGCCTCGGCGACCGCGAGCCGGGCCCCCTGCTCCGGATCGAGAAAGCAGTATCGCGCGTTGCAGTCGACCGCCAGGGACAGCGCCTGGTTCGTGCCCTTCAGCCTGATGACCGCGGCGTCGGATCCCGGCCTCACGACCGTGTTGGTGCGCACCATGTGATCGTAGGTCTGGTAGATCGACTCGCGCGAGCCGAGGTTGGGGGAGGCCAGCAGCGCCTGCAGGGCCTCCGTCCCGTCGGACGGCTCGGGGATCGACTCGATCTGCAGCCGCTCCATCTCCTCCTGCCACTTCGGGCGCTCGCTCGGCCGGCGGTAGCGCGGCGCCTCGTCCACGAGCAGCGCGGCGGGCATGTCG
>JBFGDZ010000058.1:0-19052 GCA_041580375.1 Candidatus Polarisedimenticolia bacterium
GGACGGCCGTGGGGTGGTGCGCGAAATCGTCGATCACGGTGACCCCGCCCGCGAGGCCCCGGATCTCCTGGCGCCGCTTCACCCCCTCGAAGGTCACCAGGGCCTCGCGGATCGCCCCCGCCGGGACGCCGCGGGACTCGGCGACGGCGATGACGGCGAGCGCGTTCGCCAGGTTCTGCCCGCCGGTCTGCGGCAGACGGAAGAGGCCGCGCGACCGCCCGCCGCGGCTGACCTCGAATTCCATGCCGCCCGATCCGGCCGATCGCAGCGTCGCGCGCCAGAAGGCGTCCGCGCCGGATCCGTAGGAGGCCAGGCGGCACCGCGCGCCCTCCACCACGCCGGCCACGTTCGGGGCGTCGGCGCAGTGCACGAGAAGGCCGTCGGCCGGGATGAGGTCCACGAAGGCCCGGAACGCCCGCCGGATCGAGTCGAGATCGGGGTACATCTCGGCGTGATCGAACTCGACCGAGGTCAGGATCGCGGAGCGCGGCCTGTAGTGCATGAACTTCGGTCCCTTGTCGAAGAAGGCCGTCTCGTACTCGTCCCCTTCGATGACGAAGTCGTCCCCGCCGCCGAGCCCGTACGACCGCCCGAAATTCCGCAGGACCCCGCCGACCAGGAACGAAGGATCGCGTCCGGAGGCCGACAGGACCCAAGCCATGAGGGCGGCGGTGGAGGTCTTCCCGTGGGTTCCGGCGATGACGATCGGGTGCCGTCCCTCCAGGAAGAAATGGCCGATGGCCTGCGGCATGCTGAGGCAGGGGATGCCGCGCTCGGCGGCCGCGACCGCTTCGGGATTGGCGCGCGTGGCGATGTTGCCCACCACGACGAGATCGGGCCGATCGTTAAGGTGCCCGGCGTGGAAGCCGTCGAGGATGCGGATCCCCTTGGCCCGGAGCATCGTGCTCATGGGGGGATAGACGGAGGTGTCCGAGCCGAGGACCTCGTGGCCGGCGTCTCGGAGCAGCCCGGCGAGAGAGCCCATGCCGGTTCCGCAGATGCCGATGAGGTAGACGCTCCTGACGGACTCGCGGGGCGGAAGGGGTGTCATGCCGGAGCGATCTCCGGTTCCGGAGGATGTCCGGCGCGGCGAAGCGGTGTGTCCCTGGCGATGAGCCTCAGCCCCCCAGAGGCATCTCGGTGAGGGTCTCGTCCGTGATCAGCCCGATCTTCTCCGCGCCGCCGCCGCGCACCTTGTCGATGACCTCGACGACGAACTGATAGGGGACCTCGTTCTCGGCCTGGAAGAAGACGACCTTGTCACGGCGCCCGACCATCAGCTCCTGGATGCGGTCCTTCACGGCGTCGGGAGCGCCGGGGATCTCCTCCTGGTTGAGGAACACCCTCGGGGCCGTCAGGGGCCCGCGGACGGTCAGGATCAGCTGGTCCGCGACCTGCGCCTCCGTGATCGTCTCGGTCTGCGCCTTCGGCGGGACCGAGAGATCGAGCGTCCGGCTCAGCATCGGCGTGACCACCATGAAGATGATCAGGAGCACCAGGACGATGTCGACGAAGGGAGTGATGTTGATGTCCGACTTGACGCCACCGCCGCCGATCTTCATGGCCATCGCGAGCTTCCTCCTTACCCTACTCCGCCCCGGGCATCTTCTCGGTGACCAGCGAGACGGCGCCGAAGCCCGCCTCGTTGGTCTCGACCATGACGCGCCGCACGTCGCCGTACTTCATGCCGCGGTCGGCCTTGATCAGCACCTGCTTGTCCGGCATGCGGTCGTAGATCTCGGTCATCTCGGCCAGGTACTGCGCCGCGGGGATCGGCTTGCGCTGGACGTAGATGACACGATCATCCTTGAGAGCCACGACGATCGCGTGGGACTCGTCGTCCTCCGTATCCTCGGTGTTCCGCGCGTACGGCAGGTTGACCTGGATCCCCTCCTGCAGCATCGGCGTCACGACCATGAAGATGATGAGGAGCACGAGGCAGATATCGACGAACGGCGTGACGTTGATGTCGGATGTGACGCCGCCGCTACCGCCCGTCTGTATTGCCATTGCTGGCTCCGTTCCCCTTCCGCTTCAGGAAGAAGTCGATCAGCTCGGACGACGAGTTCGCCATCTCGATGCCGAAGAACTCGACCTGGGCGGTGAAGTAGTTGAACATCCAGACGGCGGGGATCGCGACGCCCAGCCCGATGGCTGTGTTGATCAGCGCCTCCGCGATGCCGGCCGACACGGCGCCGATCCCGCCCGAGCCGGTGGCGGCCATGCCGGTGAACGCGTTGATGATGCCGATGACGGTGCCGAGCAGCCCGATGAAGGGAGCCGTCGCGCCGATCGTGGCGAGGCCGCCCAGCCCGCGCTTCATCTCCGCCGTGGTCAGGGCCGCGGCCCGCTCGACGGCGAGGCGGACCGATTCCACGGCATCATGGCCCGGCTCCTCCTCCCTCTCGAACAGGAACTGCATCAGGCCGGCCGAGAGCACCTTGGCCAGATGACTCTTGTTGTAGCGCCGGGCCGCGTCGACGGCCGCCCGGTAATTCCCCTCCCGCAGGGCCTTGGTGGCGATCGGCAGATACTCGATCGACTGCTTTTTCGCCCTGCGGTAGAGAAGGAACCGTTCGATGAAGACCGCCACGGAGTAGATCGACATCAACAACATGAAGATGGCGATCGACTTCGCCAGGAACCCCATCTGGTTCCAAATATCGAGTACGCTATGCCCCATCATGAGTGGAATCCTCCTTGTTTCTCGCTGTCTTCCTCAGCCACGATATTCACTTACTGCAGCACGAAATCGACGACTACGGTGAAGTAGACGTCGACCGGTTTGCCGTTCTGCAGGCCCGGCTTGTAGCGCCATTGCTGCACCGCGGCGACCGCCGCCTCGTCGAAGCCGAACTTGCTCCCGGGTGACTTCAGGACCTGCACGTTGCTCACCGTGCCGTCCTTTCTGATGATCGCCTGGAGGATGACCTTCCCCTGGATCTTGGCCTTGCGGGCGATCTCCGGGTACCTCGGCTTGACCTTGCTCGACGGGATCAGCTCCGGGTTGGTGACACCGCCGACGCCGGCGTACAGCGGCTGATCGATCAGACCGCCCTCCACGCCTCCCAGCATGCCTCCCAGCACGCCCCCGACGACACCGCCGACCACACCGCCGACCACACCGCCCTCGACCCCGCCTTCGACCCCGCCCTCGACGCCCTCATCGAACCCGAAATCCTCCTCGGGAGCGTCCAGCGGGATCGGCTTCTCCTCCGGCACGACCGTCGGCTGGACCAGTTCGGCCGGCTTCGGGATCTCCTTGGGCGTGACCCGCTGCGTCCGCTTCCTGCGCGCCGGCGGGGGCGGAGGAGGGGGAGGCGGCGGGGGCGCCGCGACGAATGAGATGGTGAGTGGCGGCGCCGGCACCGATTCGATCGTCATGAACGACGCGACGATGAGGCCGCCGAACACGAGCCCGTGCGCAATGAGGGCGATCGGGAAGGTCAGCCACTTGTGCGTGCGCCTTCTTGCTCTGGTCGAAAGAACCTGGGATTCGAACAAGTGCTACACCTCGTCCGGCCGCTATTTCTTGGCCATGACCTCCTTGCGCATCTTGAGAGCGAGCTTCAGCTGCTTGTCCGCCTCCTGATTGAACTTGGCGAAATCCTCCAGGTTGCCCACCTCGGCGGCGACCTTGGCCTTCTCCCTGTACAGGAGGTTGATGTACGAGACGGCCTCGAAGTAGTTCTCGCGGCGCTCGGCCGCCTTGTTCAGATAGTCGAGGCCGAGGTCGATCAGCTCCTGGCGCCGTTCGAGGCTGATCGTCATGTGCCCGCGGTAGACCTTGTCCCAGCAGAGCACGCCGATGGTGTACAGGGCCTCCGGGGAGTCCTCGATCTCGGAGCGCTTCTTGTACCACTCCAGGGAGTTCTCGAAATCCCCCTTCTTGGCGTAGATCATCCCCAGCCGCTGCATCAGGTCGGAGGCGCGCGCGGGATTCTCCCCGCCCAGGCGCTGGAGCTCGTCCTCGAAGACCTGAGCCGCCTCATCGTAGCGCGACGTCTGCAGGTAGACGGTCAGGAGGTGATCCTGGGCCTCGACGTGGTCCGGCACGGCGGCCAGGTAGCGCTGCAGATTGTTGATCGCCTCTTCGGCGTAGCGGGCGTCCTTGGGGTGCATCGATCCCGGGCGGTAGAGCGCCATGTAGGCCAGCGCCGCGTGATAGTAGGCGATGGCCAACTCGGGATTCAGATAGGTGCTGTAGCGGTACCACTCGATCGCCTTCGAGTAGTCCCCCGCCTTGTAGAAGTCGTTCCCCTGCTTGGCGGCGTAGTTGGCCCTCAGGCCGTCGATCGTCCCCTGGCAGCCGGTCGCGGCGAGCAGGGCCGCCGCCAGGACCGCACCGACCAGACGCTGTCTGTTCATCCTCGCTTCCTCGCCCGGAACGGGAGCCGGCGGCACAGCACCGGCCCGCGTTTCACAAGCCTGCTCGACGTAATACCTGAGTTCGGCTGCCGTTGCGGCTTGCGATGATAGCGCAATGGTACCCGATTTGCCAAGCAACGCAAGAGCCGACCGCGGGGTGGCCGCAACCGGCTTCTGCATTCGCCCCGCAGGCTCCGGGCACAAAAAAGCGCCGCCGGCCCCTGGTGGCCGGCGGCGCGGGATGCCTCTGTCCGAGCATGCGCGGCCGCCTCAGGCCCCCATCAGCTGCCCGCGCATGCCGTCCAGGGCCAGTCGAAGCTTCATCAGCGCCTCGCGCTCGAGCTGGCGCACCCGCTCCTTGCTGAGCTTCAGGATGCGCGACACGGCCTCGAGCGTGAGCTGGCTGTCGTCCTTGATGCCGAAGCGCCTCTCGATGATGTATCGCTCTCGCGGCGGGAGCGTGGTCAGCGCGGTCTTCAGGATTCGATCGACCTGGCTCCTGAGGATCTCCTTCTCCTGGCGGAAGGAGTCGGGATCCTTGATGAACGCCTCGAGGCGCGTGTCGTCGTCCGGGGAGATGAAATCGTCATAGCTGGTCGCGTATGGGAGATATTGACGCCACATGGGCCCCTCCTTGTTACTGCCCGCCCCACTCCATGTCCCGGGACACCTATAGCAACATGCTTGCCAGCCCCCTCATTCCTCCTCCGAGGGCGGCGGGCGCGTCCTTTCTGCAGCGCGGCAGCCGCCGAAAACCGGGGCTTTGGGGCGATTCCGGGGGTCCGGGGGGCGATCGCCGCCGGGCGCCCGCGCGCCGGATGGACCGCCGCACGCGGGGGGATCGTCCCCAAGATGGCCGTTTTGGCACATCCGGAGCACACCATGACTTTTTGACAGGTCACCGGGCGCTCATCTAGCATGGGCCCTCTTCCGAGGACCCCATGGACACGACCCGCGCCGCCGATCTGCTGGAGGAGATCGCGGACCTGCTCGAGATGCGAGGGGAGAACCCGTTCCGCATCCGGGCCTACACCAACGCCGCGCGCACGCTCCGCCTGCACGATCAGCGGGATCTCGCCGGACTGGCGAGCAGCGGCGAGCTGTCCCGGCTGCCCGGCATCGGCAAGGCGATCTCCGAGAAGCTCGTCCTGCTCGTCGAGACCGGCCGCATTCCCCAGCTGGACGAGCTGCGCGCCTCGGTGCCGGCCGGCGTGCGGGAGCTGCTCCGGATCCCGGGCCTGGGCCCCAGAAAGGCGGCGATGCTGGTCGAAGGGCTGCGGGTCGGCACCGTGGGGGAGCTCGAGTACGCCTGCCACGAGAACCGCGTCGCGCATCTGCCCGGGTTCGGATCGAAGAGCCAGGAGAAGATCCTGGAAGGGATCCGGCGGCTCCGCCGCTACGCGAGCCGCTTCCTGCTCGGCGAGGCCCTCACGATGGCCGAAGCGGCGGCGCAGTCCCTGAAGCGCCAGCGGTCGATCCGGCGGGTGGCGATCGCCGGTGATCTCCGCCGGGGCCTCGAGACGGTCGCCGGGATCGATCTGGTCGCCTGCGGCCCCTCCCCCGCCGACGCGCTGGAGGCCGCGGCCTCCTGCGGTCTGCTCGAGAACGCGGCGCCCGAGGGGGCGGACGGGCTGGCCGGATCGCTCGCCGGCGGGCCGCCCGTGCGGCTTCACGTCGTCCCGGAGGAGGGGTTCGCCGCGGCGCTGCTGCACGACACCGGAAGCGCCGAGCACGTCGAGGCGCTGTCCGCTCGAGCCCGCGGGCTGGGGCTCGAGTGGAGCGCCCGCGGACCGGCGCGCGGCGGCGCGCTCCTCCCGTCGCCCGACGAGGAGGCGATCTACCGGCACCTCGATCTGCCCTTCATCCCGCCCGAATTGCGCTCGGGCGACGGAGAGATCGACGCGGCCGCGGCCGGAGCCCTCCCCCGCCTGATCGGTCCTGAGGACGTGCGCGGCGTTCTGCACGTGCACTCGACCTGGAGCGACGGCCGGATGAGCATTCCGGCGATCCTGGAGCGCTGCGCCGGGCTCGGCTACGAATACGTCGGCATCACCGACCACAGCCAGTCGGCGCGCTACGCGCGGGGGCTGACGCCCGACTCGCTCCGCCGGCAGCAGGAGGAGATCGACGCCGCCTCGGCCCGGCACCCCGGGCTACGCGTCTTCAAGGGAAGCGAGGTCGACATCCTGCCCGACGGCCGCCTCGACTATCCCGAGGAGGTGCTCGCTCGTCTCGACTTCATCGTGGCGTCGGTGCATTCCTCTTTCGGGCTGTCGCGCGCCGACCAGACCCGGCGCATCGTCGGCGCGCTCCGGAACAGACGGACGACGATCCTCGGACATCCGACGGGACGGCTCCTGCTGGCGCGCGAGCCGTACGACGTCGACCTGGACGAGGTGGCGCGCGTGGCGGCCGCGGAGGGGGTCTATCTCGAGCTGAACGCCAATCCGCGGCGCCTGGATCTGGACGCGGTGGCGTGCCGGCGCGCGCGATCGATGGAGGCCCGCTTCGCCATCGATCCGGACGCGCACGATGCGGGCGGGCTGACCGACGTGCGTTACGGAGTCCTCGTCGCCCGGCGGGCGGGCCTGGAGGCGGGAGACGTCCTCAATACCCTCGACGCGGCGCGCCTGGCGGACGCTCTGCGGCGGCGGCTCTGAGATGCCGGCGCGGGCGCGAGCGGCTCCGGCCGCGGCGCGGCGGGCGAGGGCTGCGGCCGTCCTCGAAGCGTTGCACCGGTCCCGGCCGGCGCCGCGGGTCGAGCTCGATCACGACGGGCCGTTCCAGCTTCTCGTGGCGACGATCCTGTCGGCGCAGTGCACCGACGCGCGGGTCAACCAGGTGACCCCGGCGCTGTTCCGCTCCTACCCGGACGCGGCTGTGCTGGCGCTCGCCTCGCCGCGGGCGCTCGAGCGGATCATCCGATCGACCGGATTCTTCCGCGCCAAGGCCCGTGCCCTCATGCTCTGCGCCCGGGCCCTGGTCGAGCGCCATGGGGGTGAGGTGCCGCGCACGATGGAGGATCTCACGCGCCTGCCCGGGATCGGCCGCAAGACCGCGAACGTCATCCTCGGCGCGGGCTACGGGATCCCCTCCGGGATCGTCGTGGACACGCACATGGCCCGCGTGACCGGACGGCTGGGGCTGACGCGACACCGGGATCCGGTCCGCATCGAGCGCGATCTACTGGATCTCGTCCCGCGATCGGAGTGGATCTTCTTCTCCATCGCGATGATCCTGCACGGACGATATGTCTGCCAGGCGCGGCGGCCGCGCTGCGGCGAGTGCGCCCTGTCCGAGGATTGTCCCTCCGCGGATCTGGAGGAGCGGCTCGCCGCCGGAAGCCGCGCCGGGCGGACGGCCCGACCCCGCCGCCCGGCGCCGGAGGGCGCCCGCGCGCGGCGAATCAGTCCCCCGCCGCCGGCCTCTCCTCGTCGTCCGTCTCCTCGTCGTCGTCCAGATCGATCCTGACTCCGGCCCGCTCGGCCTCCTTCAGGGCCCGCCGCATCAGACGCCACTCGCGCAGTCGGCGCAGGAGACGCCGGACCGCGCGGCTCTCGGAACTGAGCAGACCGAGGCCCCCCAGGAGGAACAGGAAGCCGGGGCCCGGGACGAACGGCAGGGCGAGCAGCAGGCCTCCGACGGTGAGGATCCAGCCGAAGGTCAGCCGCAGCAAGCCGGCCCGGCCGCGCCGCGGCGGGCGGCCGCGCGCCGGGCGGAACTCGACCGGCGGGCGGTCCATCAGCGGGCGGGTCGGAAGCCGCGCGCCGACTCCTCCGTGAGCTGCCCCACGAAGACGAGCCGCGCCTTCCCCTCCAGACGGATGCCGGTCGGTTGTTTCGGCGCGCCCTCGTAGCGCACCCGGATCGTCTCGCCCGACCGGGTCAGCAGGCTCACCGGGGAGGGCGTGCCCTCGGTGGCGGCCGCCGCCACGGCGGCCGCGACGCAGCCGGTGCCGCAGGCGAGCGTCTCCCCTTCCACGCCCCGCTCATAGGTGCGAATCCGCAACCGGCCGCGCTCGTACGCCTCGACGAAATCGATGTTGGCGCCCTCGGATCCGAAGCGCGTGTGGAAGCGAAGCGCCCTCCCGACGTTGTCGATCGGCTGATCCGGGGGCACGGGGCGGAACACGACGAAGTGGGGCACGCCGGTGTCGACGAAGATCCCGCGAATCCTCTCGCCCAGCACCTCGACCTCGATGTCCGGCTCGAATCCGCGTGGATCGCGCATCTCGAACGAGACCTCCGATCCGCGCACCTCGGCCCGGTGGATCATGAGGTCCGTCTCGATCGTCATGGCCGCCGGGGCGAGACCCTGCAGGTAGGCCATGCGCGCGGCGCACCGGGCGCCGTTGCCGCAGAAGGTCGGCCTGCCGTCGGGGTTGAAGAACCGGGCGCGCGCGTCGGCCCGCTCCGAGCCCTCCAGGACGACGACGCCGTCCCCCCCGACCGAAAGGGCGCGCGTGCACAGACGACGCGCCAGCTCCCCGAGCGACCTGTCGTCGAGATTGCCGGATCGGTTGTCGAGGACGATGAAATCGTTGCCGCCGGCCGACATCTTGAAGAACTCCGTGGGAACGGGAGTCATCGTCACCTCTCTCCCTGACGCGGATCCTGTTCGGAGCCCGGTGCGGCCGCGGCGGACGGGGCTGCCTCGCGCCGCGGGATCGTCTCGGAGCGCTCCTCCGAGGGCCCGCTCTCGTTCGGCGGCGCCGCCCCGTCGACGGCCGTGACGACGTAATGATAGCGCACGCCGGGTCGGGCCGTCGTGTCGATGAACACCGTCTCCGCCGCGCCCGCCTCGCCGATCGGCACGGGATCCGGGTGAGCCTCGTCGCGACGGTAGATCCGGTACCCGCCCAGATCCGGCTCGGCGCTGGGGAACCAGTAGATCTTGATCACGGCCCCCTCGGCCGAGACGGCCACGCCCGTGGGCGCGGCGGGCGGGTACACGTCGAGCGGGCGCACCTCGCGCTCCGCGCTCGCCAGGCTCTCCCGAGGCGGGGGTTCGGCCAACGCCAGCGCCCGGACGCTGTAGCGGTAGGTCTCGCCGTAACGGAACGTCGTGTCGATGTAGCCGGGCGCGGCGATCGGAGCGCGGTTGATCGGACGATCGGGCGGGTCCGGCGCATTCCCCTCGCGCCGGTAGACGTTGAATCCTGCGCCGCCCGGCGCGCCGGGAGACCAGGTCAGCTGCACCTCCCCCTCGGCCAGTCCGATGGTGAGATCAGTCGGAGCGGGAGGCGCCACGACGACGTCGATGCCGCGCGGCAGCGGCAGCGGGGAGCCCTTGCCGGAGGCGTCCGTGACCAGGACGCTGTACAGGTAACGCCGGCGCAGCCCCGCGCCGGACGGCGGGGGGGCCGCATCGACGAGCCGCAGCCGCCCGCCCTGCGCCCCTCCGGCGGGGGCGGCGGTCGCTTCGGCGACGACGCGGGCATGCTTGTGGAACTGGCTGAGGAGGTATCGGTCCGAGACGGCGCCGGGCTGGATGGTTTCGGTGGCGAGCATCCGCAGAAGACCGACGGTGAGCGGGGTGCTGGATGGCGTTTCCGCAGGGGCCGGCAGCGCGAACGACGCCACGACGTCCGGTCCGATCTGACGCAGTCGGAGGTCGCGCACGGCATCCGGCTGGACGCGGACGGGCGCACGGGGAGGCCCCTTCTTGCCGCAGCCGGCGGCCGCGACGAGAAGCAGCGCCAGCAGCGGCGCCAGGATCGTTCGAGGGAGCGGCAGCGAGGCGGCCAAGGGTTCCGCGTCAGAGGATGTAGCGGCTCAGATCCTGGTCCTTGACGATGTCCGACAGCATCGTCCGCACGTAGGAGGCGTCGATGTCGACCCTCTTCTCCTTCATGTCGGGCGCGTCGAAGGAGATCGTGTCGAGCAGCCTCTCCATGATGGTGTGCAGCCTGCGCGCGCCGATGTTCTCGCTCTTGTCGTTCACATCGGCGGCCATCTCGGCGATCGCGCGGATGGCGTCGTCCGCGAACGTCAGCTCGATCCCCTCCGTCAGCAGCAGCGCCTGATACTGCCGCACCAGGGCGTTTTTGGGCTCGGTGAGGATGCGCACGAACTCCTTCGAGCCAAGCGGCTGCAGCTCGACGCGGATCGGGAAGCGGCCCTGCATCTCCGGGATGAGATCCGATGGCTTGCTCACATGAAAGGCACCCGAGGCGATGAACAGAATGTGGTCGGTGCGCACCATGCCGTTCTTCGTGTTGACGGAGGTCCCTTCCACGAGCGGCAGGAGGTCGCGCTGCACGCCCTCGCGGCTGACCTCGGGGCCGCTCCCCCGCTCCCGGCCGGCCACCTTGTCGATCTCGTCGATGAAGATGATGCCCGACTGCTCGACCCGCTCGACCGCCAGCCGCTTCGCCGCGTCGTGGTCGACCAGCTTCTCCTCCTCCTCGCGCTGCAGCACCTCGCGCGCGTCGCGGATCGTCATGCGTCGCGGCCGGGTGCGCGAACCGAACAGGCCGGCCATCGTGTCGCGCACGTTGACGTCCATCTCCTCCAGGCCCGAGGCGCCGAAGATGCGGAAGGCGGGAAACTGATCCTGGCGGACCTCGACCTCGACGGTGCGATCCTCCAGGAGGCCCCCGGCCAGCTGCCGGCGGATCTTCTCCCGGCTCCTCTGAAACTGCTCCGCCGACTCCGCCGGCTCCGCGGACGGGGGCGCCGGGGAGGGCGGGAGCAGGATGTCGAGCAAACGCTCCTCGACGTTGAGCCGCGCGCGGTCGCGGACCTCGCGGGCCATCTCCTCCCGGACCATCGCCACGGCCAGATCGGTCAGATCGCGCACCATCGACTCGACGTCGCGGCCGACGTAGCCGACCTCCGTGTACTTGGAAGCCTCCACCTTGATGAACGGCGAGTTCGTCAGACGCGCGAGCCGGCGGGCGATCTCCGTCTTGCCGACCCCCGTCGGGCCGATCATGATGATGTTCTTGGGCGCCACCTCCTCGGCCATCTCCGGGGACAGCTTGAGGCGGCGCGTGCGGTTACGCAGCGCGATCGCCACGGCGCGCTTGGCGCTCTCCTGGCCGACGATGTAGCGATCGAGCTCGGCCACGATCTGGCGCGGCGTGAGATCCTCCACGGCCGCCGCGGCGTCGATCCGGGACGCGTTCCGGCTGCCGGGCAGTAGGATCGTCACGTCTCAGAGCTCCTCGACCGTGATCCGGTCGTTCGTGTAGATGTCGATCTCGGACGCGATGCGCAGCGACTCCTCCACGATCTCGCGCGCCTGAAGCCCCGTGCGGCGGCACAGCGCGCGCGCCGCCGCCAGGGCGCAGGGTCCGCCCGAGCCGACCGCCATGATCCCGTCGTCCGGCTCGATCAGATCCCCGGTGCCCGAGATGAGAAAGGATCGCGTGGAGGACGCGACCATGAGAAGGGCCTCCAGGCGGCGGAGCGCCCGGTCGGTGCGCCAGTCGCGGGCCAGCTCGACGGCGGCGCGCTCGAGGTTGCCGTGGAACTCCTCCAGCCGGGACTCGAAGCGGGTGAGGAGGGCGAAGCCGTCGGCCGCGGAGCCGGCGAACCCGGCCAGGATCGAGTCGTCTTGGAGGCGCCGGACCTTGCGCGCGCCCTGCTTCATGACCGCGCGCTCGAGCGTCACCTGCCCGTCGGATCCCATCGCCACTTTCCCGCCGTGGCGCACGCACAGGACCGTCGTGCCGTGGATCCTCAATCGCGCCTCCCCCGCGCCGCACGGCGCCGGCGGCGCCCGCGCGCGCCGGCATTATCCCCTCGCGCGCGCCGGCCGGTCAACGCGCGGGACGGGCGCGATCCGACGGCGCCCGCGGCCCGCGCGGCCGCCTGCGCCAGGCGCACGCGGGCGTCGACCACGAACGACGAGGACCGATCCGCGCCGACGATCAGCGGGTTGAGGTCAACCTGCTCGACGTCGGGGTGATCGCACGCCAGCTGGCCGAGTCGCAGCAGCGCGTCGACGAGGAATCCCTCGTCCGCCTTCACCGATCCGCGCGCCCCCTGGAGCAGGCGGTAGCCCCGGATGCCGCGGATCATGTCGCGGGCCTCCACGTCCGTGATCGGCGCCCGCCTGAAAACGACGTCCTTCATCACCTCGACGTAGATGCCCCCCAGGCCGAACATGAGGAGCGGCCCGAATTTGGGATCCTGCGTGATGCCGAGGATCGTCTCGTGGCCTCCGCGGACCATCGACTGGACCTGGATGCGGCAGGACGTCCCTCCGACGGCCGCCCGGATGGCGCGCACGGCTCCGGCCACCTCGTCGGCATTGCGCAGATCGACCTTCACGGCGCCGCGCTCCGTCTTGTGCACGACGTCCTCGGCGAGCGCCTTGAGGACGACCGGATAGCCGAGCGCGGACGAGGCCTCGATCGCCTCGGCCGGCGTGCGCGCGATGCGCGAGGGGGCGATCGGCAGGCCGTAGGCTCGCAGGAGGGCCTCCACCTCCTCCTGATCGAGGACGGCGCGCTTCTCGCGCCGGGCTTTCTTCAGCGCATCGTCGGCCCGCCCCTTCTCGATCCCCAGATCGGGTATGCGGCCCAGTGGCCGCTCGCGGATGAGACGGTAACGGTTGAGCCCCCCCATCGCCTGGGCCGCCTCCTCCGGGAACATGTAGACCGGGATCCCGGCTGCGCGCAGCTCCTCGACGCCCTGCCGCCCGCGCTCCGTCCCCATGAAGCAGGCCAGCACCGGCTTGTCCGAGCCGCGCGTCGCCTGCACGATGGCGCGCGCCACCTCCAGCGCGTTGATCATGATCGGCGAGACGAACAGGACGAGCAGCCCGTCCACCTCCGGCTCGTCCCGGAGGATGCGCAGCGCCGCCTCGTAGCGCGGCGCGTCGGCCGAGGCGATCATGTCCACGGGATTCCTCACGCTCGCCTCCCGGACGAGCACGCGCCTCAGCCGGGCCTGCGTCGCCTCTGGCAGATCGGGCACCTCGAGGCCGAGCGGGCCGCAGGCGTCGGTCGCCATGATGGCCGGGCCGCCGGCGTTGGTCAGGATCGCCACGCGGTTGCCCTTCGGAAGCGGCTGGCGGGCGAACGCGCTGGCGAGCGTGAACATCTCGCTCATCGATCCGACGCGGATCACGCCGCACTGCTCCAGCAGGGTGTCGACCGCGACCTCGGTCCCGGCCAGCGATCCGGTGTGCGAGAAGGCGGCCCGCGCGCCGGCGGGCGTGCGCCCCGACTTCACGGCGATGATCGGCTTCTTGCGCGTCACGCGCCGCGTCGCCGCGGCGAACTTCGCGGGATTGCCGAATGATTCCAGGTACATCAGAATGACGTTCACCCGCGGGTCGTCCTCCCACGCCTCGATCAGGTCGTTTCCGGAGATGTCGGCCTTGTTCCCCATGCTGACGAAATAGGCGATGCCGAGGCCGATGTCCTGCGCGTGCGCCAGGATCATCTCCCCCAGCGCGCCGCTCTGCGACATGAACCCGACCGGGCCCGGCTCCGGGCGCGCGGCGGCGAAGGTGGCATTCATGCTCACCGCGGGATCCGTGTTGATGACGCCCATGCAATTCGGGCCGACGACCCGGATCCCCGCCGCGCGCACGCGATCCCTGAGCGCCTCCTCCTCGCTCTCCCCGCCCGGGCCGACCTCGCGGTAGCCCGCCGTGATGATGACCAGCCCCCGGACGCCCTTCTCGATGGCGTCCCCGATGACGCCGCTCACGTGCTTCTGCGGCACGACGACGATCCCGAGATCGACCGGACCGGGGATCGCCTTCAGGTCCGGATACGCCTTGATCGAATGGATCGAGTCCGCCTTCGGGTTGACGGGGTAGATCGGGCCGGTGAACCCGTAGTCCACCAGGTTATGGAGCGTCTCGCGGCCGATCCCCCGCTCCTCGCGCGAGGCGCCGATCACCGCGATGGATCGCGGCCTGAGAATGGCGTCCAGCTTGTCCTTCATCGGCGCGCATCATATCAGCACATCCGGTAAAATGCGGTCATGCCGGGCAGCGGACCGTTCAGCATTCTCGGCCGCATCCTCCTGTTGACAGGAGTGGCGCTGGCCGTCGTCGGCCTCCTCCTGATGCTCGGCTCCCGCATCCCGTTCCTGGGCCGCCTGCCGGGCGACATCGTCTGGACCCGGGGGAGCACCCGCATCTATCTCCCGATCACGACGAGCCTCCTGATCAGCCTGGTGCTCTCCGTGGTTCTCTCACTGCTCTCCGGACTGCGCCGCTAGCGATGAGCGCCGCGCCGCCCTCCGCGGGAAAGGGGCGCTCCCGCGGCGCGATGTCGCCGCGCGGCATTCTCGCCTTCGCGGCGCTGGCGGCGGTGACGCTCCTCTGCGCGTGGCCCGCGCTGGACTCGTCCTTCACCTACGACGAGCAGGCGGGGATCGTGGAGAACCGCGCGGTGCGGCCGGGGGCGCCGATCGCGGCCCCCCTCGGGTATCGATTCTCCCCCGACCAGATGCGGCCGGTCTTCTTCCTGAGCCTGTGGCTGAACGCGCGGATCTCGGGCGTCGAACCGTTCCCGTTCCGCCTGAGCAACGTTCTCCTGCATCTCGCGTGCGGGCTCCTCGTCGGCCTGCTGCTCTCGCGCGCCGGCGATGCCGGGGCGGGGGCCGGTGACGCCGCAGGCTGGGAGCTCGCGCGATCGCCGGCGGGTCCGGCCGCGCTGGCGGGCACGGCCCTGTTCCTCCTGCATCCCCTGCAGTCGGAGTCGGTCTTCTACGTCTGGGGGCGCTCGGGCATCCTCTCCACGGCCGGCCTCCTCGGCGCCCTCCTCCTGGCCCTCGCAGCGGCCGGCGCACGCGGCGGCGGGGCGCGCGCGGCGTTCTGGTGCGGCGCCATTGCCGCGGAGACCCTGGCGCTGCTCTCCAAGGAGGAGGCGATCGTCCTGCCCCTCATCTTCTTTATATGGTGGACCCTGGCCGAGGGGAGGCGCGCGCCAGAGGGGCTGCGCCGGGCGGCCGTCCTGGCGGCGCCCGTGGCCCTCTTCCTGGCCGCGCGGGTCGCCCTGCTGGGCGCCGCCGGCCGCCAGGTGTACGCGCGCGGTCACGTCGACAACGTGCTGGGGCAGGCCGTGGTGACGCTCCGCACGATCCGGTTGATCCTGTTCCCCTCGGGCCAGAGCATCGATCCGGACGCGCGCGTGCCGCCGCTCGCGATCGGGCTCGCGGCCGCCGGGGCGTGCGCCGCGCTCGTCCTCCTGGCCGTCCTGCTGGCGCGTGAGGTCGATCCGGGCGGCGGCGCCCGTCGCTCGGCGATGCCGGCGCGGCTCGTCGCCTGCGGGGTCCTGACCGGGGCGGCCGGCGTCCTGATCTACTGGCTCGTGCCGCTTCCCGATCTGATGTCGGAGAGGCGCGCCTATCTGCCGATGCTCGGCGCCTCGATCGTCCTGGCCGGCCTCCTGCATGCCCTGCCGCGACGCTCTCGATCCCCGTCCGTCGCCGCGTGGCCGGCGGCACCTTCGCGCGGCGGGAGGATCCTCGTCCTCCTGGCGGCGCCGGTCCTCGCGCTCCTGCTTGCGCCGGCCCGGTACGCGCGGGCCGCCGTCTGTTCCGAGCCGCGCCGGCTCTGGGAGGAGGCGGCCCGCCGGGCACCCGATCGGACCCGCCCCGACATCAACCTCGGGGTGTTCGCGGCGGAGCGGGGGGACATGGATGCGGCCGCCGCGTTTTTCGATCGCGCCCTGGAGCTCGACCCCTCCCATCCCGAGGCGCTCTTCAACCGCGCCCGGATGCGCATGGACGCGGGCGATCTCGAGGGGGCCCGCGCCGATCTGGAGGCGGCCGTCGCCACCGATCCCGGCATGCTGCGCGCCCGCATCAACCTCGGCATCGTCTTCATCCGGCTGGGGGACCTCGCGAACGCGGAGGGGATCCTGCGCGACGTCCTCGCGATTGACCCGGGGGAGCCGCGCACGCTGACGAACCTGGCGGAGGTGCTGCGGGCCACCGGCCGCGCGTCGGAATCGAAGGTCCTGTACCTCGAGGCGCTCGCCTCCGATCCGTCCTATGCGCACGCCGCAGCGCGCCTGGGCGTGGCGCTCGAGGACGAGGGGGATCTCGAGGGGGCGCTGGCCGCCTACCGCGGGTACCTCGCCCGGGGCCCCGCCACCGCAGGCGATCGGAGCGCGGTCCTCGAGAAGATCGCCGACATCGAGCGCCGGCTCGCCGCGCCGCCGGGCGCTGCCGCGGATCCGCGCTGATACGTGACTCGTCCGATCGTCCAGCGAGGGAAGCGTCGACGCACGATGCGGTGAGTCACGCGGCCGCGCGATCGGGAAGCTTTCGAACGCGGACCGCGGGCTGCCCTACGCGCGCGTCGCCCGAGGGGCCGGGCCGCCGGTCGCGGGCCACTGCTTGATGACGTTCATCGCCAGCGCGATCATCGAGCCGACGTCGGCCACGCTCGCCGGCAGGACGAGCGTGTTGCTTGTTTTCGCCAGCTCCCCGAAGCGGTTGATGTAGTCCTCGGCCACGCGCAATTGGACGGCCTCGTAGCCGCCCGGCGCCTGGGTCGCCTCGGCCACCCTGCGCAGGCCTTCCGCCGTCGCCGCCGCGACCGCCAGGATCGCCGCGGCCTCCCCCTCGGCCTCGTTGATCTGGCGCTGCTTGGCCGCCTCCGAGGCCTTGATCACCTGCTGCTTGGCCCCCTCCGCGGCGTTGATGACGGCGTCGCGCTGCCCCTCCGACGTGAGGATGGTGGCGCGCTTCTCCCGCTCGGCCCGCATCTGCTTCTCCATCGCGTCCAGGACGTCGCGCGGCGGATTGATGTTCTTGATCTCGTAGCGCAGAACCTTGATGCCCCATGGATCGGACGCCTTGTCCAGCTCCTCGACGACCGACATGTTGATCTGGGTGCGCTCCTCGAACGTGCGGTCGAGATCGATCTTCCCGATCTCGCTGCGCAGCGTCGTCTGCGCCAGCTGCGAGATGGCGAACAGATAATTGGCGACGCCGTACGAGGCGCGCTGCGGGTCCATGACCTTGAGATAGAGAACGCCGTCCACGCCGACCTGCACGTTGTCGCGCGTGATGCAGATCTGCTCGGGGATGTCGGAGGCGACCTCCTTGAGGGTGTGCTTGTAGCGCACGTTGTCGAAGAACGGCAGCAGGATGTGGAAGCCGGCGTCCAGCACCTTGTGAAACTTCCCCAGCCGCTCCACGACGAACGCTTCCTGCTGCGGCACGACGACCGCGGTCTTGGCGATGACGACGATGACGAGAAGCGCGACGACGGCGAAGATGATGGCGGTCATGGTCATGGACGTGTCCCCTTGAGTGATGTCGGCGCCGCGTCAGGAGGCGCGCACGAAGAGCTTCAGCCCCTCCACCCGCTCGACCCGGCACGGCTGCCCCCGACCGACCGGGGTGGTTCCCACGTTCTTCGCCGTCCAGGAGGTGCCCCGCAGCTCCACCTTCCCCTCGGCCCCGGGCGCCAGGTCGGCGAGCGGCGCGACCTCCTGCCCCACGAGAGAGTCGACGCTCCCCCCGCGACGCGACCGCCTCCCCAACCTCTTGAGGATCGGCCCGCGCAGCGTCACGAGCGACACGACCGACAGGATGGAGAACAGCAGCCACTGCCACCAGACCGGCCCGCCCAGGCCCGCGGCCACGAGAGCGCCGACCACCAGGGCGGCCACGCCGAAGAACAGCAAAATGATGCCGCCCGGCACCGCAATCTCGGCCCCGAGCAGGACGAGCCCCGCGAGGATCCAGATCCACCATGTCATCGGAAAGGCTCCTGAAGGGATCGCGGCCCGACTCACAGCGTCGCCCGGACCGCGCGCGGCCATGAAGGTACCCGCCCCGGCCGCGCCCCGTCAACCGGCCCGCCGGCCCCCGGGCGTGCGCGGCCCGGCGGCACCCGGCAGCGTGCGTCCATCTCGCCGGTCCCGTGTGGACAGAACCGCGCTCCCCGTGGCATTCTTCGCTATCAGGATCGAGCGTTCGCCCTCGAATGCCGGAGTGGCGGAACTGGTAGACGCACGGGACTCAAAATCCCGCGGACTTCACTGTCCATGTCGGTTCGAGTCCGACCTCCGGCACCATTCCCGCCGAAGCATTCGCTAAAATCGCACTCGAAGTCCCTCGGGCCAGAAGTCTATGTTGGTTCGACTCCCGCCCGGGGGCATCCACGATTCTCACTTCAACCGCGCAGGTTGTTGCCCGATTTCCTCGTCTCACGGCAGGCGCTGAGATTGACAGACCTGAATAATCGGCGTATTAATCGATTAAACACGATTCCTTACATTTCGAAATGCGCGCCCCAGGGGGCAACCCTGTGTATCTGCCGGTCTCCTCTCCTCGTCCAACTCGCTCGGGAACTGTCCCGGGGTTCGAGCCTCCGTTCCGCAACGCGCACAAGAGATCAAATCTCTGGAGAGGTGCCTGCCTGAGTGGCGGCAGAGCGATCTTGATTGTGCTGTGCATCGTGGTGACTTCGGGTCACTCCAGCAGCGCTGCCACCCTGTTTCCGAATCCGGCGTTTCGGGTGGGAGATAGCCCCCGCTCAGTCGCCGTCGGAGATTTCAACGCCGACGGAGTTCAGGACCTGGCGGTTGTGAACAGCACCTCAGATGACGTCTCCATCCTGCTGGGCCTCGGCGACGGGTCCTTCGGCCCGCAGAGCCGCTTCGTGGTGGGAGACCAGCCCCGCTCCGTCGCCATTGGAGATTTCAACGCCGACGGAGCGCAGGACTTGGTCGTGCCGAACTTCAGCACAGATGA
>JBFGDZ010000059.1:0-18966 GCA_041580375.1 Candidatus Polarisedimenticolia bacterium
ATGCCCCGCCGGATCTCGAACCAGTGCGCGTGCGTGTCGAGGAAACCGGGCACGAGGGTCATGCCTCCCACGTCCATCACCCTCGCTCCGGGCGGGATGGTCACGGAGCCGGCGCGGCCGACGGCGGCGATCCGCGCCCCGGTCACCACGACGTCGGCCTTCTCGATCACCTCGTCGCCCCGCATGGTGATCGCCCGCGCGTTGCGCAGGACGATCGTTCCGGACGGTGTCTTGCGCGGGACCTCGATCGTGACGCGGATCGCCTCGACCTCCGCGGACTTCTCGTTCGGCTTCGCGGCGGATTCGTTCGTGTCGGCCGACGGATCCTCTTTCTTCTCCGGGGCCTCGAACGCGATCGAGTCGAACGGGCGTCTGTAAAACGTCGAGCCGACGGCCCATGTGACGGTGCGTCCCCCGTCCGCCCAGCCGAAGTAGTCGGCCCCCACGTCCGTCAGCCGCGCGATCGGCACGATCGGCTTCTGGATGTCGACCGTCGGAGGCTGCCCCCCGACGTCGGGCACGGCCGTGACGTAAAGCTGGTTGCCGACGTGCGCGAGCGCCCAGCGGCCGTCCGGCCGGATGCGGACGTCGACCGCCGGGATCGGCTCCTCGTCCCACAAATAGCCGGGGCCCGTGATCTTCAGGTGCTCCCGCCGGTCGGTTCCGTCGTAACGGAGCGAGATCAGACCGTGCTGCTCGCCCTCCGGGTAGATGCCGGGCGAGACGTACAGGTGGATCCGGCCCGGCTCCCGCGTGAAGTGCGGCTTGCCGACGCCGCGCGCCGGCAGGATGAGGCGCGCCTCCCCCCCGCCCGAAGGAAGCCAGACGAGATCCATGCCGGGCGGCTGGCTCAGGTCGAACTCCATCTGGACGCGCTCGTGCGCCGGCGCGCGCAGGACCACGATCCGCTCGCCGTCCGGCGACCACGCCGGATCGGAATAGAACGCGGAGGCGGCGCTCAGGCGGACCGGCTCGCCGCCGCCCGCGCGGACCTTGTAGACGTGACCTCCCCGGGGCGACCAGGTGACGTACGCGAGCCACCGGCCATCGGGCGACCAGGCCGGCTGGAACTCGCGCGCGTCGCCGCGCGTCACGCGTCGGGGCGCGCCGCCCGGGATCTCCATGACGTACAGATGCGTCAGGGCCGAGAAGGCGAGGCGCCCGTTGTCCGGCGAGGCGACGGGATCCTGAATCAGGCGCACGCGCACCGGCCCCTCCTCGACACGGTGCGGCGATCGCAGGGCGGGCCCGATTCCCTGGCTCACCCGCGCCGTGAACGGGATCGGCCGCGACGCGCCGTCCTCGATCGAGACGCGGTGGATCCGGCCACCATGGGAGAGGACGATCGAGCGGCCGTCCGGGAGGAAAGCGTAGCCGGGGAGAAGATCGCGCGTGAACCGCGACTCCTGATCATCGCGCTGCACGGGGTAGGCGAGCCAGCGATCCTCGCCGGTCGCGAGATCCCGGATCCTGAGGCCGGTGCGCGCCTCGAACCGCGTTCTGTAGACGAGGGTCCTGCCGTCCGGGGAGACGAGCGGGCGGACGGCGCTGCCCTGCGCCTGGGTGAGCACGTCCTCGATCCCGGTCGTGCGATCGCGGCGGGCGATCTGCCACATCGGAAAGATGGCGTTGTACTGGAATCCGCCGCTCTTGCGCGCGTAATAAAGGTAGCGACCGTCCGGGGAGAGGCTGACGCCCATGGCGTTGTGCCGCAGGGGCCTGGGGGTCTTCGGATCGGCCTTCGCCTTCGTGATCGGGACGCCCGATCCTCCCCGCACGTGGAACATCCACAGCTCGTAGGTCCCCAGGCCCCAGGCCGAGCGCGAGGCGACCACGTAGTCGCCGTCCGGCGTCCAGACGGGGGACGCATACAGGACGTTTTCCTCGTCGCCACCGAGCTTCTTCGGATCGCTTCCGTCCGCCCGCGCGATCCAGATGGCCTCGCTGCCGCTCCGATCGCTCACGAAGGCGATCCGCTCCCCGCCGGGCGAGTAGCGCGGCTGCGAATCGAACGCCATCCCCTCGGTGACGCGCGTCGCCTCCCCCCCGCCGATCGGCACCGTGTAGAGATCGCCCACGAGCTCGAACAGGATCGACCGGCCGTCGGGGGACACGTCGAGGGAGATCCACGTGGCCTCCCCGGTGGTGAACTCGATGGTGCGCTCCGGCTTCAGCGGGAGCGGCTCGCCGTCCTTCTTGTCGTCCGCTCCGGCGGTCGCGCCCCGCGCGATCGGCGCCGCGGCGACCAGGCCGACGAGGAGGAGAACGTGGACGAACAGGGAGGACAAGCGCAGGGCTCCGCGAACGGATCGCATGGTCGGCTCCTTCCAGGGCGCGTGGCCGTCTGTCTTCAGGGGCGCCGATTGTAATGCCTCGGGACCCGCGCTGCACAAACGGCCGCGGCCCTGATACGCTCCGCCCGTGAACGGGGCCCCGCGCGACGCGGACCGGCGGGACGGCGCCGGACTGCGCCGGTATCTCGGCCAGGGCACGGCGACCAGCGTCGTCGTGGCCAACATGATCGGCACCGGCATCTTCACGACGACCGGGCTGATGCTCGAGCGCCTGCAGACCGGCTGGCTGGTCGTGGCCTGCTGGCTGGCCGGCGGATTGATCGCCACGTGCGGCGCGCTCTGTTACGCGGAGCTGGCGGTCACGATACCCCGGGCCGGCGCGGAGTACGCCTATCTGCATGCCGTGTACGGACCGATGGCCGGATTTCTCACCGGCTGGATCAGCTTCTTCGTCGGCTTCTCGGCTCCGATCGCCGCGACCGGCGTCGCCATCGTCGCCTACCTCTCGGCGGCCGGTCTGCTCCCCGGCGGTCTCCTGGTCGCAAAGGGGATCGCGATCCTCGTCGTGTTTGCGCTGACCGCCCTGCACGCCGTCGGGCTTCGCTCGGGAGCCGTCGTCCAGAACATCCTGACCGTCCTGAAGCTCGTGCTCCTCGGGGGATTCGTCGCCGCCGGCTTCGCGGCGGGGGAGGGCGGCTGGGGTTTCCTCGAGGCCGGCTCGGGCTTCTGGGACCGCGGCCGTCCGGACGGCGTCGGCGTGGCGCTCCTGTGGGTCATGTTCGCGTACAGCGGCTGGAACGCCGCCGCCTATCTGGCGGAGGAGGTGCGGCGCCCCGAGAAGACGTTGCCCCGCGCGCTGCTCTTCGGAACCGTGTCGGTCACTCTCATCTACCTGGCGCTCAACCTCCTCTTCTTCTTCGCGGCCCCGGCCGACGACCTGGCGGGCCGCATCGCCGTCGGCGAGGCGGCCGCGCGAAGCCTGTTCGGAACCGCCGCCGCCCCCGTCCTGTCGGTCCTGATCGGTCTGGCGCTCCTTTCCTCGCTGAGCGCGTACGTCCTGATCGGGCCGCGGGTCTACTATGCGATGGCGCGCGACCGGCTGTTCTTTCCCTTCGCGTCCCGGGTGCATCCGCGGTTCGGCACGCCCGCCGTCTCCATCCTGCTGCAGGGAGCGTGCGCCTCGGCGCTCATCCTGCTGGGGAGCTTCGATCAGTTGCTGACCTACATCGGCTTCGCGCTGGGGATCTTCCCGTGGATGGCGGTCGCCGGACTCTTCATCCTGCGGCGCCGCGAGCCGGAGCGGCCCCGTCCGTACCGCGTGCCCGGTTATCCGATCGTGCCGCTCCTCTACCTGGCGCCGGGCGCGGCCATCCTGGCCGTCGCGCTCGTGAACCGGCCCTGGCCGTCCCTCATGGCGATCGCCACGGTGGCGGCGGGGATCCCCGTCTACCTGATCGCCGTCCGGCGGGGGCTGATCCTCACCCCGAAAGGAGCGGAACGACCAGGGCCGGGATCAGATTGAACAGATAGTGGACGATGACGGGCGGATGGAGGGAGTTGCTGCGCTCGTACAGGAAGCTCATGAACAATCCGAACACGAACGAGATCACGACCCAGGACGCCGCCGCCCCCCATGGGTACGCGGGCCACAGCAGCGCGAGCTGCGTCGCGTGGCGCACGCCGAAGAAGATCGCGGAGGTCAGGGCGGCGAAGGCGAAGCCGTGACGCCGGCGCAGGACGCCCTGCACGTAACCCCGATAGAACAGCTCCTCGCCCAGGCCCGCCCACGCGAGGATGAAGAGGAGGTAGATCCAGCCGATCGTCGCCGCGTCCGTGCTCCACAGATCCGACGCCCTGTCGAACAGCTCGGGAAGCGCGGCTCCGAGCGAGTGGCCGGCGCCCTGCGCCGCGGCCGGGCCGACCCCGAACGGCAGGACCAGCGCGGGATAGATGCGCGACGTCCACAGTCCCACGAGGAGCTGCAGGAGGAACGGCGACAGGAGGACGAGGACCCAGATCCAGGCGCGCAGATCGCGCAGCCGCCCGAATCGGTACGTCCCGAGCCACAGGGGCAGGATCGTGCAGAGGGCGGCGTAGAGCACGTAGAACGGCGCCCAGGGCGCGACCGTGTTCTCCATGAGGGCGACGAGCGTCAGCGCCGTCACGAGGCCGAGCACCCCGGGGGTCGTGAGGAGACGGGACCTCATGTGCATGGCGCCCTCCCGGGACCGACCCGCCGGCCGCGGGGGCGGCCCGGACGGGGCGCCCGCGCACGTTCGCGGTATCCTAACCCGGACGGGCGGACACCCGCCCGGACTCCGGGAGGTCGCGTCGTTGAACCGTGGATACGACTACGAGGAGCGGCTGGGCCCTGAAGCGTCGGGCCGGACGGCGCTCGACTATCTGGCGGGGCGCTACCGGCACTCGTCGCGCGAGGCGTGGCGCCGGCGGATCGCATCGGGGCGCGTCCTGGTCGACGGGAGTCCGGTCGATCCGGACACGCCGCTGCATCCCGGCGATTCGCTCGTCTGGAGACGGCCGCCGTGGGCGGAGCCGGAGGCTCCCCTCGGCTTCGCCATCCTGCACCGCGACGAGGACCTCCTCGCGGTGGCGAAGCCACCGGGGCTTCCCACGATGCCGGCCGGCGGGTATCTCGAAAACACCCTCTCGGCCCTGGTCCGGCGCGTCCACCCGGAGGCCCGCCCGCTGCACCGGCTCGATCGCGGCACCTCGGGCCTCGTTCTCTTCGCCCGTTCCGCCCGCGGGCGCACCCGCATGGCCGCGGCGTGGCGATGCGGGGAGGTCCGCCGCGTCTATCTGGGCCTGGTGCGCGGCCGTCCCGATCGGGACCGGTTCGTCGTCCGGCGACCGATCGGGCGGATCGCCTGGAGCGGGCCCGGCGCGATCGCCGCCTGCTCCCCGGACGGCAAGCCGGCGCGGACCGCGGTCCGCGTGCTGGAGCGCAGGCAGGACCTCGCACTCGTTCGGGTGACGATCGCCACGGGCCGCACCCACCAGATCCGGATCCACCTCGCGGCAGCGGGATGCCCGCTCGCAGGCGAGCCGCTGTACGGAGCGGGCGGGCTCCCCCGGACCGGCCCCGGCGCGGGGCGTGCGGCCGGCCGGCCGCCGCGGCCGGGCGACTCCGGATACCTGCTGCATGCGTGGCGGATCGAGTTCCCCCATCCCGCCGGCGGAGCGCCCGTCTCGCTCTCCTGTCCGCCGCCGCGGATCCTGCGCGCTCGAGCCGGGTTACAATAGGGCCTTCCCAAGCGGACCATCGTTTCGACACGGGGCTTGTGCGGAATGGGACTGCTCGATCGACTGAGACCCCGCCCGGGGTGGACCCACGAAGATCCGAAGGTGCGCCGCGAGGCGGTCGCGACGCTTCAGGATCCGGCGATCCTCTCCGATCTCGCGAGCGCCGATCCGGACGAGCGCGTGCGCGAGGAGGCGGCCGACGCCCTCCTGGACATCTGCCTGGGCGATGGTGACGAGGAGGACGCGCTGGCCGCGCTCGCCGGCCTGAGCGAGGCGCGGCACCTCGTCGCGGTGGCCCGGTCGGCGCCCCACGAGGCGGTGGGCCGCGCCGCGCTCGCCCGTCTGACCGACGCCCGCGCCATGGGGAGCGTGGCCCGGAACGGAGAGCACGCGAGCGTCCGTCTCGAGGCGCTGGAACGCCTCGACGATCCGGACGAGATCGGCGCCATCGCTCTGAAGAGCGCCCACAAGGAGGTCGCCCTGGCGGCGCTCGACAAGGTGGCGTCGCTTGCGGACGGCAGGCTGTCCACCTCTCTTCCCGACATGCTGTCCAACATCGCCCACCGCGCGCGGAGCCGGGCGGCGGTGCACCGGGCCCGCGCCATCCTGCGCGAGCGGAGACACGAATCCACGGGCGAGCCGGGCGCGGCGGAGACCGACCGGGAGCGGCAGATCATGCTGTGCGACGAGCTGGAGACGCTGGCGCTGGCCGAGGGAACCAAGCGGCTCGCGGCGCAGATCTCCTCCCTGCACGACGCCTGGACCGATCTCCTCCCGAACGTCGACGAGGACCTGGAGCGACGTTTCGAGGCGGCGTACGCCGCGGCCCGCCGCCACCTGGCCGCGAACCGGATCGAGCTGGCCGAGGTTCGCCGCCGGGATCGCGAGAGAGCGGCGCGCCACGAGCGCCACATCGCTCCCCGGCTGGCGCTCATCGACAAGGTCGCCTCGGCCGCCGAGGAGCGCGCGGCGGTCCTGCTCGAGGACGCCCGCTGGGAATGGGCGCGGCTGGAGCCGTTCACGGACGACGAGGCGCAGGATCTTCAGTCCCGGTTCGATCAGGCGTGCGAGGAGTGCGCCGCCCGGCACGCCGCCTGGGAGACGGAGCAGGAGAAGGCGCGCAGCGAGGCCGAGCGGGCCCGCGAGCGCGAGGAGCGCGAGCGGCGGGAGCGGGAGAACGCCGCGCGCCTGACGCGATTGTGCGACGCCTCGGAGAAGATCGCGCGCGCGGAGAAGCTCCCGCTGCGTCAGGCCGAGCGCGCGCTGCGCCAGGTCCGGGCCGCCCTGGAGGACCCCGGTCCCCTGCCGGCGCGCCGGGACCGCCGCTCCTTCACGGATCGGCTGAAGGCGATCCAGTCGAGCCTGGCGCCGCGCGTGAGGGAGATGCGAACCAGCGAATCCTGGCGGCGCTGGGCCAACACCAACGTGCAGGAGAAGCTGTGCGCGGCGGCCGAGGGACTCGCCGCGATCGCCGACCCCGAGGCCGCCGGCCGCCGGCTGGCCGACCTGCAGGCGCGCTGGCGCACCGCCAGCACCGCCATCCCCGAGAAGAGCCAGGATCTGTGGAACCGATTCAAGTCGGCCGCTGACATCGTGCGCGATCGCGTCGACGGCGTGCGCTCGGAGCGGAGCCGGAGCAAGGAGGCGCTGTGCGAGCAGGCCGAGAGCCTGGCCGACTCGACCGACTGGGTCAAGACGGCCGAGACCCTGAAGGGGCTGCAGACGGCCTGGAAGTCGATCGGAACCGCCGGGCGCGCCCCCGACCGGGCGCTCTGGACGCGATTCCGCGGCGCGTGCGATCGGTTCTTCAGCCGCCGGAAGGAGGATCTCGCCCGGCGCAAGCAGGAATGGCGCAAGAACCTCGAGGCGAAGGAGGCGCTCATCGACAGGGCCGGGACGCTCGCCGACTCGTGCGACTGGCAGACGACCGCGGAGGTGATGCGCGGCCTGCAGGCGGAATGGAAATCGATCGGTCCGGTGGGCCGGGCGAAGTCTCAGGCGATCTGGAAGCGCTTCCGCGGCCACTGCGATCGTTTCTTCGATCGGTACAAGCGTCGCGACGAGATCGATCGGGAGCGGCACGTGGCCGAGAGGGAGGCGATCTGCGTCGAGCTCGAATCGTTCAGCGCGCCGGACGACCAGGAGGCCCTGCTCGGCGCGCTCAAGGAGATCCGCGGGCGATGGCAGCGCGGTCCCGCCCTCCCGCGGGCGCAGGCCGCCGCGCTGGAGACCCGCTTCAACGCCGCGCTGGGCCGGCTGATCGAATCCCGGCCGGAACGGTTCCGGGACACCGAAATGGATCCCGAGGCGAATCGGAAACGGATGGAGGAGCTGTGCGCGCGGGTCGAGGGCCTCCTGCCGGCCGGCGCCCGCGCCGCCGACGAGTCGATCTCGCCGGCCACCCGGCTCGCCACGCTCTGGGTGGAGGCGATGGCCAGCAACACCATCGGGGGCCGCGTGGCGGAGGAGGCGAAGTGGCGCTCCGCCGAGGAGGAGCTCAGGAAGGTGCAGAGCGCCTGGCGGCGGATCGGCTACGTGTCCGAAGAGGCGCGGCGGCCCCTCGCGGAGCGCTTCGACCGCGCCTGCAGGAGATTCGCCGAGAAGCGCCCGGCTCCGCCCCGCGCGGCACGGTCATCACCCGATCCCCGCGGGGGGCGCGGGCGCCGCGGCCGGGGAGGCGGACCCCATCGCAAGACGGCGCGGCCCGACCGCTCCCGGCGCTGACCGCTCGCCGCACCGAAACGCCTTTCGCCGCGCGGGATTCAGTGACAGGTCGTCGGGGCGCCGGCGCACTCGACCATCGCCGGATCGACGTCGATGGCGGCGGCGATCTCCCGGATGACTCTCCACTCGGCCTTGTCCGTCCGCCCGTCGGCATGCGCGATGACGCAGAGATCCCGGATGACCTGGGAGCGGCGCAGGGGGGGGACCTCGGCCCGGACCGCCTCGATGCGGCTCGGGAGATCGGCCCGTATGACCTCCGGCTTCAGTTCGAGCGGGACCGATCCGGGGCCGAGCAGGCGCTCCAGCTCCGCGATCTCATCCTCGTTCACCTTCCCCGACGCCGACGCGATCGCCACCCCGCCGGCGAACAGGAGACGCCGCATCGCCTCCGCCACGCCCGACCGCTCGCGCAGGTATCCCGGGCGCATGAGCGCCATCAGCTCGTGCACGCGGGCCTCGAGATCGGCGCGGCTCGTGCCGCCCGTCTTCATGATCTCCGAGCGCGCGAACAACTGCGCCGCGCCGACGCGAATCGGGCTGAACGGGTGCGTGGAGAACCAGTCGGTCCGCGGGGCCCGCTCGTCCTGACCCAGCCGGCCGCTCTCCTCCTTCAGATCGGCGACCTGCTCCAGGAACTGGTCGATGCGCACCTTCACGCGTCCCCCCCGCAGGCCGGAGGCCAGCTTGAACAGGCCGCGCGCCGCGGGATCGATGCCGCCGGCGCAGACGACGCCCGCGCGATCCGCGGAGATCTCCGCGTAGCGCTGCCACGCGAACAGCTGCAGAGCGAGACCCGGCCCGAGCCGGCGCTTGTTCCCCAGAAGCGCCGCCATGGGGATGCGGTGATGCTCGAACAGGTGATGTCCGAACTCGTGCCCCGCGACGAATCGCAGCTCGTCCGGCTCGAACGCCTCCATCAACGACGAGGAGAGCAGGATCAGCAGCCGCCCCCCCTCCGGGCGCACCGCGGCGGCGTTGAACACCGGCGACGGGTAGACGTAGCTCTCCACCGGAGAGTCCAGCTCCAGGGTCCGTCGGCAGCCATCCAGGATCGCGTGCACGTCCGGCGCCATCTCGGGCGTGAGCCGGATGGCGGTTCCCAGCAGCTGAAGGCGCGCCCCCTTCTCGCCCCCCTCGCGCTCGAACCGCTCGATCGCATGGCGGACGTCGCGCTCCTTGAGCAGGGCGGCGGAGAGGTCGCGATCCCCTTCCGACTGCAGCTTCTCGCGCATCATGATGCCGACCACTTTATCATCCCACGGCGGATCGGGCGCAGATCCGCCCCGCCGGCCCGCGGACTTTCCGGCGGCCCCCGGATCTGGTAATTTTTAAGCCCCGAAAAGTACAGAGCGGCTCGTCCGGGCCGGGTTCATCGGGCCCGATCGACGCCCGGGGGCGCAGGACCGCGAGTGCCGGGGAGGACGACTTCATGGGCGACAGCGCGAAACGGCCGATGATCGAGGCGAAGGGGCTCGGCAAGTACTTCGGCTCCTTCGTCGCCGTCGAGGATCTCACCTTCTCCATACCGGAGGGCGAGATCGTCGCGTTTCTGGGACCGAACGGGGCCGGAAAGAGCACGACCATGAAGATCCTGACCGGCTTCATGGCGCCGAGCGCCGGCAGCGCCTCGATCGCCGGGCTCGACATCCGGACGCACCGCCTGGAGGCCTCCAGGCAGCTCGGTTACCTGCCCGAGAACGGCCCGCTTTATCTCGACATGACCCCCCTGGAGCTCCTGGAGTTCTTCGGCGAGGCGCGGGGGCTGGCGGCGGACGGTCTCGAGGATCGGATCCACGCCGTGATCGCGCAGTGCGCGCTCGACGACGTCCTCGAGCGCCCGATCAGCAAGCTGTCCAAGGGATTCCGGCAGCGGGTCGGTCTGGCGCAGGCGCTCCTGCACGACCCGCGCGTGCTGATCATGGACGAGCCGACGGCCGGGCTCGACCCGAACCAGATCCGCGACTTCAGGAACAACATCCAGAACCTGGGCAAGACCAAGACCGTGATGATCTCGACCCACATCCTGCAGGAGGTCGAGGCGGTCGCGGACCGCGTGCTCTTCATCCACGACGGGCGCCTGATCTTCGACGGCGTGCCCGGCGATCTCCGCAGGGACGGCTCGCTCGAGGAGACCTTCTACCGGATGACCGACCGGGGGCGGCCGGCCTCGGCCCGGCGGCCTGCCGATCCGCCCGGCGACCCGGCGCGTCGCTCCGGGGACGAACGCTCGCCCGGGCCGCCTTCCGCTTCGCCGCCGCCCGTCACCTGACGACGTCACGAGGGGATCAGCAGCCATGAAGAGACCGATCGACTTTCGCATCGTGCGCGCTCTGGTGAAGCGGGACTCGAGGATCTACTTCACCAATCCGACGGGTTACGTGTTCATCACCCTGTTCATCTTCCTGAGCGCCGCGGCCGCGTTCTGGCAGAGGCGGTTCTTCTCCTCCAACCTGGCGAACCTCGACCAGCTCAACACGCTGTTTCCGTACCTGCTCGTGTTCTTCATTCCCGCGCTGACGATGGCGGTCTGGTCGGAGGAGAGGAAGCTCGGGACCGACGAGCTGCTGCTCACGCTGCCGGCCACCGATGTGGAGATCGTGCTGGGCAAGTACCTGGCGGCCCTCGGAATCTACACCGCCTCGCTCGTCCTCTCGCTCAGCCACGTCGCCGTGCTGCTGTGGCTGGGCAGCCCCGACCTGGGTCTGATGCTGGGCAACTATTTCGGCTACTGGCTGGTCGGCGCCGCGCTCATCGCCGTGGGAATGCTCGCCTCCCTGCTCACGGCGAACGCGACGATCGCCTTCGTCCTGGGCGCCCTGATGTGCGCCCTGTTCGTGTTCGTCGATTCCGCGGCCGGAATGTTCAGCCAGGGGCTGGGGCGACTGCTCGCGCCGCTCGGAGTGACGCGGCACTTCTCGGATTTCGCCCGCGGGGTGGTCAGCGCCTCGGCACTCCTGTACTTCCTCTCCCTCGCCGGCCTGATGCTGTACCTCAACGTCCTCCTCATCAGCCGTCGCCACTGGCCGCCGAAGGCGGACGGATACCCGATGTGGGCGCATCACGCCGTGCGGGCCGTTGCGATCTCGGTGGCTCTCGTCAGCGTCGGCGCCGCGGCCGGCTGGGCCGCCCTGCGGCTCGACGTGACGGCGGAGCGGCTGCACTCCCTGAGCGGCGAGACGAGTCGGCTGCTCGGCGAGCTGACCGAGGACCGGCCCGTCTTCATCCAGGCCTTCGTCAGCCCGGAGGTGCCCGAGCCGTATGTGCAGACCCGCGCGAATCTGCTGGGGATCCTCGCGGAGATCGACGCCGCCGCCGGGCCGCGGGTGCAGGTTCTCATCGAGGAGACGGAGCCCTTCACCGAGCGCGCCCGCGAGGCGCGCGAGCGTTTCGGCATCACCGCCCGGCAGATCCCGAATCTCGGCGGCGCCCGCGCCGGATTCACGGAGGTGTTCCTGGGGCTCGCCTTCACCTGCGGGGCCGAGGAGCAGATCATCCCGTTCTTCGATCGCGGCCTTCCCGCGGAGTACGAGATCGCCCGCAGCATCCGCGTCGTGGCGCGCACCGAGCGCAAGCGGGTCGGCGTGGTGAACACCGAGGCGCGCCTCTTCGGCGGCATGGACTTCCAGACCTTCCAGAGCCGGCCCGAGTGGCCCGTCGTCGCGGAGTTGAAGAAGCAGTACGAGGTGGTCCAGATCTCCCCCGCGGTTCCGATCACCCAGGAGCTGGACGGCCTGCTCGTGGCGCTGCCGTCGTCCCTCTCCCAGCAGGAGATGGACCATGTCGCCGACTACATCGAGGCGGGGCACCCGGCCCTCCTCCTCGTCGATCCTCTGCCGGTGATCGACATCGGCCTGGCGCCGCTCGAGCGGCCGGGGGCCAATCGCAATCCGTTCATGCAGCAGGGGGCGCCCCCGAAGGACAAGGGCGACGTCCGCTCGTTCCTCGCGCGCTTCGGCGTGAGCTGGGATCCTTCGCGCGTCCTCTGGGACGCCTACAACCCACATCCCGATCTCGCGCACCTGCCCCGCGAGGTGGTCTTCCTCGGGGCGGGCAACGAGAACCCGGACACCTTCAACGCGAATCACCGCGCCAGCGGCGCGCTCCAGGAGGTGGTGCTCCTCTATCCGGGGACGATCGGCCCTTCGGCCGCGCCGGGGATCGAGTTCACGCCTCTCCTGAAGACGGGACGGACCTCGGGCTCATTTCCCTACCAGCAACTCGTCCGCCGCAGCCTGTTCGGGGCGCAGCTGGCGCGCAATCTTCCGTATCGTCCGGACGCGGTCGACTACATCGCCGCAGCGCACGTGCGCGGCGCGGCATCCGGCCCGGCCGGGGAGGGCGACGGCGCTGCGGGAGACGGCGCCCGGACGAACGTGATCGTCGTGGCCGATCTCGATTTCATCTCGGACCAGTTCTTCGAGATCCGGCGGATCGGTCCCCCGAACCTGAATTTCGACAACGTGACCTTCTTTCTGAACTCCATGGACGTTCTGCTCGGAGATGAGTCGTTCGTCGACCTGCGCAACCGGCGCATGAGGCACCGCACGCTCCAGCGCCTGGAGGAGCAGACGCGGCAGTTCATCGAGCAGCGCGCGCGCGAGGAGCAGGAGGCGGAGAGCGAGGCCGAGACGGCGCTGGCCGAGGCGCAGCGGCGCCTGGAGGAGAAGGTCGACGAGGTCCGCCGGCGTCCGGACCTGGACGCCCAGACGAAGCAGATCATGGCGCGCAACCTGCAGGAGGTGGAGAGCCGCCGGTTCGAGGTGATGAAGGCCAACATCGAGTCCGGGAAGGAGGCGAAGATCCAGCGCAGCGAGGAGACGATGGAGGCCCAGATCCGGCGCATCCAGAGCGGCATCAGAACCTTCGCCGTGCTGCTGCCGCCCATCCCCGTGTTCGTGCTGGGAGTGCTCATCTTCATCCGCCGGCAGAAACGGGAGCGCGCCGGAGCGGCCGCGACACGGCGCCTGAGGAGCTGACATGAGCGAGATCCGGAAGACCCTCATCTTCGCCGCCGTCGCGGCCGTCCTCGCGCTTGCCGCCTGGGCCGCCGCCCCCCGGCCCGTGACCCCGGACGCCTTCCTCGATCGCGGCGAGCCGTTCTTCCCCGGATTCGAGGATCCGAACGCCGCCGCCAGCCTGGAGGTCGTGGAGTTCGACCCGGAGACGGCGGAAGCGATCCCGTTCAAGGTGATCAACCGGCAGGGCCTCTGGACGATCCCGTCCCATCACGATTACCCGGCCGACGGGGAGGATCGCCTGGCGAAGACCGCGGCGGGGGTCATCGGCATCCGCAAGGACGACTTCCGCACCTCCAGCGTCGCGGATCACGAGGCGTGCGGCGTGATCGACCCGCTCGACGAGGCGGCGGCGAGCCTCTCGGGGCGCGGCAAGCGGGTCACGCTGCGCGGACCGAACGAGGAGTTGCTGGCGGATTTCATCGTCGGCAAGGCGATCGAGGACCGTCCCGGATTCCGCTTCGTGCGCATCCCGGATCAGAAGCGGGTGTACGCGGCGAAGATGGACATCGACATCTCCACCGCGTTCGAGGACTGGATCGACCGGGATCTGCTGGGGATCGAGAAGAGCGCGATCGAGCGGGTCGTCCTGCGCGACTACTCGATCGACGAGCGCACCCGCAGGGTCACGCAGCGGGACGTCGTCACGCTGGACCGGAAGGACGGCGCCTGGAAGGCGGACAAGATGACCGCCGCGCAGGAGGTGGATACCACCCGGATGGACGAGCTGCTGCGGGCCATCGACGAGCTGTCGATCGTCGGGATCCGTCCCAAGCCGGAGGGGATCTCGCAGGATCTCAAGCGCTCGGAGGGGCAGCTCAGCCTCTCGCAGGCCAACCTGCTGCGCCTGCAGTCGAAGGGATACTACTTCTCGCGCGAGGGCAGCCTGCTGTCGAACGAGGGCGAGCTGCAGGCGAGGACCGCGGACGGGGTCACCTACACGCTCCGATTCGGCGAGGTCGTCTACGGACGGGGGGATGCCGTGACCGCCGGGACCGAGGCGAGCGACGACGCCGCGGGCGGCCCCGGCGAGAACCGGTATCTCTTCATCACGACCGGCTTCGATCCGTCCGCCCTCCCCGAGCCGAAAAGGCCCGCCAATCTGGAGTTCCAGGGCAAGCCCGAGGATCAATGGACAGACGCCGACCGCCAGAACAAGGCGCTCCACGACGCCCACGAGGCGTGGCGCGCGAAGATCGAGGCCGGACGGGCCCGCTCCGCCGAGCTCAACGCCCGCTTCGCCGACTGGTACTACGTGATCTCTTCCGAGAGCTTCGAGAGCATGCGCGTCAAGCGCCCAGACCTCGTCAGGAAGAAGTCGGCCTGATCTCCCCGATCCCCTCCATCGACCTTGATTGGACCCTCCCGGGACCCTAATTTCTGAACCGGAAAGGCGGTCCCGGCAGGGACCGGACGAAGTGAGCGAATGACCTCTCCGGATGCGCCGAGGGGCCCGTCCGATTCGGATGAACGGCCTCCTCTCGTTCTCGTCACCGACGACGATTCAACGATGCGGGCCCTCCTCCAGGAGGCCCTGGACGCGGCCGGCTTCCGGGTGAAGGAGGCGACGAACGGCGCCGAGGCGCTCTCGGCGTTCAACGCCTTCGGCCCCGACCTCGTCATCCTCGACGTCCTCATGCCCCACATGGACGGCTTCGAGGCGTGCGAAAAGCTGCGCGGTCTCCCCGGCGGCGAGAACGTCCCCATCGTGATGATCACCGGCATGGACGACGTCGACTCCATCCGGCGGGCCTACGACGCCGGCGCGACGGACTTCGCCTCCAAACCGCTCAATCTCCTGATCCTGTGCCAGAGAATTCGCTACATGCTGAGGGCGAAGCGCACGCTCGAGGACCTCAAACGCAGCCAGTCGCGACTGGCGCGGGCGCAGAAGATCGCCCGCCTGGGCAGCTGGGAGAAGGATATCCCGTCCGGGACGCTACGCTGGTCCCGGGAGATGTACCGGCTTTTCGACGTGCCTCCGGAGACCTTCACACCGACCGTCGCGAGCGTGGAAAAACGGATCCACCCGGAGGATCGGGAGTCGATTCACCGCGCGACCGACGAAGCGATTCAGAACGTCGCCCCGTACAACCTCGACCTCCGCGTGCTCCTTGCGAACGGAGGGGTGCGCCACGTCCAGGAGCAGGCTCAGGTCATCCTGGACGCGTCCGGCCGGCCCGTCCGGATGGAAGGGACGACCCAGGACATCACGGATCGCAAGCGGGCGGAGGAGCAGATCCGCTTTCTGGCCTATTACGATGGCCTGACCAGCCTTCCCAACCGATCCCTCTTCATGGAGCGCCTCGACAGGGCCCTGGAGAGCTCCCGTCGCAATGAGCGGCGCTTCGGCACCCTCTTCTTCGATCTGGATCACTTCAAGCGGATCAACGACACCCTCGGCCACCGGATCGGGGACCGTCTCCTCATCGAGGTCGCCCAGCGACTCAGGAAGTGCCTGCGCAGCAGCGACACGGTCGCGCGGGGGGACCCGCTGCTCACCGGGCAGACGGTCGCCCGTCTCGGCGGGGACGAGTTCACCGTCCTGCTCACCGAGATCCTGCGCGGCGAGGACGCAGCGCGCGTGGCCCGGAGAATCCTCGAGGCCGTGGGTCGGCCGTACCGGATCGACGAGCACGAGCTCCACGTCGGCGCCAGCATCGGCATCAGCCTCTACCCGGACGACGGCGCCGACATGGAGACGCTGCTCAAGAACGCCGACACGGCCATGTACCACGCCAAGGAGGCCGGCGGCGGCCGGTACCAGTTCTACAGCCGGTCGATGAACGCGACCGCGCTCGAGCGGTTGTCTCTCGAAACCAGCCTGCGCCGGGCGATCGAACGGCAGGAGCTGCTCCTGTACCTGCACCCGCAGATGGAGGTCGCGTCGGGTCGGATCGCGGGGGCCGAGGTCCTGGTCCACTGGAGGCACCCGGAAATAGGCCTCGTCTCACCGGAATCCTTCATGCCCCTGGCCGAGGAGACCGGTCTGGTGGCCGTGATCGGCGCGTGGACGCTGGAGTCGCTCGGCAGGCTCAGTCCCTCCGCGCCGGACGGCGCCGATGAACCGCTCCGCCTCTCGCACAATCTGTCGGGGCGGGAATTCTGGCAGCCGGATCTGGCGGAGGCGTTGAACCGGCTGCTGAAGAAGACCGATCTCGACCCGGGCCGCCTGGTCCTGGAGATCCCGGAGGATGATCTGATGCGGAACCCGGAGGAGGCCGCGCGGACGATCCGGCAGCTCCGGGCGCTGGGGCTGAGGATCTGCATCGACCGGTTCGGAACCGGGCATTCCTCGCTCGCCTATCTGAGCCGATTGAAGGTGGATGCCCTCAAGATCGACCGCAAACTCGCGGCCGATGCCGGCGGCGATCCCGGCGCGGCGGCCATTCTCGAATCGATCCTCTCTCTGGGACGCGGACTGGGCGTCGAGATCATCGTCGATGGCGTCGATGACCCGGCACAACTCGACGACCTGACGAAACGAGGTTGCGTGCGGGTCCAGGGCGCGGTCTGCGGCCGGCCCGTCCCGGCGGAAGAACTCGACCGTCTCGCGACGGACCGGACCGGGCCGCCCCTCGCCAGGGGCGCGGCCTGACGCTCGCCGGCGCATCCGCACCGGGATCGCCATTCCGTCTACCGCGGACAGTACTTCGTATGGAATCCCCTCTTGAACGTCGCGAGGCTCACCGGCCTGGGGATTGTCACGACGTGCAGCGGCGTCGTGATCAGCGGGATACATGGGCAGGTGAAACCGGGCACGATCTCGGTCGCCTCGACCAGGACCTCGGACGCAGTCCCGAACGTCCTGACGCAGGTGATGCGGACGTCGTAGCAATCGCTGATGCGTGAGCCGGTGGCGACGGCGAGCGCCACCTCGTCGTTGAAGTCGACGAGGCGCGAGTTGCATGCGGGCGGGTAGAAGACGCACCACTCGGAACGGGATCCGATCACGCGGAACTGCGGCTGAGTGATGCCGCTCATCTGGTCGATGACGAGCGATTTGAAAGCAGTATCGCACTCGGGGCAGGGCGCGTCGTTGAAACGCTCCAGACCATCCGAGCCGGCGCCCAGCGAGCCCTCGCGGCCGGCCGTGGAGCCTGAAACGAGGTAGAAGAGGATCGTTCCGATCTGCGGCAGCAGCCCGTCCTCGATCCCGACGTCCGGGACGCGGCATGCCCGCGATCCGAGAGGATACAGGGCCGGATCCTGCGTGAAGAGCCCCCGCTCCCGCAGCAGGTCGAGATCCCCCCGATAGACATTGAACGCATCGGGACCAGCCTCCCACTGCCAGGTGACCGCCCGATCATGGGGGAGTTGAACGTAGATCAGCCCATCATCCAGATCGCAGAGATCCCCGGCGCCATCACCGTCGAGATCCTCCTGTCCAGGATTGAAGATCCCGGGACAGTTGTCTTCGACTGCGCAGAAGCCGTCGTGATCTCCGTCATTGAGCGGATCGTCGGGACAGGGATCGCAAACGTCCCCCTGCCCGTCACCGTCCCGATCGCGCTGATTGGTGTTGCTGTGCAGCGGACAGTTGTCCTCGGGGTCCGGGACGCCGTCACAGTCCGCGTCGTCTGGCGGCGGATCCGTGCAGGGCGGGGCGGCGAGGGCCGGTCCGCACACCACGGCAAGGAGGACCGCGAGGGCCCGGACCCTGAGCGCGGTGGCGTGACCGGTGGAATGTCGATCCATCTGGCGTTTCCGGATTGGGTCAGGAACAGAGACTCGCACGGGCCGAAGCGTCTGCGCTGCTCTGTGTTGACAATCTACGGCCGTCCGGCCCGCCGTCAACCTTCATTCATTGTCCCGGCACGGCTTGCGGTTCCCGGATTCACGCCGGAAGGGCGCCGGCTCGCCGGAGGCGTCGCGCGAGCAGGACGCCGCCCCACGTCGAGGCGGCGACGAAGCCGACGATGAGGATCGCGGCGACCGGCCCGACGCCGCCGAACGGGATCAGGCCCGCGACACCGGCGGCGAGACCGGCCCTCGCGAAGCGCCGCCCGCCCACGCCGGCGAGACGCAGCCCGAGGAGCGCCGCCGAAGCGAGCAGCAGCAAGCGCTGGACGAGCCGCAGCGCGCCGCCGATCCACGCCGGATAGACGCGGATGGCGAAGGCATTGTCCTCCTCGCCGACGATCAGCATGCGGCTCATGGTGATGCGCGGAAGCTGCCCGAGGCCGCCCGGGATCGGGATGCGGACCGGCAACGCCCCGCGGCGCGCGGACGATTGCCGCTTGAGCTGATCGGCGACGCGCGCCTCCTGCTCCTTCTGGGCCGAGGCGGTCGGCTCCGAGGCGGCGTCCGCGTAGCGGGCCGACTCCTCCACGGCGTTCGCTGCCGATCGCACCTTGGCTCCCAGCAGGCCGAGTCCACCCGTGCCTCCGCGTCCGACGAGCGGCGCGGTCTCCACGACGGGGCGGAAGCGCTCGCTCTTCGCGACGTAACGGCGGCCCGGCGGCAGATAAACTGTCCAGAGCGCCTCGGAGACCGGAACGTCGAAGGTCGGCAGATAGGGCTCGATCGTTCCGAACGAACGCACCTCCCCGCTCTTCCGCAGGAGCACGAGGGAGATCCGCGAGGCGACCTCGCCCTGCCCCCGCGGCAGCGGGACGAGGATGTCGTCCCCCGTCCGCTTCGGCTTGGCCGGCTCGCCGTTGAGCAGTAGC
>JBFGDZ010000060.1:0-18763 GCA_041580375.1 Candidatus Polarisedimenticolia bacterium
CTGCCGACGCGCGGCCGCGCGTTCGTGAACGGCTTCGACGTGGCTCGGCGCAACGAGCCCGTGAAACGCTCCATCGGATTCGTCACATCGGATGAGCGGTCCTTTTACTGGAGGCTCACGGGGAGGGAGAACCTCCATTTCTTCGCCCGTTTGTATGGTCTGGGCGCCCCGGAGGCCCGGGATCGGTGCTCCGCGTTGCTCGGCGAGATGGACCTGGTCGACGTCGCGGACCGGCAGTTCATGGCCTACTCATCCGGCATGAAGCAGAGGCTGGCGATCGCCCGCGCGCTGCTGCACGATCCCGCCATCCTCTGTCTGGACGAGCCCACGAGGAGCCTCGATCCGATTGCGGCCAAACACCTGCGGCGCTTCGTGAGCGAGCGCCTCAACGCGAGCCGGGGCAAGACGATCCTGCTCGCGACGCACAACCTGCAGGAGGCTGAGGAGATGTGCGGGCGGCTCGCGATTCTCGATCGGGGCCGAATCCTCCGCCAGGGCACCGTCGCGGCCGTCACCGAAGGTCTGCCGGGCCGCGACCAGTACGTCCTGGTGGTGTCCGGCCTGCGCGAGATGCCCCGCGACGGGCGGTGGGTGACGCGGACGGAGAACCACTCGGGGGGATCGGTGCGGGTCCTCGCCGAGATCGATCGCGGGGGGAAGGCGCTCTCCGATCTTCTGCGCGCCATCCTCGACGGACGCGGGACGATCCTCTCCTGCTCGCGGCGCGAGCCGGGACTGCAGGAGGTGTTCGATCTGCTGGACCGCGCGCCGACGCCGGAGTGGACCCCGTGATCGCCCGGCTCGGAACGCTCGGCGCGTTTCTCAAGCGCGACTTCCTCATCGAGGTTTCGTACCGCACGTCGTTCATCCTGCAGATCCTCGGAATCGTGTCGACGGTGTTCATCTTCTATTTCGTCGCGCACATCGTGGACGCGCCGCCGACGACGCCGGGTCTCGACGGGCTTCCGTACTGGCCGTACATCCTCGTCAACCTGGCCTTCTTCAGCTTCCTCTCCTCGTCGATCCTGTCGTTCGCCAACAAGATCAGGACCGAGCAGACGACCGGAACGCTGGAGGCGATGCTCGTCTCCCCCATGGCGGTCTCGTCCATCGTGCTGGGCTCCGCGCTGTGGGACTTTCTCATGGCCTCGCTGAAGGCGCTCGTCTACCTCCTGATCGGGTGGCTCTGGTTCGGGATCGTGATTCATCCCGAGGGCATGCTCTCGGGATTGATCGTTCTGGTCCTGATGGTGATGTCGTTCTCGGGCATCGGAATCCTGTCCGCCGCCTTCGTGCTCTACATGAAGAGGGGCGATCCGATCACGTTCCTCATGACCAGCGGCTCGGCGCTCCTGGGCGGAGTGTTCTTTCCCGTCGAGGCGATGCCGCCGTTTCTGCAGGCGGCGTCCCGGCTGCTCCCGATCACCTACGGGCTTCGCGCCATGCGCCGCGCCCTGCTTCTGGGCTCGCCGCTCTCGGAACTGCTTCCCGATCTGCGGGCGCTCCTCATCTTCACCATCGTCCTTCTGCCCCTCGGCGTCTTCGGATTCCGGTGGGCCGTCCGCCGGGCCCGGCTCGAAGGATCGCTCGTCCAGTACTGAGCTCGCGTCCCCGATCGCCCCGCCGGGACGGGCATTCCGGCGCTCAGGGTACGGCCGAGTTCGTTGACACCCCCGGGACCGTATGCTATAGATGAAACCTCTCCGCAGAGCGAGCGTCCTTCGGACGACCCGGGGAATGATGCGGCTTTGACTCTCGAAAGGGCGCGTGACTTCGGAGGGAGGAATCCGCCTTGAAATTCGAGAAGCTGAACCTCCCTCTCGAAGGCGATCTCATCGAGTTCGAGAACGGCAGGTTGAAGGTCCCGGACCGTCCGGTCGTCCCGTTCATCGAGGGGGACGGCATCGGCACGGACATCTGGGCGGCGGCCCGGCGCGTGATCGATGCCTCCGTCAACAAGGCCTTCGGCGGCTCCCGCCGCATCCACTGGTTCGAAGTCTACGCCGGAGGCAAGGCCCGGGACCGCTACGGGGAGTGGCTCCCGCAGGATACGTTCGAAGCGATCCGTCACTACAAGGTCGCGATCAAGGGGCCTCTGACGACGCCGATCGGCGGCGGCTTCCGAAGCCTGAACGTCACCTTGAGGCAGGAGCTGGATCTCTACGCGTGCATCCGCCCGGTGCGGTACTTCGAAGGCGTCCCGTCGCCGCTGCGCCGTCCCGATCGTGTCGACCTGATCATCTTCCGGGAGAACACGGAGGACGTGTACGCCGGCATCGAGTGGCGCGAGGGATCCGAGAAGTGCCGTCGCGTGATCGATTTCCTCAATCGCGAGATGGGGTGCGACGTCGCCCCGGACTCGGCCATCGGCGTGAAACCGATGAGCGCGAAAGCGAGCCGCCGGCTCGTGCGCAAGGCGATCCGCTACGCGATCGAGCACAAGAAGCCCAGCGTCACCATCGTGCACAAGGGCAACATCATGAAGTTCACGGAGGGCGCGTTCAAGGAGTGGGGCTACCAGATCGCGAAGGAGGAGTTCGCGGAATACACACTGACCGAAGAGGAGGCCCTCAAGCTGGGAGCGACGGTTCCTCGCAGCAAGGTCATCATCCGGGATCGAATCGCCGATTCGATGTTCCAGCAGATCCTGGTCCGTCCGGCGGAGTATTCGGTCATCGCGGCCCCCAATCTGAACGGGGATTATCTGTCGGACGCTGCGGCCGCCCAGGTGGGCGGGCTGGGGATGGCGCCGGGGGCGAATGTCGGGGACGAGGCGGCGGTGTTCGAGGCGACGCACGGCACGGCGCCCAAGCACGCCGGGCAGGACAAGGTCAATCCGGGGTCGCTGATCCTCTCCGGCGCGATGATGCTCGAGCATCTGGGCTGGGACGAGGGCGCGCGGCTCATCGTGAAGGGGATCGAGAGCGCGATCCGGTCACGACGGGTCACCTACGACCTGGCGCGGCAGATGGAGGGGGCGGAGACGGTGAAGTGCTCGGAGTTCGCCGACTCCATCATCGCCGGAATGGACGTATAGCGGTGAGGTCGATGCACGCAGGAGAGGGGAGGAAGGAGACGGTCAGATGAACAGGAAGGTCTCGATCATCGGAGCCGGGAACGTCGGCGCCTCCACGGCGGAGAGGGTCGCATTGCGGAGGTTGGCGGACGTCGTTCTCGTGGACATCGTCGAGGGTCTGCCGCAGGGGAAGGCTCTCGATCTCAACGAGGCGGGACCGGTGGACGGCTACGACGTCCGCCTCACGGGCAGCAACGGCTACGAGGAGACGTCCGGATCGGACGTCGTGGTCATCACCTCGGGACTGCCGCGGAAGCCGGGCATGAGCCGCGACGATCTCCTCAAGGCGAATTTCGAGATCGTCCGCGCGGTCACCAGGGAAGTCGCCCGTCGATCGCCCGACGCCGTTCTGATCGTCGTCAGCAATCCGCTCGACGCCATGGCGTACACGGCGCTGAAGACGAGCGGCTTTCCCCGCGAGCGGGTCGTCGGCATGGCGGGAATTCTCGACTCGGCACGGATGCGCTTCTTCATCGCGGAGGAGCTCGGCGTCTCCGTCGGCAACACGCACGCCTTCGTCCTGGGGGGGCACGGAGATTCGATGGTCCCGCTGCCGCGCTACTCCACCGTGGCGGGGATCCCCATCACCGAGCTCATGCCGAAGAAGACGATCGACGCGATCGTGCAGCGCACCCGGGACGGCGGCATCGAGGTCGTGAATCTCCTGAAGAGCGGGAGCGCCTACTACGCGCCGGCGAGCTCGATCGTGCAGATGGTCGAGGCCGTGCTGCACGACACGCACTGCATCCTGCCCTGCGCCGTCTATCTGCAGGGCGAGTACGGATACCGGGACGTCTTCCTGGGTGTTCCGGCGCGGCTCGGCGCCGCGGGCATGGAGAAGGTCATCGAGATCAAGCTGACCGACGAGGAGAAGACCGCCCTCGATCGGTCCGCCGAAGCCGTGCGCGCGCTGATCGGAAAGCTGCCGCTCTAGGGCCCCCCGCCCATGGGGGTCTCGAGGAGCGGGACGATCTCATCGTCCGTGCTGTCCGCGATGGCGGCCACGATGCGGTCGAGAGCGTGCTCCACCGCGGCGCTCGATCCGCGGGGGCGGTCCGCCAGCAGCGCGAACGCGAATCGCCGGCCGGAAGCATTCTCGACGTAACCGGCCAGGGCGCGCGCGCCGAACACCCGACCGGTCTTGGCGCGCACGCGCCGTTTCAACGGATCCCCGGCGAAGCGATCCTGCAGCGTCCCGTCGGCTCCCCCGATCGGGAACGAGGCCGCGAGGTCAGGCCCGATGGAGAAATCCCCCGCGGCGGCCGCGAGGACACCGGCCACCAGCCGCGGCGGGACGCGGTTCATTTTCGAGAGGCCGGATCCATCGGCGAGAGTGGCGCCGTCCGGATCGAGCCCGATCCCGACGAGATAGTCTTCGATGACGCGCAGCCCGATCTCCGTCGTTCCGGGCCGGCCGGAAAGGGTCGCGCCGAGCGTCTTGACCAGCGACTCGGCCATGAAGTTGTTGCTGTGCTTGTTCATGTCGCGCACGAGGATCCCGAGCGGCCGCGAGACGTGCCGGTGGATCTCCACCGCGTTTTCGGGCACCGGACCGATGCGGGCGGTTCCATCGACGATGATGCCCTCGGCCCGAGCGATGTCGCGGAACGCGTGGAGAGCATACAGGGCCGGCTCGTCCACCGAGCGGTAGAAGGTCAACGGCGCATCGGATCGGCGCACCTGGCCGCCGAGAATGACGGTATTGCGCCCGTCGCGGACCACGCGAGAGACCGAAAGGGAGGTGGGGCGCTCCGTCGTGACGGCCCGCTGGACGACGCCGAAGTACGATGACGCCGGCTCCAGAAAGACCCGCGGAGAATCTTCGAGCCGCGCGGCGGGGACGACGGTCACGGCGACCGCGTTGAAGTTGCAGGAGAGGGCTCCGATCGGCGCATTGTACGCCGAGTCGTCCGTCGCGGGCGGCCAGCCGGGCGGTCTCCGGACCGCGTCGAAAAACGTCTCGTCGCCCACCAGATCACCCCGCACCCGGCGGATGCCGACGACCGCGAGCCGGCGGGCGATGAGCCACCATGCCTCGCTCACGAGATCCGGAGCGCCCGAGCCCCGCACGTACAGATCGCCCGTGACGTGCCCCGCGGCGTCGGGCGGCGCGTCGGCGTAGAGGATCGTCTCGAAGGAGAACTCCGGGCCGAGCAGAGACAGGGCGGCCGCGCTCGTCACGATCTTCAGCGTGGACGCCGGCTTGAGGGGACGATCGGCGTTCTTCTCGTACAGGACCCGCCCTTCCGGCAGGACCACGACGATCAATCCCGTTTCCTGCGGCCGGAGGACCGGAGATCGCAGCAGGGACTCGATGCGTTGCGCCAGGGCTGGAAGGGAGGCGGGCGATGACGAGGCGCCCCCCGCCGGGAGCAGGAGCAGCGCGATCGCGACGCCCGCGGGAACGGAAGAACGGGACCTCATGCGGGTTCGTAATCCTCCGAGCGCACGCGGCCTCCCTGTCGGACCGCGCATCGTAGCAGAGCCCAGAAAGGCTGTCAAAACAAGGGTTTGACACGATCGGGGGCCGATGCTATATAGAGGCCCCTTGCCGGAGAGAGCGTGAAAATCCACGAGTATCAGGCGAAACAGGTCCTGAGCCGTTTCGGTGTCGACGTGCCGCGCGGCGAGGTCGCCTTCAATCCGAAGGACGCCGCGTCGATCGCGGGCCGCCTGGGCGGTCGATGCGTCCTCAAAGCGCAGATCCACGCGGGGGGGCGCGGCAAGGGAGGCGGCATCCAGATCGCCGACGATCCGTCCGCGGCCGAGCGGATCGCCCGCAAGCTGATCGGCATGACGCTGGTGACGCCGCAGACCGGTCCGCAGGGACGGGTCGTCCGCCGGTTGCTGGTCGAGGAGCCGCTGGAGATCGAGCGCGAGATCTACATCGGGATCACGCTCGATCGGAGCCGTGGGTGCCCCGTGCTGATGGCGAGCGGCGAAGGGGGCGTCGAGATCGAGGAGGTCGCCCGGCGCGACCCCTCCGCCATCCTGAAGGAGCCGATCGAACCGCTCCTCGGCCTTCGGCCGTTCCAGACGCGCAAGCTGGCCCGCGCCCTCGGGGTTTCGGGGGAGGCGGTCAGGCGGTTCGAGCGGATCACCCGATCGCTCTCCCGCGCCTACGTCGAGACCGATGCTTCCCTCGCGGAGATCAATCCCCTCGTGATCACGGGCGGCGGCGGAGTTGTGGCCCTCGACGCCAAGATGAACTTCGACGACAACGCGCTCTTCCGTCATCCCGAGATCCGGGAGATGCGGGACACCGACGAGGAGGAGCCGCTCGAGATCGAGGCGTCGGCACATTCGCTGAACTACATCAAACTGCAGGGCAACGTCGGCTGCATGGTCAACGGTGCGGGGCTCGCGATGGCCACGATGGACATCATCAAGCACGTGGGCGGCGAGCCGGCCAACTTCCTCGACGTCGGAGGGGGCGCAAGCGCAGACCAGGTGGCGGCCGCGTTCCGGATCCTGCTTTCGGACGATGACGTCCGGGCCGTCCTGATCAACATCTTCGGCGGGATCCTCCGGTGCGACATTCTGGCTCGCGGCATCGTCGACGCGGCCCGCAAGGCGGATCTCAAGGTGCCCATGGTCGTGCGGCTCGACGGCACCAACGTCGAGGAAGGACGCGCGATTCTGAGCTCGGCGAAGCTCAACCTCGTCCTCGCCGATGGAATGCTCGACGCAGCGCAGAAAGTGGTCGGGCTGGCGGAGGCGAAATGAGCGTTCTCGTCGATGACCGGAGTCGCGTGGTCGTGCAGGGCATCACCGGGCGCGAGGGAAGCTTCCACGCCCGCCAGTGCGCCGAGTACGGCACGCGGATCGTCGCCGGCGTGACGCCCGGGCGCGGAGGGGCGAAACAGGATGACGTTCCCGTGTACGACACGATGAAGGAGGCGGTGGAGATCCAGGGCGCGAACGTCTCTTTGATCTTTGTGCCCCCCGCCGCCGCGGCGGACGCCATTCTCGAAGCGGCGGACGCGGGGGTCGAACTCGTGGTCTGCATCACCGAGGGGATCCCGGTGACCGACATGGTCGTCGTGCGGGCCGCCCTGAAGAACCGGCCGGTGCGGCTCATCGGACCGAATTGCCCGGGCGTGATCTCGCCGGGGCGGAGCAAGGTCGGAATCATGCCCGGGTTCATCCATCGCCCCGGTCCGGTCGGGGTCGTCTCCAGGAGCGGAACCCTGACCTACGAGGCCGTGGCGCAGCTGAGCCGACGCGGGATCGGCCAGACGACCTGCATCGGGATCGGAGGCGATCCGATCATCGGGACGACGTTCGTCGATGCCCTCGAATTGTTCCGCGACGACCCGGCGACGAGGGCGGTGGTCATGATCGGAGAGATCGGAGGGGGCGCCGAGGAGGAGGCCGCGCAGTTCGCCCGGGAGGAGCTCGAGGTGCCGCTGGTCACCTTCATCGCCGGCCAGACGGCGCCGCCCGGCCGTCGCATGGGGCATGCCGGAGCGATCATCGCCGGAGGAAAGGGGACCGCGGCCGAGAAGATGGCCGCCCTCAAGGATGCGGGCGCCCATGTGCTCGCGAGCCCGGCGGAGATCGGCGACGCCGTGGCCCGGCTGGTCGCCTGACCCGTTCAACGTGGGAAGGGAGGACGATGAACATCGAGCGGACGCTCGCAATCGTGAAACCGGACGGGGTCGGGAGCAATCTCGTGGGCGAGGTCGTGCGCCGGTTCGAATCCGCGGGCCTGCGGGTGGTGGCGCTGAAGATGGTCCGCCTCGGCCTGGAGCAGGCCGCGGGCTTCTACCACGTGCACCGGGAGAGACCGTTCTTCTCGTCTCTGGTATCGTTCATGACGAGCGGACCGATCGTGCCGATGGTGCTCGAGGGAGAGGGGGCGATCGGCAGGGTCCGCGAGCTGATGGGGGCGACCGATCCCTCCAAAGCGGCCGCCGGGAGCATCCGCAAGGACTTCGCGTCATCGATCGAGAAAAACATCGTGCACGGCTCGGACGCTCCCGAGACCGCCCGCTTCGAGGTCGCGTACTTCTTCAGCCCGCTCGAGATCCACCCCCGCTGAGCCTCGATGAGAGATCTCCTGAGGGTGCTGCGGTATGTGCGTCCTTACCTGGGGCGCCTCGTGGCGGCGTCGATCAGCGCGGTCCTCGTCTCGATCTGCCTGATCGGGCTCTTCAGTCTGATCCAGCCGATCTTCGACGAAGTCTTCCAGCCGGATGCCCTGGGGCCCGCCGCCACGGGCGGCAAGATCAGCTTTCTGCAGGACGCCCGTCGCTCCTTCGACACCGTGGCGCGGTTCGTTCCCGCCCTCGATCGCTTCGCCGATCGGATCCGGGAGGGTCGATCGGGGACGGCGATCCTCGTTTCAATCCTGCTCGTCCTTCTCATGTCCCTGAAGGGCCTCTTCACGTACGCCACGTCGTATCTGACCCGATCGGCCGGCCTGTTCGCCGTGCGGGACCTGCGCAGGGACCTCTACGCGCGCATGCAGAGACAATCGCTGGCGTTCTTTTCGCGGACGTCCTCGGGACAGTTGATCTCCAGGATTCTGGGAGACGTCGCCCGGCTCCAGCGCACGATCTCCAGCGACCTCGCCGAGACGTTCCGGCTGGGCGCTCTGGTCATCGGACAGGTTCTCTGGCTCTTCTACCTCAACTGGAGGCTGGCCGTCTTCGGTCTCGTCCTATTGCCCCTGATCATCTTTCCGGTGGCGCGGCTGGGAATCCGGCTCAAGAACATCAGCCACCGCAGCATGGAGAGGCTGGGCGACATGGTCGGGATCATGAAGGAAGGAATCCGCGGGACGCGGATCGTGCAGGCCTTCGGAATGGAGGATTACGAGATCGGGCGCTTCGATCAGGCGCTCGTGCGGGTCCTTCGGGCGGAGAAACGGGCGGCCCGCATCGTCTCGATGACCGCGCCCATCATGGAGATGATGGGCGCTCTCGGTGGGGCGACCCTGCTGGCCTACGCCTCCCAGCGCATCGCGGTCGGCAAGTTGAGTCCGGGTGAGTTCATCACATTCGCCGTGGTTCTCTTCATGGTCTTCGCGTCGATGAAAGGGCTCGCCAAGATCAACAACGAAGTGCAGCAGGCGATCGCGGCGGCCCGCCGATCCTTCGAGATCATGGACAGCGTGAGCGACGTCCGTGAGAAGCCGGGCGCGCGCGATCTTCCGCCGTTCGGCAGAAGCATCGAGTTCCGCGCCGTCTCGTTCGGATACGGTGCGGGGCCCGTCCTGAACGCCATCGATCTGAGAGTGGCGCGGGGCGAGGTGGTCGCCATCGTCGGCCGGAGCGGGGCCGGAAAGACGACGCTCGTCAACCTGCTCCCCCGTTTCCACGATGCGACCTCGGGCGCCCTCCTGATCGACGGCCACGACGTCCGCGACGTCACGGTGCGCTCGCTGCGCGGTCAGATCGGCCTTGTGACCCAGGACGTCATCCTGTTCGATGGGACCGTCCGCGAGAACATCGCTTACGGGCGGGACGAGATCCCGCTGGATCGGATCGTGGAGGCGGCGCGCTCCGCCCACGCCGATTCGTTCATCTCCCAGATGCCCAGGGGATACGACACCGCCCTGGGCGAGGAGGGGCACCGGCTTTCTCTCGGACAGCGCCAGCGGCTCTCGATCGCCCGGGCCATCCTGAAGGACAGCCCGATCCTGATTCTGGACGAAGCGACCTCGTCGCTGGACAGCGAGTCGGAGGCGGAGGTGCAGGAGGCTCTGCAGAATCTGATCCGGGGGCGGACGGTGTTCGTCATCGCGCACCGCCTCTCGACGGTGCGGCGCGCGGACCGCATCCTGGTTCTGGACGAGGGACGCATCGTCGAGCAGGGTACGCACGTCGATCTGCTCGCGCGCGAGGGCGCCTACGCACGTCTGCACGCGCTGCAGTTCCGGGACGACGATCCGGAGCCCCGGGCGTCGATCGTCTGAGGGCGGAGCGCTCGTCCGCCACGACAGGTGAAGGGTGTCGCTCGCCGTCCGCATGTTCCGCAGCGATCGGAGCTCCATGCTCCTGTTCGTGCCCCTTTCGCTTCTCCTCATCTCCGCCAATCTCGGCGGCCGCGATCTTCGAGCACCGGACGAGACGCGGGCGGCGGCCATCGTCGGGGCCGTGGTGCAGGAGGGGAGATGGCTCACTCCGGGCGCGGACGAGGCTCCCGCGTCTCCGCCTCTCTACCACTGGCTGGCGTCGGCGGCCGCGATCTCCGGAGGCCGCGTCGACGCGTTCACACTGCGTCTGCCGTCGAGCCTCGCCGCGCTGGGCGTGATCCTGATCCTGTTCCATCTCGGACGCGATCTGTTCGGCCGGCGCACCGGTGCGCTGGCGGCGATCGTTCTGGCGACCGCGTTCGGCTTCTTCGTGGACGCCCGGTGGGCGCGCCCTCAGATGCTGTGGACCTGTCTCCTGCTGCTGGCCGCGTACGCGTTTCACCGCGCGCACGGCTCCGGTGAGGCGGGACGCTGGATGGGTCTCGCGGGCCTCGCGGCCGGTCTGGCGACGCTCGCCGGCGGTGTCGCGGGCCTGCTGATTCCCGTCATGTCCTGCCTCGCCTTTCTGGCGGCCCGGCGCGACCCGGGCCCTCTGCGCGGCTCCGGCTGGGGACTGTTCGGCGCCATCGGGCTCCTCCCGCCGGCGCTCTGGATCCTGGTCTCCGGCCTCTCCGGCGGGGAGCCGGCGGGACCGCTCGCGAGCCTGGCCGGCGATGTCCGGACGGTCGGGATCCCCGGCGACGCGGGGCCCGGGTTCGTCGGCGCGGCGATGGGATCCGCGATCGCGTTCCTGCCCTGGCTCATCCTGCTGCCGGGCGCGATCCTGCACATTCTGCCGCGGCGCGGCACGCGGGCCGATCCGAGCGTCCTTTACGTGATGGCCTGGGGCCCGATCCTCCTGGCCGCCGTGTTCCTGCCGGTGGCGGGGCCCGCATCGTCCGGACTGCCCCTGCTTCCCTGGCTCGCCCTGATCGTCGCGCGGCTCTGGGACACGGCCCTGTACGGCTGGGATCCGTCGCCGGTCGGCCGGATCGTGCGCTGGTCCGTGGCGTGCGGTGTTCTGGCGGTCCTCGGAGGTGTCTCATGGTACGTCTCCGGCGAGTCGTCCGAGGCGATGAGGCCGCTACGCCCGATAATCCTGATCGCACTGTGCACTGCAGCCGGAGCGATGGCCGCGGCGGGGAGCGGCCGCCATGGTGCGGCCCTCGGCGTGCTCGCGGCCGGATCCGCGATCGTCTATCTCCTGGCCGCCGCCCAGGGCCTGCCGTCGCTCGAACCCGCCCGCTCGGCGCGCGCCGCCTCGCGGCACGAGATCCCGATCGAGAACGTCGCGCCGCCGGGCGTCAATCCCGGGAGCCTGCGGACATGATGAACGCGAAGCCGGCGCGCCGGTGTCTGCGTCGCGGCGCCGCGGGCGCGCTCGTCGCGATCCTCGCCGCCGGCGGGCCGACCGCGGGCGGGGAGGCGCGCAGGAACGAGCCCGACGCGCCGCTCGGGTGGCGGCAGGCCGGACGGGACGCCCGCTACGTCTTCACGCGCCCCTGGCATCTGGATCGCCGCGGCTGGGCGCGCGTGGCGTGGGTGGCGGGAACCGCGGCCGCGCTCTATCTGGTGCGGGAGGAGGTGCGCGACGCGGCGCAACGGAACCGAAGCGACACCGTCGACTCGGTTCTGGACGGGGCGCGCAACATGGGCAAGGGTGCGTCGGTCCCGGTCGCGGCGCTCGGGTTCTACCTGGCGGGGCGCATAGGCGATTCCGGCTATCGGAGGGAGACGGCTCAGATCCTCCTGGAGAGCGTGGCGAGCGCGTACTTCATGGCCGGCGTCGGCGGCACCGCGCTCGCCAGCGAGCGCCCGCGCGTGGGCGAGAGCATGCGCTTCCTCGATACCGACGGCCACGGCGTTTCGGGGGATGTCTCCATCGCGGCCTCGATGCTGGCGCCGATCATCGATCGCCATCTGCGGGTCGAGCCGGATGATCCGCCGCGCCGGCGATTCTGGAAACGTTTCGGGGCGTGGGGGCTCTACGGGACCGCCGGGCTCGTCGCCCTGCAGCGGGTCAACGCGAACGATCACTACCTGCCCGACGTCTTCCTGGGCTATGCGAACGGCCTGACGATGGGCAGACTGATCGTCGACTCGAGGCGGGGCGGTCGCGACTGGAGGGATCGGGCCGCGCGCGTCTCCATCACGCCGGCGCCCCTGGGGATCCGCATCGCCTGGGGACCGCGCCCCGCGCGCGCGTCGCGTTGACCGCGATCCGGCCATTTGCTATGGTCGCTCGCGGGCGGCGAGGTCCAGAGAGGCGGTGCGTGCGTGAGGACGATCGCGACGGACGATCAGCCGTGCGCCATCCTCCAATAGAGGGCTCCGAGGGCCGCGAGCACTCCGAGAACGACGAGCGGCTCCTGATTCGACACCATCTGTCGGAACGACCAAGGCGCGCGCTCCCCGGGGTACCGCGTGAGGGACGGGAAGAGGGCCGGGACGCTGCGCGCGTACTGGTCGTACGCGGGACCGTGGAGCCGGGCGAGCCGGCCTCCCTCGACGCGCAGCTTTCTAGGCATGTAATAAATGAAGAAGACGGCGTACCCGATCGCGAGCGCCGCCAGGTTGAGATACGTCTCGTGCCGCGCCGCGATGCCCAGCCCGGTCAGGATCAGGAGTCGTCCGAGGTAGAGAGGGCTCTGAGTGTGCGCGTAGGGCCCGGAGGTGACGAGCCGGACAGACTTGACGAGATGACCCGCGGCCCAGATGCGGATCCCCTCGCCCATGACGACCGCGATCGCGCCGGCAGCCAGGGTCAGGGGCGTCGGGCGCGACAGGAGCACCAGGACGATCAGGAAGGCGTACAGGGCCGCCAGCCGCACCTGTCCCAGGATTCTGCTGCGCTCCGGCACGATTCCCCCGTGAAGCGGCGGCATCGTAATGGAGCGCACGGCCGCTGTCAATGAACGCGTCATCGTGAGGTCGGGCATGAGGATCCTGCGGGTGGCCCTGGGAGCGTTGATCGCGGCCGTCATCGCATTCCTCGTCTGGTTCACGGGTGTCCTGCAGCCGCCCGAGGGACTGCGCCGACGCGTCGTCGCGTTCGTGGCCATCTATCCCGGCCCGGTCTCCGAAGCGCTCGTCGATCGCGTGATCTGCCCCCCGCTGCGGGGGCGCCACCTGTACGTCGTCTGCACGGAGGATTGCGAGGGGCAGTGGCGGCTGCTGGGCGTGACCGGGTTGCGCGTCGAGACGCTCAGGAATTTCAATCGCGTGCCGCCGGAGGACGAATCCGAAGTGTGGAGCCGGCTGAATCGGTTCATCGCCCGGGAGGAACTCGAGATCGACACGGCCAGCGCGCCCTCGATGATCGGCTGCCACATGCGCGTGGCGGGCCTGTACCCGGAGCTGATCGTGACGGAATCGGACGTGAGGGAGATCGAAGAGGCGCGGCCGAGCGAAGAGAAGATGCGGCGGATCGCCGAGGGCCTCCGGGATCCGCCTCCGGAGGCGATGACCATCCGGCGGGAGGGTCGGGACCTCGCCGCCGGATTCCTTTACTGGGATACCTCGCGCGCGGGACGTCCGATCCTGGAGGTCACCTATCGCCTGTCGCGCGACGGCCGCCTGCTGGACGTCCGCGCGCGGGAGCGCCTCAGTCGAGACGATACTGCTTTCGGTAATACTCCAGATATTCCCCCGTCTTGATCGGCTTCCACCAGCCGGTATTGCGCACGTACCAATCGACCGTGGCCTCGAGACCCTGCTCGAACGGCACCCGGGGGGACCATCCGAGCGCCCTCAACCGGCCGCAGTCGAGCGCGTATCGCCGGTCATGGCCCGGACGATCGGGAACGTGTCGCACCAGGGTCGCCGGCTTGCCCAATCGATCGAGGATCAGCCGCGTGATGTCGGCGTTGCGACGCTCGTTACCCGCGCCGATGTTGTAGACGCCGCCCGGCTCGCCGCGCTCCAGGACGACATCGAGCGCGTCGCAGTGATCCTCAACGAACAGCCAGTCGCGGATGTTCTGGCCGTCGCCGTAGAGCGGCAGGGGACGGTCCTCGAGCGCATTGGTGATGAAGAGCGGGATCAGCTTCTCCGGGTACTGCCTCGGGCCGAAGTTGTTCGACGCCCGGGTGATGAGGACCGGAAGTCCGTACGTCGCGTGATAGGAGTACGCCAGCCGATCGGCCGCCGCTTTGCTGGCCGAGTAGGGATTGGAGGGCATGAGCGGCGCGTCCTCGCGGCTGGAGCCGCGCTCGACGCTGCCGTACACCTCGTCCGTGGAGATCTGGACGAAACGATCGAGCCCGCGGGCGCGGGCCGCCTCGAGGAGAGTGTAGGTCCCGAACACGTCGGTCCGGATGAACCCTTCCGGGTCCCCGATGGAGCGATCGACGTGGGTCTCGGCGGCGAAGTTGAACAGATAGTTCACTCCGCCCTCCGTCGCCCGCTCGACGTCGGCACGGGACGCGATGTCGCCGCGGATGAACCGGTAGCCAGGAGATTCCTCCAGGCCGGACAGGTTCTTCGGATTCCCCGCGTAGGTGAGCTTGTCCAGGACCGTGATGCGCCAGCCGGGCCGGTGACGGATCAGATGATGGACGTAATGGGAGCCGATGAACCCGGCTCCGCCCGTGACGAGCACATGAGTAGACATGTGGAGGACCGGTCAGCCCATGCGGGCGGTGAGCTTCTCGATGACGGACTCGCGGACCAGCTGATTCGCCCGGTAGAGCGACTCATAGGTCCCGGCATCGGTCCACCACCCTTCGAGAACGTCGTGGTGAAGCTGCTGGCGCTCGATGTAGATGTTGTTGACGTCGGTGATCTCGAGCTCGTTGCGGGCCGAGGGCCGGAGCGTGTCGATGATGTCGAATACCGTCTCGTCATACATGTAGATGCCCGTGACGGCGTACTCCGATTTCGGACGGGGAGGCTTCTCCTCGATCCGGACGATGCGGCCGTCGCGCAGCTCGGGGACTCCGAAACGCTGCGGATCGGGCACCTTCTTCAGCTGAAGACGAGCCCCGCGCTCCTGCTCGCGGAAGGCGGAGACCTGCGCGCGGATACCGCCCTCGATGATGTTGTCGCCCAGGATCACGACGATCCGGTCGCCATCGGCGAAATGACGCGCGAGCGAGAGCGCCTGCGCGATGCCGCCCTCGCCCTCCTGATACGTGTAGGCGATGTCCTTGAGACCGAACTCGCGGCCATTGCCGAGCAGGCGAAGGAACTCGCCGGCGTGATTGCCTCCCGTGACGATGAGAATGTCCTCGATGCCCGCCCCGACGAGGGTCATGAGCGGGTAGTGGATCATGGGCCGGTCGTAGATCGGCAGCAGGTGCTTGTTCGTGATCTTCGTGAGGGGGTGCAAGCGGGTGCCGAGGCCTCCGGCCAGGATCACGCCCTTCATGGGTCACTTCTCCTTCAGGGACCAGTCGTAGGGAATCTCCGGGCTTCGCGGATCGACGCGGAACTCGTCGGGCGCGTCGTAGCGGTAGACCTCGGTGGGCATGTTGAGCATGATCGCCTCCTCCGTTCCGATCGCCTTGAAGCCGTGAAGCACCATCGGCGGAATCTGGAGAAGGATCGGGTTGTGCATGCCCATGAAGAACTCGTTCACCTCGCCACGCGTCGGAGAGTCTTTGCGATCGTCGTACAGAACGACCTTGAACATGCCACGGATCGCGACGAAGTGATCGGTCTGAATCTTGTGATAGTGCCAGCCCTTCACCACCCCCGGATAGGCCGTGGTGATGTAGGCCTGTCCGAACTTGATGAACAGCTCATCGTCGCTGCGCAGGGCCTCCATCAGCCGGCCGCGCTCGTCGGGTATCACCTTCAGCGGCTTGGTGCGGACATCCTTGATCATCGTTCGCTCCAGAGGACGGGCAGGGGGAGGCTACCACAATCCCGCCGGCTCCGGGAGCATGACGGAACTCATGCGCTCACGGTCGTCGGCCGCGCAGCCGGTCGATCAGGCGCTTCAGCCCGGCCCCGATCCGGTGCAGCCCGCGGCGCTGCGGGACGGGCGACGAGGACCCGGGAAGAAACCGGCGGCGTAATTTGGCGATCGACCGCCGATCCATGCGGCAGACCCGGGCGAAGAGAAGACCGCGGGGCGAGGCGGAGCGGCGCGCCGCCAGGACGGCGGTCGAGAAATCGACGACGTACGGCCGCCCTTCGGGACCGGCGAGGACATCGCTGCGGTTCAGATCGCCGTGCGCGACGCCGTGCGCATGCATGGCGGTGATCAGGCGCTCGAGCCGGTCGAAGAACAGCGCATCGATCTCGCCCGGCCGGAGCGCCCCGAGGTCCGGGCCCGGCACGTATTCCAGCAGCAGTGCCTGCCGATCGATCCGTCCGATCAGCTCCGGAACGCCCGGAAGCCCCTCGAGGCGCCCGTACGCGCGGACCTCGCGATCGAGCATCCAGGGGCCGAGCAGCGCCCGCACGGGCCAGGGACGCTCCGCGAGGTCCTTCAGGATCACGGGCCGGCCGTCGATCTCGATGAGGTCGATGGTCGCCTTGGAGACGTTGCGTCCCGCGTGGAGGCGACGGCGGGGCAGCCGATTCAGAGCATCCCGCGTGATGCCCGGGTGCGCGCCCCCGGGTCGGCCTCCGGACGTTGTGGTAGAATGCCGTGAACTCATAGCCGGGCGAAGATTGTACAGGTTCCGTCCATGTCATTGAGCATCGGCCTGCGGGCCGAGACCGAGGCCCCCCCCATCCTCCTCCGCAAGGGAGGCCGAGGCAAGGCCGACATCAAGAAGGTCCCCCAGGGTCACGGTCACGTCATCCTGAAGGATTTCGGCGACAAATCCTGGGCCACGCGGCTCCTGGGCCGCGTCCAGGTGCGGCGCGAGATCCGCGCGCTCGAGCGCCTGCGCCACCTGCCCGGCGTGCCGGAGTACCACGGCCGCGTAGGGCCCTACGGCGTATTGATGGAACGCATGGAGGGGGAGCGCATCACCCGCTGGTGCGAGAAGAATCCCGGGAGCCGCGCCGTGATGTTCGATCGGCTGTCCCGCCTCGTCGATCTGATGCACCGTCTGGGCGTCGCGCACATGGATCTGAGAAAGCGGGACAACATCCTCGTGACCCGGGACGGTCATCCCTGCATCATCGACTTCAACGCCTCCTTCTGCTTCCGGCCCCGCGCTCTCGGTGGCCGAATCGTGTTTCCGCTGTTCCGATGGATCGACATCTCCGCGATCCTGAAGTGGAAATCGCGCCTGGCCCCCGAGCTTCTCACCGCGCGCGAGCGTCGGATCAACCGCTGGATGTCGCAGCTCCGCCGTCTCTGGATCTTCAACTGATCCGGGCGCTCGCGCCCCCCCCCCGACCCCCGCTCAGCGAACCATCGGCCCCGGCGCGTAGTAACCGGCGCGCGCGTCGACGTGAAGTTCCGGGCGCTTGACGCGCACCTTGATCGCCCTCCAACGGCCGTCGCGAAGGGGGTTCGTGGACGAGTAGGCGAGCGTGTACTGGGTTTTCAGGTCGTCCGCGATCTCACGGTAGACCCGGGAGAGCTGTCGGGCGCGGGTGGGGAAATAGGGCCGCCCCCCCGTCTCCTTGGCGAAGGTCTCGAGAATCTCCCGCAGGCTGCGAACGCGCCGCAGATCCATTTCGCGCTCGAGATGGTGGCCCAGCCCGATCGCGTAGATCGCGACCTCCGCCCGATGCGCGGTCTCGAGCGCCTCCTCGAACAGGTGCAGGCTGCCCGGCTCGTTGTCGGCGAGAGCCTGGTCCCGACCGTCGGAGAGCAGGACGATGGCGCGCCGCCCCTCGACGTCGTCGAGCGATCGGGCCGTCCTGTGGATCGCGTCGTACAGCGCGGTGCCTCCCTCGGCGCGGATGCCCTGGATCGCCTCCTTGAGCTCGCGCGGCCCGGCGGCGGGACGCGCCGCGCCGTGCAGCGCATCGTTGAAGTGCAGCACCATGAGGCGATCTTCGGGGTCGGCCCGCTCGACGAAATCCTCCGCGGCGCGGCGGGCCAGATCGATTTTTCCTCCCAGGTTCATGCTGTTGCTGGCGTCGATCAGGAGCGCGACGGTCAGGGGGACGTGCGCCGACGTGAAGTGGCTGATGGTCTGCGCAACGCCGTCTTCGAGGATCTCGAAGTCGTTTCGGCTCAGGTCGCGAACGGCGCGTCCGGCGCCGTCGCGAACCGTCGCGTAGACGTTCACCAGCCGGACCTCCTCGTACTGGCCGATGTACAGCGGACGCACGACGAGCCGCGTCTCGCCCGTCCGTCCGGCCGAGTCGGTGGCGACGGCGTGGAGCACCCGGCGCAGGAATCGCGCACCGGCATTCCAGGTGAAGGTGTACGGCGGGCGCTCCAGGATCGTCAGGAGGGTCCGGTCGGCGAAGACCTCGACGCGCACGATGCGGGCGTCGGGGGATGTGGTCGCCTCCAGCGTGATGCGCGTATCTCCGAGGATCAGCCCGGGAGGCGCCGGCTCGAGGAAGCGCACGGCGACCGGACCGGCCTCGAGAGGCTCTCCGGTGGCCTCCTCCGCGGGCGCTGCGGCGGTCCCGGTCGGAGTGCCAGGCTCATCGGGAGCCGCCGCGAGCCTCCCGGCGGCCTCGGCCGGAACGACGAGGCAGAGGATCGCGATCGCGATCAGTAGGCGCGGGCCAGATAGACCCATTCGGTCGAGTGATCCCCGCAGTGCAGACAGGCGCCATCGCCGCGGTTCCCCTCAAGC
>JBFGDZ010000061.1:0-18425 GCA_041580375.1 Candidatus Polarisedimenticolia bacterium
ATCCGCAATGGCTGTCCATGAGGCCCGTCACCAGCGAATCCTCCAGCGCGATGTGCCCCATCCGGGTGCCCGATCGCAGACCGCGCGCCACGTGGGGGGCCTGCGTCATGTTCTCCATGCCGCCCGCCAGAACCGCATCCGCCTCGCCGAGCGCGATCAGCTGTGCGGCGGAGACGATCGACTGGATCCCCGACCCGCAGAGCCGGTTGACGGTGAGAGCCGGGACCGATTCGGGGACCCCCGCCTTGAGTCCCACGTGGCGGGCCCCGTAGATGGCGTTCGCGCTCGTCTGCATGGCGTTGCCGAAGATGACGTGCTGGATGCGGTCCGCGGCGATCCCCGAGCGCGCGAGAGCCTCGCGCGCCGCGATCGCCCCGAGCTCCGTCTCCGGAATGTCCCGGAAATGCGTGTTGTAGGTGGCCATGGGCGTCCTGGCTCCGGCCAGTATCAGTGCATCCAGGGTCCGCGCGCTCATGGCGCGTCCTCTTTTCGCGGCGGTCTCCGCGAGAGCGGATAGTGATCCGCCAGCTTGATCTGGCTGCGGAAATCGTCCGCTTCCACGAAGACGAGATGACACATCTCGTGCAGGCGGGAGCGGACCCGGGGACCGATGCGGTCCCGGAGCGTCGGCAGATTCCGCTGTGCCGGCTCGTCCAGGTAATTGGTCGTCACGAGGGTGGCCTTTCTGTCGTTGTATCGCGTCGTGACGATGTGGGCGAGAGTTTCCTCCAGCCAGGGGCTGAACTGCCGGCCCCCGAGATCATCCAGGAGGACGACCTCCGTGGCGAGAACCGGTTGCAGAATCTCGAGCTCGTTGAGTCCCGAAGGACGATCGAAGGTGGCCTGCAGGGCCCGAAGGAGATCCTGCACGTCACAGAAGAGGCAGGGCACCCCCTTGTCGACCATGAGCCGCCGCAGAGACGCGACGGCGAGGTGGGTCTTGCCCACGCCGGGAGGCCCCATCAGGAGCAGGCCGTTGTCACTGAGGGGGTACTCGTCCGCGTAGCGCATCGTCCTCGCCTTGGCGTTGGCCAGAGAGAAAGCGTGCTTGCCGTACGCATCGAAATTGGCGAACTCGCACTCCCTGTAGCGCGAAGGAATGCGGGCGCGCTCGATGAACGATTCGAGCGCCGAGCCGGGCCCCGCCGGACGCCGGCAGGAGCAGGGGCGAGCCCGCGTCGTCCCGTCGACGTCCACGATGGCAAATCCGGTGCCGCCGCACGCGGGGCAGCGCGTTTCGGTCGCCTCGTTCACCGGCCCTTCCTCAGAATCCATCGTTCAATTCAGGTAGCCCTGGAGTTGCTGGCATTTCTGCGAGCGATTCAGTTTCTCGAGCGCCTGGGCTTCGATCTGCCGGATGCGCTCGCGCGAGAGCCCCATCATCTCACCGATCTCCTTCAGCGTCTTCGGTTCGCCCTCCTCCAGCCCGAATCGCAGCCGCAGGACCTTCTGTTCCTTCGGATCGAGCTCGTCGAGGCAGGCGTAGAGGTGATCCTTGAGCGATGACTTCAGCAGGACCACGTCGGCCGGCGGGATGACGTCCTGTTCGAGCTTGTCGGACAGGTGGAACTCGTGCTCTTCGTCGATCACGGTCGAGAGCGAGACGTTCTCGTCGGCCACCTGCAGGAGATTGACCACCTCCTCCACGGGGATCTCCAGCTTGTGGGCGATCTCGTCGGGTGTCGGATGACGCTCCAGATCGAGAGTGAGCTGCGAGATCGTGCGGCCGATCCGGTAGAGCAGATTGGCCTGCTTCTGCGGCAGGCGGAATGCCCCGCTCTGATCGGACAGGGCGTGGATGATCGCCTGGCGGACCCACCAGACCGCGTAGGTAATGAACTTGACGTTCTTCTTGGGATTGAAACGCTTGGCGGCCTCGATCAGTCCGATGTTGCCCTCGTTGATCAGATCGAGGAACGAGAGGCCGCAGTTGCGATATTTCTTGGCGAAGCTGACGACGAACCGCAGGTTGGCCTCTACGAGCTTCCGCAACGCATCCCGGTCGCCCCGCTGGATGCGCGCCCCGAGGACCTTCTCCTCGTCGGCCGTGATGCGGGGTAATCGGGAGATCTCCTGCAGGTATTTCTTCAGCGTTTCGGACGAGGACGAGGGCTTCCGGCTCGACGACTTCGTCTGTTCCACCCATCACCCCTTCTGGACTTTGACGATTCTCCCCGGTTTCTTCACCGGGACCAGCGCCTCCTTCGCATCGATCCCGTCGTGCTCGCGCCGCGACTGGAGCTCGTCCTTCAGCCGGGCGATGAAGCGATCCATCTCGGCCTGCATCGATTCCATCTTTCGACGCATGTTGAGAATGATCTCGACCCCCGCCAGATTCACCCCGAGATCCCGCGTGAGGCTGAGAATGAGGGACAATCGTTCCAGATCCTTGTCCGAGTAGAGACGGGTGTTCCCCTCGGTGCGGGAGGGCTTGAGCAGGCCCTCCCGCTCGTAAAGACGCAGCGTCTGCGGGTGGACGCCGAACTCCTGCGCCACCACGCTGATCATGTAGTACGCCCGGCCTTTCTTCGGGGGCATTCGACCTCCGGGTTCCGCGCGGGCGTCAGACGAGGATGCCCCGGCGGACCTCTTCGCCGGGGTCGAGGGCGCCGAGCTCCCGGAGGAGCTCGCGCGATCGCTCGTCGGCGGCGCGCGGAGTGCTCACCCGCACCTCCACGAATTGATCTCCCCGGCCGCCGCCGCGCAGGGACGGTGCCCCCTTGCCACGCAGCCGGAACTTCTGTCCCGTCTGCGTGCCCGGCGGTACGCGAAACGTCGCCCGGCCGTCGATCGTCGGAACCTCGGGGCGGGATCCGAGCGCCGCCTCGGTCACCGTGATCGGCACCGTGCAGTAGATATTATCACCGATTCGATGGAAGAATTGGTGCGGCGCGACGCGGGTGATGATGAAAAGATCGCCCGGCGGGCCCCCGTTCCGGCCGGCGCGGCCCCGTCCAGGAACGCGGACGCGCGATCCGTCGTCCACGCCGGCGGGGATGTGGACGCGGATCGGCTCGCGACGGGTGAGGACTCCGAGTCCCTGGCACGAGCCGCAGCCCTCCGAGCCGAGAGTCCCTTCGCCGCTGCATCGATTGCAGGTGGAGGCGAAGCGGAGCAGGCCCGAGACGTGGCTGATCCGGCCGGTCCCCGCGCAATCCGAGCACGTGCGCCGCACGCGCGCCGGCACTCTGCCGGATCCGCCGCACCGGGGACATGTCGACTCGGCGTCGATCGTGATCTCGGTGGTCAGGCCGCGCAGGGCGTCGAAAAACCCGATGTTGAGGGTGTGCGTCACATCATCGCCGCGGACGGGGGCGTTCCGGTCATGCGCTCCGGCGCGGCCGCCGCGGAAGAACTCCGTGAAGAAGGAGGAGAATCCTCCCATCCCCCCGAGATCGCCCAGATCGAACGCGGACTCGAAGCCGGCGCCCGGCGGTGCGCCGTGAACCCCGCCCCCTCCCATCTGCAGCTGCAGATCGTAGGCTTTGCGCCGCTGGGGATCCGAGAGAGTGTCGTAGGCCTCGGTCGCCCGCTTGAACCGGTCCTCCGCCGTGCGGTCTCCCGGGTTCAGGTCCGGATGGTATTGCCTGGCCAGCTTGCGGTAGGCCCGCTTGATCTCGGCCGGACGTGCCTTGGGGCCGATCCCCAGAACGTCGTAGTAGTTCATGACCGTTTCAGGCCACGCGGATGCGCACCGGGCCGCTCGGCGCGCGGGGCGCCTTGGGCAGAACGACCTCGAGCAGGCCGGTCCCGAAGCGCGCCCGGATGCCGCCCTCGTCCACCGGCCCCGGAAGATGGAAGGAGCGTGCGAACGGCCCGTGCGATCGCTCCACCCGCAGGTGTCCCGCCCTTCTCGAATCCTCGTCGGAGGGCCGATGGCCCTCCAGAGAGAGGACGCCTGCTTCCAGACGGATGTTGATGTCCTCGCGGCGGACTCCCGGCAGTTCCACCGTCAGGCGGTAGGACTCGTCGTCCTCGCTCAGGTCCGCAAGGGGCGTCCAGCCGCCGGGCTCTCCCTCTCCGAAATCGCCTTTTCTCATGACGTTCTCGAACAGGCGGTTGAGCCGTTCCTTGAGCGTGATGAGGTCGCGGAGCGGATCCCAGGCCCCGCCCGCCGGGTCCTGCGCTGGTGGCGCCTGTCGCCGGCTCATCGTTTCGACTCGTCGACGTCCACGACCTCGGCGTCGATGACGTCTCCGTCCCTCTCCTGGCCGGGCCGCCCCGACCCGCCGGCGGCTGCCTGCGGCCCTGCTCCGGCGGAGGGATCCTGCGCGGCGCCGGTTTTCTTGTAGAGGATCTCCGCGATCCTGTGCGATTCGCTCTCGAGCTTCTTCATGGCCGTCTCGATCTGCTCCTTCGTCCCGTCGGCCATCGCCTTGCGGACGTCCTCGATGGCGGAGCGGATCACGCGGTCGTCCTCGGCCGGGATCTTGTCCTTGTTCTCCTCGAGGATCTTCTCCATCTGGTAGGCGCGTGTGTCGGCCGCGTTCCTCGCATCGATCTCGGCCCGTCTCTTCTTGTCCTCCTCCGCGTGCGTCTGCGCCTCGTTCACCATCTTGTCGATGTCGTCCTTGGTGAGAGTTCCCGTCCCGGAGATGGTGATCTTCTGCTCCTTACTGGTGGCCATGTCCTTGGCCGACACGTTCAGGATGCCGTTGGCGTCGATGTCGAACGTGACCTCGATCTGCGGCAGCCCACGCGGCGCGGGCGGGATTCCGACGAGATGGAACCGTCCCAGCGTGCGGTTGGCGCTCGCAAGCTCGCGCTCCCCCTGGAGAACGTGGACTTCGACACTGGTCTGGTTGTCGGACGCGGTCGAGAAGATCTCGCTCTTGCGCGTGGGGATGGTGGTGTTACGGTCGATCAGGCGGGTCATGACACCGCCCAGCGTCTCGATGCCCAGAGACAGGGGGGTCACGTCGAGCAGGAGGAGATCCTTGACCTCCCCGCCGAGGACTCCGGCCTGGACGGCGGCCCCGATCGCCACCACCTCGTCCGGATTGACGCCCTTGTGAGGATCTTTGCCGAAGAACTCCTTGACGATCGACTGCACGCGCGGGATGCGCGTGCTCCCTCCGACCAGAACGACCTCGTCGATGTCGGAGGGCTTGAGTCCGGCGTCCCGGAGGGCCTGCTCGACGGGCTTGATGGTGCCGTCGATCAGGTCGCCAACGAGACGCTCGAAATGCGATCGCGTCAGCTTCAGGGTCAGGTGCTTGGGCCCGCTCGCATCCGCGGTGATGAACGGTAGATTGATCTCGGTCTCCGTGACGGTGGAGAGCTCGCACTTGGACTTCTCCGCCGCCTCCTTGAGGCGCTGCAGGGCCATCCGGTCCTTGGAGAGATCGATACCCTGATCCTTCTTGAACTCCGCCACGATCCAATCGATGATGCGCTGATCGATGTTGTCGCCGCCGAGGTGCGTGTTTCCGTTCGTCGACTTCACCTCGACCACGCCCTCGCCCACCTCCAGGATGGAAATGTCGAACGTGCCGCCGCCGAAGTCGTAGACGGCGATCACCTCGTCGCTCTTCTTCTCGAGGCCGTACGCGAGGGCCGCGGCCGTGGGCTCGTTGACGATGCGCTCGACCTCGAATCCGGCGATCCGTCCGGCGTCCTTGGTCGCCTGGCGCTGGGCATCGTTGAAGTAGGCGGGAACGGTGATCACGGCGCGCGTCACCTTCTCCCCGAGATAGTCCTCGGCCGACTGCTTCATCTTCTGGAGGATGTATGCGGAGATCTGCTCGGGACTGTATTCCTTCCCGCGGATCCGCACCTTGACCGCGTTGCCCGATCCGGCGACCGCGCGGTAGGGGATCATCTTCATTTCTTCGCTGACCTCCTCCATCCTCCGGCCCATGAATCGCTTGATGGAGAAGATCGTGTTCTCGGGGTTGGTGATCGACTGCCGCTTGGCGACCTGCCCGACGAGAAGCTCGGACTTGTCGCTGAAGGCGACGACGGACGGCGTCGTCCGTGATCCCTCGGCGTTGGGGATCACGATCGGCTTGCCCCCCTCCATGACGGCGACGACCGAGTTCGTCGTCCCCAGGTCGATGCCGATGATTTTGCTCATTCAGTTCCCCTCCATGTCACGGCGTAGGCCGCTTAGTCGAGGATTAGTATAGGACTTGAGTCCATCATTGTCAAGTACGGAGGTGCTCCGGACACTAAGTTGTTAATTCTATTAGAATGAGTAGAATAAGAGAATCCTTCGAAGGCGGGTCGCGGCGCGACTCTACGACTCCCCCTCCTCCCCCGAGTTCCCGGCCGCTCCCGGGGCGAGCCTGAAGCCGTCCGGTGACGGAAAGTAGGCGTAGGGGCGCCCCCACGGATCGTGAAGATCCGCCCCGTCAAGAAGGCCGGAGTTCACGAGCGCCTCCAGATCGGCCGGATATCCCCGGTGCAGCAACTGATGAACCCGAACGGCGAACCGGATGCGCTGCATGCGGCTTCGGCTGATCGCTGCCTGCAGGGTGTCGACCTCGTCCGGTCCGATGATCGGGGAGAGGAGGGCTGCCAGCGGCTCCTGATTGAGGGAGCGGATGAGCCAGGGCTGGGCTCGATAGAGGATGGAGCCTCCGCTCGCCAGGATCAATAGAAGAAACCCGACGCCGAGCAGCACGGGGGAGGTTTCACGCGGCGCCGCCGGCGCCGCCTCGGCGGCTTTCTGCGCGCGCGACGCGGCCTCCTCGATGATCTGCCGCGTCAGAAGCTCGTGAAGCAGGCGGCAGGTGTCGAACTCACCGAGCGTCGATCGTTCGACGATCTCCCGAACGCTGCGCTTGCCGTCGACGAGACCGTGCACGAGCCTCTCCTGCTCGCTGAGAGTCACGCTCTGGGCTCCCTCCTCGGCCTCCAACCCCTCCGCGGCCGGCGCCGCCTCCGAGGCGATCTCGACGTTGGCGTGCCGGAAGACCGTGTCGAACGACTTCAGGCCCTTCTCGATCATGGGCCATTCGTCGAGGATGCGGGCCCCCTCCATCAGAATGCTCTCCGCGGACATCGGCACGACGTTCTGTTTGTCGTACTCGACGCGGGCCTCCTGGCTGAAGTCGTACTCGCCGTCACGCCAGCGGAACAGCCGGTAGATCATCTGGCTGATCTGAATCTGGAGCGCTTCCTTGAGGGCGCCGGCGTCGATGAATCCCATCTCCACGAGCGTGTTGCCCATGCGCTTCAGGGTGTTCTTCTGGACCCGGAGCGCCTCCTGCAGCTGGGCCTCCGTGATGCGACCGGATTTCACCAGCACGGTTCCCAGCCGGTCCTCCAGGCGCCGGTGCAGGGAGTCGGCGGCCACCACCTCGCCCTCGACGAAGGCCACGGTCGCGACGTCGTCCTTGCTCTTCAGGGTCAGAATCCCCGTCTTCCGCTGGATTCCGATCAGCTGAAAGATGTCCGCGAGGCTGAAATCCCTGAGCGTTCCCTTGAGGGCCATCGTTCTCTCAGTCCCGGCGCGCTTCGGGCGCGGACAGGTTCCCCGTCAGCCAGGCGAGGAGACCCAGCACGACGAGCATGACGCCGATTCCGGACCACCCGGCGGACGCGAGCTCCTCGGGCGCGATCAGCACGCGTCCTCGAAGCAGCAGGCCGCACAGAGCGAAGAACCAGATGACCAGCAGCACGCACCCCTTCAGGGTTCGGCCGCCGAGCACGTGCCCGCTTCCCGGAGCGACGAGTCCGAGAAGCCGGGCACCCAGGAAGTGCCGCCTCCGGTAGCGCGCGACCTCCTCCATCTTCTTGGACTTGACCCCGGGCGCCAGCCCGTCACGGAGGATGAAAAGGTGGGTGCACTGGGCGCAGACGTCACCGAACCGCGACGCCACCTGGCAGCGGCGGCAGTAGGGTCGTCCGCAGCGCCGGCAGCGGCGAGCGGAGGCGCGGCGCGGCACCAGACCGAGGCCGGGAACCACCAGCAGGGTCAGGAGTCCTATCCCGCCCGCGAGCGTGGCCGACGAGCGCGCGATCCCGCTCGCCGCACCCGCGCCTCCACCATCGCGGCGGATGCCGGTCACGCGATCCCAGATTTCAAGAGACGTGTAGCTCGTGTCGACCGGCACGCGCCGCGCGCCCTCGGCGGTGCCCTCCTGGAGGAGATCGTTGATCAGCGTTTCGTTCAGCCGGCGGGATTCCCTCAGCTCCGCGTCGGCCGCCTCGAGATGGAAGACCTCCAGATGTGCCAGGTGGCTGTTGTAATGCGCGAGCGCGAGGCCGGGCTCGTTGCCCCAGGCGCGCTGGTAGTACTTCTGCGCGATCGCGTACTCCTGACGCAGGGCGTGGATATTGCCCAGATTCACGAGCGCTCGCCCGTGGCCCGGATCCATATCGAGCACACGCCGGTACATCACCACCGCGTCATCGTGACGACCGGCGGACCGGTAGGCCGAGGCGAGCAGGAACGGGTACATCGGCTCGTCCTCGTGCTGCGCGGTCAGCCGCTGAAGGGCCCGTTCGTGCTGCAGGTCCGGGCCCTGTCGCATCGTGTGGATGAGGGCCCTGGCCCCGGGATCGACGGCGGTGCCGAACGTCCATCCGAGCAGAACGCCCACCGGCCCCGCCAGCATCAGCAGCAGCAGGGCGGCCGCGGCCACGGCCTTGCCGGACGGCCGGAAATAGGCGGCGAAGAGGGCCGCCCAGACCGCGATGGCCCAGGCCGGGGCGATCGGCAGCAGAATGGGAACGGCGAGCAGGATCCATCCGAGAAGGCGCGCGCTCTCCTCGGTCAATCGGCCGGCGGAACGCTCCTCGAGATCGTGGGAGAAGGCCGGAACGCTCCGCAGGCAGAGAACGAGGAGGGCGGCCACGATCCCCAGACACAGGGCCGCGTAGAGAATGAGGATTCCGTTCGCCGCGAGAAAGTAGAGCGATCCCGGGTCGGCGAACAGGTTCGCGAATCCGCGCCACCAGGCGCCGGCGGCCCCGCCCAGATCGCGTTCCCCGCGCAGCAGGGACAGTCCGAGCCCGCCGTAGGCGGTCGACAGGGTCGGCTGGAAGCGCGCGGCGAGGGCGAAGTTTTCCCGGGCGGCGGGATAGTCGCCATTGTCCAGCGCGCGCCGTCCCTGCGCGAGAAACGCGGCGGCGATGTCCGGCGCCGTGCGCACGCCCGACCGGCGCATGAAGTCGATGGCGACCTCGATCTGACGCGCCGCCTGCTCCGTCTGCCCGCGCTCGCGGAACGCGCGCTGCTTGAACCAGAGACCGCTCAGGACGACGTTCGGATCCACGTTCTGGAGGGACGGCGCCGCGCCGGGCCCGGCGCCCGGTTCGCTCTCCCAGGCGGCATCCTGATCGATCGGCAGGAGGATCGTCTCGTCATCCAGGCGGATCGTCTCGGGCTCCTCCTCCGCGGCGAGCGCGAAGGGGGCGATCGGAACGACGAGGAGAACGACCAGAGCCAGTCGAGCCGGGATCTGTCCGCTCATGATGCGGGCGCGCGTCCCTTCACGATCGGGACGATCGGGTCACGAGGTTCCCGGGGGCCGCGACTGCAGCGCGACGTACTTCATCTGCAGGTCGTAGATCAGGTTTTCGATCAGCGTCGACTCTTCGGAAGTCAGATTGCCCCGCGTCTTGAGGCGGAGGGCCTGCAGCAGGTCGATGACGTGCCTCGCCCCCTCCAGATCGATCTCCGTGCGCTGACTGTATGGGTTCGGAATCTCGCCCAGACCCGCCGCGGCCGACGTGGCGAGGTTCAGCACGAGATTCTTGAAGTGGGACGACGCCAGGCGGTCCTCACCCGACTGGGTGGCATCTCGCCCCTCATCAGGCGTCTGCGGGCGGACGCCGGAGGCGTCCCGGTGGGCCGGGGCCGGCGGAGGGGCCGGCGGGTCGTCCTGAATCAGGTCCGGCGTCCGGGGCTGGCCTTCCGGGGTGAATCCGCGGCGGTCCACCACGCGAATCGGCTCGCGACGGTCCTCCTTCGCCCGAGTCTCGCTCATGTCGCTCCCCAGCCGCGTCGCTCGCGCAACTCCAATCCCGAGCGCAGGATAGCATCACGCCCGGGGCAACACAAGATGCGCCGCCGTTGCGCGCGCACCGCGCGCGGTCTAAGATGGTCTTTTTTCCGAGCGATCGCCACCCGGAGGATCCCATGTCGGAGATGGAACGTCTGCGCGGCATCATCGAGCATCTGCGGGGCCCCGACGGATGCCCCTGGGATCGCGAGCAGACGCCGGAAACGCTCGGGACCTACCTTCTCGAGGAGACGTATGAGGCTCTCGAGGCGATCGCGCAGGGCTCGCCCGGAGAGCTCTGCGAGGAACTGGGTGACCTCCTGCTCCAGGTGGTCCTCCAGGCGCAGATAGCGCGGGAGCGGGGCCACTTCGGTCTTGACGACGTCGCCCGTTGCATTGCCGACAAAATCGTACGCCGGCACCCGCACGTCTTCGGCAGGAACCGGCTGTCCACCTCCGCCCAGGTCCTGAAGCAGTGGGAGCAGATCAAGGCCGACGAGCGCTCCGGAGGGCGCGGCGGTTCGCTCCTGTCGGGTGTGCCGCGATCGCTGCCGGCGCTGCTGAAGGCGCTGCGCATCTCGACGAAGGCGTCGCGGGTCGGGTTCGACTGGCCCGATCGGGAGGATCTTCTCGCCAAGGTGGACGAGGAGCTGGAGGAGATGAAGGCGGCCATGCGCGCAGCAGACGCCACCGCGGTGCGTGAGGAGCTCGGTGACCTCCTCTTCACGCTCGCCAACGTGGGGCGCCAGATGGAGATCGATCCGGAGGAGGCTCTGCAGGACGCGAACCGGAAATTCCAGGATCGATTCGAGCGGATGGAGGCGGCGCTGGCCGCGGAGGGCCTGACTCCGGCGCCCGATCACCGCGGGCGCATGGAGGCTCTGTGGATGAAGGTCAAGCGGATCAGTAGACCTTCGACTGACCGAACTGCCCCATCCGACGGAACTTCTGGAACCGGTGATCGACGCGATCGACGGGAGAGATCCGCGCGAGCTCCTCGAGCCGCGCGGACAGCCTCTCGTCAAGGATCTCGGCCTGGCGAGCGGGGTCGGCCTGCGCCCCGCCGGGCGGCTCGGGCACGATCTCGTCGATGACGTCGAGGTCCTTGAGGTCGGGAGCCGTGATCCGCATGCTCCGCGCCGCCTCACGCGCCTTCCCCTGGTCCGCCCATAGGATGGCCGCGCAACCCTCCGGGCTGATGACCGAGTAGATGGCATGCTCCAGCATGAGCACGCGATCACCGACCGCGATGGCGAGCGCTCCTCCGCTTCCGCCCTCGCCGGTGATCGTCACGATCACCGGGATGCGGAGTCCGGCCATGAGGCGCAGACTGGCGGCGATCGCCTCCGCCTGACCGCGCTCCTCGGCGCCTTTACCCGGATAGGCGCCCGGAGTGTCGACGAATGTGAAGAGGGGGCGCCGGAATTTTTCCGCCAGCTGCATCACGCGCATCGCCTTCCGGTATCCTTCCGGTCGAGGCATGCCGAAGTTGCGGCGCACCTTCTCGCGCGTGTCCCGTCCCTTCTGGTGCCCGATCACGGCGATCGGATGACCCCTGTAGGTGGCGAATCCGGCCACGATGGCGGGATCATCGGAGTATTTGCGATCGCCGTGAATCTCGACGAAATCCTGAAACAGCATGGCGACGTAGTCGAGCGTGTAGGGGCGCTTCGGATGGCGGGCGACCAGAGTCCGCTGCCAGGGCGTGAGGCGGGAATAAACATCCCGGCGCATCGTGTCGAGGCGGCGCCGGAGGCGTTCGATCTCCTCGGCCCGATCCTCGCTGCCGGGGACGCCGGTCAATCCCTCGATCTGCTTTTCGAGGGATTGCAGCGGCTTCTCGAAATCGTCTTCCTCGGCGGCCATCACCGGGTGCCTGTCCGGGTCCCGCGTCCGGCTTCGCCGGCGATGAATCTCCATCGCCTCGCCGGCGGTTCTCCCCCTCGTCCTGCAAGCTTCATGCGCGCGACCTCACACAGGATCCGAACAGGCTCCTAGTCAAACACAATCCGCCCGGGTGCTGTCAAGCGGTCACCGGGAGTCAGGCGCGCGGGTGGAAGTCGCGGTAGATGCGACGCAGACGCTCGCGGTTGATGTGCGTGTAGATCTGCGTCGTGGAGATGTCGGCGTGTCCGAGCATCAGCTGGACCGATCGAAGGTCCGCGCCGCGTTCGAGCAGGTGCGTCGCGAACGAATGTCGGAGGACGTGGGGGCTCAATTTGCCCCTGAGGCCGATCGCGCGGCCGTGTTTCTTGAGGATCTTCCAGAACCCCTGCCGGGTGAGAGGTCCCCCGTGATGGTTGACGAACAGCGTGTCGCAGCCGGCCGATCCGATGATCCGCGGACGGCCATCCTCGAGATAGGCGCGCACCGTGCCGGCCGCCCGTCGGCCCATCGGCACGAGGCGCTCCTTGTTCCCCTTGCCGACGCATGTGAGGTACCCGCCGGCCAGGTTCAGTTCCCCCGTCCGCAGCCCGATCATCTCCGAGACGCGCATCCCGGTCGCGTAGAGGAGCTCCGCCATGGCGGCGTCGCGCAGGCCCAGAGGCGTCCGGGGGTCGGGGGCGGCGAGGAGACGATCCACCTCGTCCAGGGTGAGAAAGCGCGGCAGGGTCTTCCACGTGCGCGGGGCGCGAATCTGCGCCGTCGGGTCCTCGGAGACGATCTTTTCGACGACCAGGTAGCGATAGAAGGTCCGCACGGCGTTGAGGCATCGCGCGATCGATTTCGGCGACAATCCCTGCCGCGACAGCCTTCGGAAGAATTCGTTCAGCTCGCCGTAGCGGACCTGGCGCGGATGGCGGCCCTTCGACTTGAGAAACCGCTCGAACTTGGCCAGATCCCGGCCGTACGCCTCCACCGTGTTCTGCGCCAGCCCGCGCTCGATCTTCAGGTGATGGAGGTAGTCCCGGATCAGGACCTCGGCGGTCATCGGCCCCGCTTCTCCAGGATGAAGGTCACGGGGCCGCGATTGACCAGCTCGACCTCCATGAAGGCGCGGAATCGGCCCGTCTCGATCCGCAACGGGCTCTTCCTCAGCCTCTCGACGAGGGCCTCGTAAAGACGCTCCGCATCCTCGGGCGGCGCGGCGCACTCGAAACCGGGACGCCGTCCGCGGCTCAGGTCGGCGGCCAGCGTGAACTGCGAGACCACCAGAATCCCGGCTCCGGTGTCGAGAGCGGAGAGATTCATCTTGCCCGCATCGTCCTCGAAGATGCGCATATGTAGCACCTTGTCCGAAACTGCGTCAAGATCGGCTTCGACGTCCCCTCGCTCGACTCCCACGAGCAGGAGCATCCCCGAGCCGATCCGCCCGACGACGGCGCCGTCCACGCGCACCTCGGCGCGGGACACCCTCTGGATCACCAGTCTCATCGACGCCTCATCATCGTGCGAAGAAGCCGCATCTCCTCGCTGCCGGACAGCCAGCTCGCGAGCAGATAGATGATCGCCCCGCCCGCGATCAGAAGGCCGAGCGCCGCCGTCTTGGCCGCGATGCCCTCGAGGTCGAGCGGGTCCACGAGCCGGAGCGCGAGCCATACGGCGATCCCCATGGCCGCTCCCGCGCCCGCCGCCCTCGCGGCACTGCGTCCCACATCGCCGCTCAGGAACGCCCCGCTGCGCCGGCTCAGGAGCCAAGCCAGGAGACCCGCGTTCACCACCGCGGAGATCGATGTCGACAGCGCGATTCCGTCGTGTCCCATGGGCCCCACCAGAGCGAAGTTCAGGGCCAGGTGGATGAGAAAAGTCAGGATGCCCACCGCGACGGGCGTGCGCGTGTCGCGGTGCGCGTAAAACGCGCTGGCGAGAACGCTCACGGCGGCGATCGGCAGAAGGCCGGCGCCGTACCATCCGAGCGCGCTCGCGGTGAACATCGTGTCCTGCCGCGTGAACTCGCCGCGCTCAAACAGCACGTGGATGATCGGCGCTCGCAGGATCCAGAGCCCGAGGGTCGCGGGCAGGCTCACGAACACCAGCAGGCGCGCCGCGGTGGAAAGGGTCGCGGTGACCTCCGCTCGATCATCCCTCCCGGCTGCGCGCGAGAGCCGCGGCAGGATCACGGTGGACAGGCTGACGGCGAAGACGCCCAGAGTGAGCTCGGTCACCCGGATCGCGTAATAGAGGAACGAGACGCTGCCCTCACGGAGGCTCGCCGCGAACTGGGAGTCCACGACCAGGTTGATCTGCGTGACTCCCGCGCCGAAGATGCGCGGCAGCATCAGGCGCCCGGCTTCCCGCAGGCCTTCCCCATCGAACGGGCGCGGGAGCCGAAGACTGAGCCCGCGCCTGAGCACGGGCGGGATCTGCACGGCGAGCTGCAGGATCCCCCCTCCCAGCACGCCGGCGGCGAATGCGTGGGCCGGATTGGGAAATTGATCCTTCAGGCCGAGTGCCGCGGCGATGATCGCCAGGTTGAGAAGCAGCGGCGTGAAGGCCGGGAGCGCGAAACGATCGAACGAGTTCAGGATGCCCGACATCAGGGCCGCGAGCGAGATGAGGAAAATGTAGGGAAACATCCAGCGGTTCAGCTGCACGGTCAGATCGAATTTGCCGGGATCGGCGGCGAAACCCCAGGCGAGCGCCCGCACCAGCAGGGGCGAAAAGACGATGCCGAGGACGACGACGATCGCGAGGAGGAAGGAGAGGACGTACAGAACGGATCCGGCGAACCTCCACATCGCGCGCGGGTCGTCCCGCTGCATATAACGGGCGAACAGGGGAACGAACGCCGCGCTGACCGCTCCCTCGCCCAGGAGGCGGCGCAGCATGTTCGGGATCCGGAACGCGATGACGAAGGCGTCCGATGCGCCGGCGGCGCCCAGGATCAGCGCCTGCAGATTGTCCCGGATGTACCCGGCGATCCGGCTGAGCAGGGTCATCAGACCCATCGAGCCGGCCGCGCGAACGAGGGTGCGGTCCCTGTCCATGCCCCCCCAGATCTCCCGGCCTCCGTGGCGGGCGGATTCTATGCGGGGCGCAGGGGGCGCGCAACAGGGCGTCTGCTCGACCTTTGTGTTAATCTAGGCGCGGACCCGATCGGAGAAAGCGAGGGGTATCGTCATGGCCAGCCTCAACAAGGTCATCCTCATCGGCAACCTGGGCCGCGATCCGGAGGTGCGCTACACCCAAAACGGCACCGCCGTGGCCAATTTCACGCTGGCGACCAACGAAGTCTGGACGGACAAGGGCGGCGAACGGCAGGAGCGCACCGAGTGGCACCGCATCGTCGTGTGGGGCAAGCAGGCGGAGATCGTCCGGGAGTATCTGTCGAAGGGACGCCAGGTTTACGTCGAAGGCTCCCTGCAGACGCGGCAGTGGGACGATCGCGAGGGCAACAAGCGGACCACGACCGAGATCAAGGCGGCGCGGGTCCTCATGCTCGGCCGGCCGGGGTCGCCCGAGAGCCAGACGCCTGCGGGAGGCGGCGGATCGGGCGAAGTGGTGTCCGAGGAGCCGGCCGGAGAGGACGACATTCCATTCTGAACCACGCGCGCTCGAGCGGCGGGGGCGAGTCAGCCGCGCCGCAAGCGTCCGGGGCCGGCCCTGCGGGCCGGCCTTTTTTCGTCCGCGGACGATCGAGCCGGCCGGATCACGCTGCGCCTGAACCGGGCGGAATCGGCCTTCCGGCCCGCGGACATGCGCCCGCTCTTCGCCATGTTCACGTAGCGCGCCATGATCGTCTCAGGAGAGCTCGTCGAGCTTCTGGCGAGCCTCGGGCGAGTACTCCGAGCCCGGGAACTCGTTGAGCACCCTCTCGTAGGTGCGCAGGGCCTGGTCCTTCTGGCCCAGGCGCTCGTGACACCGGGCCGCGCCGAGGAGACCTTCCTCCCGGGGAAAGTGGCCGCGCGCGTCTTCCGCCAGAATCTGAAAATGGGTCAGGGCCTCCGCCGGCCGTCCCGCGGACTCGAGCACCCGCGCCAGCTTGAAGCGCGCTAGGGGCGCGATGAAATCGCGAGAATGGTCGGACAGGATCGACTCGAGGATCGTGATGCTCTCGTCGTGGCGTCCCAGATCCGCCAGGGCGATGGCCTTGTAGTACATGGCGCGCGGAGCGGCGGCGGTCGAGCCGTAGTCGTCCGCAATGGCGTCGGCCAGCTCGACGATCCGTTCGGCGCGATCCTCCGACGTCATGAACGTGGGGGTGCCCGGCGGCGCGTTCTGCATCGACTCCAGGGACAGGGCGAGGGGCGCCCGGCGGATCTGCTGCACCTCGCCGAGCCGGTAGGCCGCCTCGGACTCGCGACCGCGGCTCCAGCGATTGTAGAAAAGCACGCCCGCTCCCAGGACGACGATCACGGAGACGGTGATCGCCAGGGGCTTGAGGTTATCTTCCGCGGCGATGGCCAGCCGCTCGAGCACGGTCGCCAGCTCGTCGCGTTTGATCCGATGTCGTTCGCTCGTCTTCACGCCGCCTCCCCATGGCGATCCCCGGCCCGCCGCGCCGGTGGCTGGTGGGCCTGAGAGGACTCGAACCTCCGGCACGCGGATTAGGAATCCGCTGCTCTATCCACCTGAGCTACAGGCCCTTACCCTTTATTTTCAGCAGCTTGCGGCAGCGGTCTTTTCGTCCGGTTGCCGGTTTGGGGCGTTTTTGGGGCACCTGGCGGACGGAAAGCCTATGAACTCGACGGCCTCTTGCTGGTAGACCGGGCTCAGATGCGCGTATCTCATCGTCAGCCTGATGTCCGAGTGGCCCATGAGCCGCTGGAGCCTGAAAACATCCCCGCCGTTCATCATATACCACGACGCGAAAGTGTGGCGCAGGGTGTGGACGATAACATCCGGCCCCAGGCCCGCGCCCTGACGGGCCGTGTTGAACGCCTTGTTTATCCGGCCGATGCGCTTCCCTCCCCAATTGAATACATACTCCCGGGCGTCGCCATCGATGGCGCGCACCTTCCGCAGCCCCCGGAACATTTCGGCCAGCTCCGGGCTGATCGGCACGGTCCGGCGCTTCTTCCCCTTCGTCGTCTCGGCCTCGAACGTCAGCGTCCCGGTGTCCAGATCGACGGCTCGCCAGCGCAGCCCCACAAGTTCGTTGTGGCGTCCCCCGGTATGTAGGCCGCACAGGATGATCGGCTTGATGTGGTCGGCCGCCTTGCTGATTAGAGACCGCGCTTCTGCCTCTGTCAGATAACGCTCGGGCGGCAGCGGCTCCGGCTCCTTATCCACCATGCGGGCCGGGTTATCACCTTTGAAGTATCCCCATTTTTTCGCTTGGGTGAATATGAACGACAGGCACGCGAGTTGTCGGTTGCACGTCGCGCCGTCAACCTCCAACAGCCGCTTGCTCTTGAACCGCTCGATTTCATACGGCGTGATCTGCTGGAGATAGAGTCCGCTGAAATGCTCCTTGAGGACTTTGGTGTTGTGGACGAAGGTGCGGTAATTCTTTCGCTTGGCGTGGAGCGACAGAAATTCCTCCACGATCTTCGCAAAGGGCTTTGGATCGATCTTCTTGGTAACCTCCGGGTGCCGCATCTCCTTAAGCGCCCGCTTGCGCTCTGTCAGCACTTCGCGGGCATCGTCCTTGCTGCCCACGGCCTCCCTGATGCGCCTCCCGTAAGCAAAGTATTCAATGTACCAGGTCTCACCGCGCTTAAAGAGTCCCATCGCACACCCCCTATCGCTTGCGCTTCGGCTTCCGCCTACTTGCCCACCGCGCCGCCGCCGCCTTCTTCTACCTCGTCACCGGCAAGGATCGCGGCCAGGAGAGCAGCTTCGGCACCGACAGCACGGGCCTTGAGCGCCCGAACGACAACCCCTGTCCGTAACTCACCAATAGACACGCTAAATCTCCCCACATCTGAGTATCTCCGCCCTCATCAGGGACTGGCTACGGTTGATGCAAAGCGACCGCTGTCAGGGCGGCCCTGATTGATGCGATTCTCATTAGTGATATAGGCAGAGAAAGAAATTCACATTCCAAGCCGGGAGGACACCGCATGCGTCGATTTGGGCTTGCCGCGCTCATCCTCTGCGTCCTAGTGATCGCAACACCTACAAACGTGTTCTGTTTGGGAGATGCACTTTTCGTGATCGGATCGCGCGAACTAGACGATGATGCTGAACCGGCCGAAAAACAAACGGCGTTCGGTATTTCGGTATTCCTGCGGGGAGAAACGTGGCCAGTCGCCGCAATGTTCGGCATCCAGACTTCAAACGACGAGGCGAGTTTGTTTGACCCTATGATCGGCCCGTTTACCTTTGAGGCTGGAGTTGAGGAGCTGTATTTCGGCGTCGGAAAGATATGGGACCGGCGTCCCAGCGTCCGACCGTACATCGCTGGTGGTCTGACCATCCTCAGGCTTGATTTGAAACTCACCGATTCTTTTGGATTGGGACCGAGTGACGATGACACCACGGTAAGTCCATACGTGGAAGGAGGCGTTTTTTGGCGCGTCGGGCGCTCCTTCAACATAGGAATCAGTGCTAGATTCGTCGTGCTCGCGGAGGTCGAACCATTTGACA
>JBFGDZ010000062.1:0-18363 GCA_041580375.1 Candidatus Polarisedimenticolia bacterium
GCCGTGGGCCAGAGCCTCGAGGACGACGATCGGATGTCCCTCCAGGTCTGAGGGGTTGATCAGTGCGGCCGCCTCTCGAAGCAATGCCTCCTTGGCGTCGCCGTAGACGCCACCCGTGAACGTGATGCGTGGGTCGACGGTCGCGAGACGCCGGAGTGAGGCCACGTAGGCGTCGCTGAACGCGCCGTCCCCCGCAACGACGAGTCGCAGGGCACCGCTCATCTCGCGGAAGGCGGCGATCAGGTCGTCCACTTTCTTCTCGGGCACCAGACGGCCGAGAAAGAGAAGGTAGGGCGCCTCGCCGCTCTTCGTGACCCGGGATGCCGCGCCGCGCGCGTCGGCGTTCGTCGGGAGCACGACGCCGTTCGGAATGTGATGAGGAGCGCGATGGTACATTTCCTGGAAGTGGCCGCAGAGGGCTGCCGAAACCCCGATCGTCGCGTGCGGCAAGCATGCGGCGGCGCGCGCCCCGAGCCTCAGCACGGCCCGAGCCACAGGCCCCCACTTGCGCCGGCGCCAGTCCAGGGCGTGAACCGTCACGACCACACGCCGCCCCGCGAGACGCGGGATCCAGGCGAACAGGGCCGGGCCGATCGAGTGCACGTGCACGACGTCGTACCGGCCCGCCGCGGCCGCGAGGGCGGACAGGAACGTGTGGCTCGCCGCCTCGAGGTGCTTGGTCGGAATCGCCGGGAGATACCGCAGATCGACGCCGCGGTGTCGCGTCGGGCGACCGCGGCAGTACTTCGGACGGCAGAAGACGGTGACGTGATGGCCGCGCGCCGTCAGGCGCGCGCTCAACTCCTCGACCGCCCGCTCCACGCCGCCGTGACTGGCCGGCAGTCCGCGGCAGCCGACCATCGCGATCCTCACGCGTACACCTCCCGGCCCAGGTGGGCCCGCAGCTTCCCCGCGGCCACCCACCGGACGACGGCGGCAGGGTGCGCCTTGATCGACTCGCGCGCCGTGCAGACCATCCAGCAGTTGACCGGGCATGTCGGCGCAAACCGGCGGACCTCATCCGCCCCCTTCGAGCTCCAGATCTCCTCGAAACCCTGCTCGTTGAGATCGCCGAGCTGCGTCTCGAGCATATTGCACGGGTGCAGGTGGCCGTCCGCCGCCATGAAGGCGGAGCGGCTGCCTGCGGTGCACGGGATCTGGCGCGGACGGTTGCGCGTGTAGTCGAGGAGCCCCTGATAGAAGAACGCCCTCACCCATCGCTTGACGTTCCAGCCGAGGAGTTCCTCAGCGCCGATCGCGTTGAGCTGGCGCCGGAGTGCCTCGGGGTTCAGGCCCCGGTTCTCGTCGGTACGGAAGTAGATGCCGGAGTTGTGGGCCACAGCACAGGTGAACTCGGCCCCGACCTCGCGCGCCAGCCGGTAGACCTCCGCGAGCCCCTCGACGTTCTGCTCGGTGGCCGTGAAGGCGAGGCGCAGGCTCCTGACCCCCAGCGCCTTCAGGCGCCGGACTGTCTCCATGCACCTGCGAAAGCCCTGGGGGATGCCGCGGATGTGATCATGCAGGCCGTCCCGGCCGTCGATCGAGATCCCCACCCCCACGTCCGGGTCCACTTCGAGGATCTCGCGCATCTGGGACTCGATGCGATCCGGCAGGAAACCGTTGCTGGAGATGATGACGCGCGCATCGGGGCACCTCGTCTTCAGGCGGGCCACCACGCGCGGCAGGTCGGGCCGGAGGAACGGCTCTCCACCGGAGATGTTGATGTTCGTCAGGGTGGGAGGCAGGCGCTCAAGGGCGGCATCTGAGGCGCGGTGCTCGTCCTCGTTTTTCCAGATGTTGCACATCACGCATCGTGCGTTGCATGTGTCGACGACCTCGATCACCAGGTCCCTGAGACTAGGCGGCACGGCCGACCTCCCGCCCCAGGGCCCTGCCGTAGAGATCCATCAGGCCCGCGTAGTGCCGTCGGGGAGTGAGCCGTTCGCGCGCGAAGACTCGGGCGGCGGCGCCCAGCCGGCCAACCAGGGCCCTGTCCTCGACAAGGCGGCGCGCGGCGCGCTTCAGACCGTCCGGATCGCCGGGCCTGAAGAGAAGCCCCCGCTCCTCCTCCCCCACCAGCTCGGGGATTCCCCCCAGGGCCGTCCCGATGATCGGCGTGCCGGCCGCGAACGCCTCGAGGACGGCGTACGGTTGGTTCTCGTAGCAGACGGAAGGGACGACGACGGCCAGTGCCCCGGCCTGCAGTTCGCGCAGGTGGTCGGCGTCGAGCGGCCCGACGTAGCGCACGTTCGGCAACCGGTCGCTGGCCTCCAAGACGTCCTCCCTCAGTGGACCGTCGCCCGCGATCACGAGCGGGATCACTCCCCAGCGCCCCGCCGCCTCGAGCAGCGTTGCGATCCCCTTATCCCGTATCAGCCTGCCCGCGAACAGGAGGTAGTCGTCGTGGAGCGCATCCGGGTCCGGCGCGCCGGAGGCGCGCGCTCGCTCGTTGCCCGGTCCTTTCGGGACGAAGTTGTCGAGGTGCGCCACCCGATCGGGATGGAAGTCGAACTCGCGCAGCTTGGCCATAAGGAACCGACTCGGCGCAATGAAGATCGTCACCCGGTCGAAGACGCGGATCGCCCGGTGGACTGCACTCTCCGCGGCCGCCATCAGGCTGGCCGGGAGCGACCCGCGCTTGCAGCGATTGACGACCATGCGATGGAAGCGAGCCGGGCGACATTCCTCACACGGCCGGTCTTTCGAGAAAAGGTTTCCATTCGGGCAGATGACGGAGAAATCGTGCAGCGTCCAGACGACCGGGATGCGGCGCTCGGCCGCCGCGTCGATCACCGAGGGGCTCAGGTGGTGGTGGATGTTCTGCAGGTGGACGATATCGGGACGCGCCCGGTCAAGCAGTTGCGCGAATCGCCCCTTGACGTGGCGCGAGTAGATGGTGCGCGCCAGCACCGCGACGGCGCTTCGCAGCCCGCCGCTCCGCAGGAGGGACGGGAAGTCGATCGGATCCGCCAGGATCGGCGCTGCCAGGGCGGGATCGTTCTCCGGGGCGTCCTGGCCGAAGCAGATGACCTCGTGCCCGCGCTCTCCGAGTAGACGGGCCAGCGACAATGTGTACGTCGCGTCCCCTCCCCTCGGGTAGAGATACCTGTTCGCCAGGACGATTCTCATCGGGCACCCGATCGCGATTCCCGGTTTGTTCGGGCCTCGCCTGACACGCCGCCCAGCGTCTCTGCGGCCAGCTTGCGCAGATCGCGATCGCCGGGGTTCATCGCCACCCCCCGCAGGATGATGGGCCGCGCCCGATCGCGTGCCGGCTCGCCGAGAGCGGACCATGCGGCGAGCAGCAGGCGTGCCGCCTGAGCGTGGATCGTGGCCCCCATCGGGCTCAGGCGCAGGGCGGTCTCGACGTCCGTCAGGGGCTCTTCCAAGCACTCCTCTCCCAGATCGGTTGCCAGGACCCCGGCCGTGCACCGCCCCATCCTGAGAGGTCCCAAGACGAGATGTCCGCGGGCGGAGACCGGAAAGTGTCGCAGGCCGCGCCGCTGGATCTCGATCGCTTCCTGGAGCCGGCGCCCGACATATCGCGCGGCCTCGGGCGATGCCGGAGTGCCTCCCCGCTCGAGACGAATCAGGACCTGCAGGTCGGCCATGGCGGCCCGCCCGAGCCTGCCAGCCGAGGCAAATAATCTCTCGGCGTTGTCCCCATCGAGCAGATCCAGGAATCCGCCGGCCCGCGGCCCGTGCGTGGCAGGGGGCGCGATCTCCCTGGCCATCCCGCCGAAACCACCCAGTTCATCTCCCGTCAGCGCCGTGAGTCCCGCTCCGTCGGCTTGTTCTGCCTGCACTCCCCCGATCCCTGCCGCGACAACCGGCACGGCGGTGAGGAAGGCAACGCAGGCGAGCACGCACGCGGGCACCAGAGCGCGCCTGACCCAGGGGCGCCTCGGGGGCGCTCCGTGGACCAGGAGCGGTGTGGGCGACTGCAGCCACCAGATCAGGAGCCCCAAAAGGCACGAGAGGGTGAAGGCGTTAGCCGGGATCGCCAGGTTGAAGTCGGTGAGCGAGTGTAGGGCGATCGCTGCGACCCCCACCGCCGCGGCATACCCCACGTGACTGTTGAGGGGCTTTGCCGGCCGGCTCAGGACGGACCGTAGCAGGAGGATCAGCGCGCCCAGGATCACGGCGCACCCCACCAGGCCGGCCTCGGCCCCGAACTCGAGATAGTCGTTGTGCGCGTGATTGACCGCGATCCCTTCGCCGGACGTGCGGAACATCGGAAAGACGTGAGGGAAGGCCCCCAGGCCGACGCCTACGGCCGGGAAGGCACGCGCCATCTCGACTGTCTGCCCCCAGATCTGGGCGCGCCCGACGCCCCCTCTGAACTCGTCCAGGGTTCCGAGGAACCGCGACATCACCGGAGCCGCGGCTCCTCCCTGTGCGAACAGAAGCAGCGTCACGCCGGCCAGGATCACCGCGGCACCCGCGAACGCCCTCTCGCGGCCGCGCAACGCGAGAGTCATTCCGACGGCGAGGAGCGCGACCAGCATGCTGGCGATCCCCATGCGCGACCGGGAACAGACGAGCGCCGTCGCCATGATCAGGCCGAGGACGAGCAGGGTTCCCGCGAGGAACGCGGGGCGTCCTCCCGCGCGCTCGAGGCGCCGCGAGGCGCTCTCTCCGCGTGTGGGCCGCCACCGAGTGATCACCATGGTCGACAAGGCGACCGCCATCGGGAGGGTCATCTCCAGGTATCCGGCGAAGTGGTTGCGGTTGATGAACGTTCCCGTGGCGACCTCGGTGTAGTACTTCTTGGCGTAACCGAAGATGTGCTGGCGGCCCGTGAAGTATTCCGTCAGGCCGTACGCAGCCTGGAATGCGCCGCCTGCGACCAGCGCGGCGGCAAGCAAGCGGCGCCCCCCCCTGTCGGCGCACACGTCGATCGTGATGAGCGCGACCACCAGGCACGCCGCGAGGCGCAGGGTCGCCTGACGGGTGGCCCAGGGGTGGAGCGAGATGGGGCGCCAGTCCTTCCCGATCCGGCCGGCCTCCTCGTCGCCGGCGGCCGCGAAGAGTGCGTCGCCGGGCTCGTACCGATCTCGCAGCGACGCGGCCTCCGGGGAAAGCCACCCGAGCACCGGTCGGGGCATGGGGATGGTCTGGACGATCCCGAGGGCGACGAGCAAGGTTCCCCCGAGCAGGACGGGGCTCTTCCAGGGAAGCGGGGATTCCCCCCGGCGGATCCTCCAGACGAGCCAGACGATGCCGAGTCCGACGCTGGCGACCACGAGGGCCGCTCTCGGTCCCGGCTGGACGGAGCCGAACGGAAGCGGCGCGACCAGCAGCATCAGCAGCAAACCGCCCCACAGCAGGCGCTGAAGCGTCATGGGGGTCTCCGGCACGGCCCTCCAGATTCGCGATCAGATCGGCGCGTTCGCATCCCGGCCACGCCCCGCCCGCGCCGCGGGCGGCGCGGGCGGATTCGCCTCACCGCCCGCCGAACGTGCGTGGGCGTAGCCGTAGTAGTAGCTCTGGCTTCCCGGATCAACACGGTTGAGCACCGCTCCCACGACGCGCGCTTTCACCTGCTGCAGTCGGTTCAGGCCGTGCGCCAGCGCATCGCGCGAGGTGGCCCCCGCCTGGATCACCATCACGACCGCCTGCACGCGCGCGGCCATGATGGTGGGATCGGCCACCGCCAGGACGGGGGGCGAATCGTAGATGACATGGTCGTACCCCTGCTCCTCGAACTCTTGCTGCAGCCGCGTAAAGCGGTCCGAGTCCAGAAGGTCGGCCGGGTTCGGCGGCAGCGGGCCGCTGGTGACGACGTCGAGTCCGGGGACCGGAGTCCGTTTCGGCTCGGGCCAGGGGGGGCCGGTGCCGCTCAGGTAGCTCGACAGGCCCTCTTCATTCGGCAGATCGAACACCCGGTGCAGGCGGGGCTTCCTGAGATCCGAGTCGACGAGCAAAACGCACCGGCCGATCTGTGCCAGCGTAATCGCCAGGTTGACCGCGACTGCCGTCTTCCCCTCGCCAGGCTGCGTGCTCGCGATCAGGATCGTCCGGGGCGGCCCGGCCAGCTGCGACACCAGCAGGGACGTGCGCGTCTCGCGGAACGCCTCAGAGACATTCGACTTGGGATCGAGGTGGGAGACGACCTCCACGGGAACGAGCGGCGGCGTCTCGCGGCCGTTCGGCCTGATGATCCTGAGCCTCGATCCTTCCGCCCGCAGAGCAGGGATCAGGCCGATCGACGGCAGGCCGGCGAGCTGCCGTATCTCGTCGGGCGACTTCACAGACTTGTCCAGGTACTCGAAGAAGAACCCCAGCGCGACGCCCAGGAGGAGACCCATCAGGACGCTCAACAGGATGTTCCGCAGGATCTTCGGTGAGCTCTTGTGGATCGGGACTTCCGCCCTGTCGACGATCCGCACGTTGCTCGCGCTGTGCTCGTCCAGTCCCGCCGATGAGCCCGTTTCCGCCTGTCGCCTCAGGAGGGCCTCCAGGGTCGAGCGCTTGTTCGCCACTTCGGCCCTCAGGTTGTTGTAGTGGATCTCCTTCAGGTTCAGATCCTGGGACCGGCGCTTCTGCTCATCCAAAGTGCTCGCGAGCCGCTCCTCCTGGTTGCGGGCAGCGCGGTAGGCCGCCTCGGCCGCCCCCAGGACCTGCTGGTAGATCGACTTGCGCTCGATCTCGAGCCTCTCCTGGTTGGCCTCGATCTCCCGCCCGAGGCGAACCATCTCCGGCCACTCTGGCCGGTACTTCTCCGACAGCTGCGCGTAGCGTCGTGTCAGCTCGGCCGACTTGGCCGTCATCTCGCGAATCAGGTCGCTTTGCAGCACCTCCGGCAGGTCGGCCGGAGTTGATCCGCGCAGGGCCGCGTACCGCGCCTCTTTCTCGATTCGCTCGGCCCGGGCCCGCGTGTAGGCATCGCTGAGATCCTGGAGGTTCTTGACGACGATATTCTGCGTCTCGGTCAGCTGGATGATGTCGTGCTCCCGGGCGTACGCCTGAAGCTCCTTCTCACGGCCGTCGATCTGCTCCTGCAGGGTGGCGACCTGGTGGGCGAGCGACGCCGTCGCGCGGGTGGTCGTGTTGTATTGGATCTCATTGTTGAAGGCGATGTAGGTCTCGGCCACCTGGTTGGCGACGCGCGCCGCCAGGACCGGATCGTGCGCGGAGAACAACACGTCGACGAGACGGCTGTTCCGCACCGGGCTCACATCGAGCTTCTTCAGGAAAACGTCGATTCGCCGGGCTCCGGCGGCCTGCTCGGCCGTGAGGCCTTCGTGCAGGGCCCACCCTGCGGATACCCGAAACTCGTCGTGCGCCGCCAGCTCCAGGTCGGCAATCACCTGCCCGGCGATGCGGCGACTCTGGATGAGTCTGTACTGGGTCTGGTAGAAATCGTTGCGGCCGTCCGGGATGCTCGACACGACCTCCTGGAATGGCATGACCTTGGGAGCGCTTTGCTCGATCTGCAGGCGGACCATAGCCGTGTACACGGGACGCTTGAGAAATGAGCCCAGGGCCACCGTCGCCACCATCACGAGCAATGCGGTGTAGACGACCCAGCGTCGCTTGACCAGGATCCTCCAGTAGTCCAGGAGGTGCTGTGCCTTTTCGTGGGGATCGGTCATCCGCGGCTCCCTCCCGCTAAAAGAACGTCTCGAGGACGACGACGAGGTCGCCGTCGCGCAGGATCGGGTCGGGCGTCCTCCCCTTGCGCATCCGCTTCAAGTTCACCTCGATCACGGCCTGCGTGCCGTCCTCCGACTGGCGGAGGACCTGTATCTTCTTGAGGTTGGCCCGCTCGGTCGCCCCGCCGGCCTTGGCGATCGCCTGCAGGAGGGTGATGGGACGGCTGGCCAGCTGCTCGATCCGTCCCGGCGATTTGACGGCGCCGTCGACGTAGATGTAGATGAGCGGGTCGATCGGGGCGCTGATGACGTCCCCGGGGTGGATGGAAACATTCAATGCGGGATCGCGGTTGGCCAGGAGGTCAGCCACGTTCACCGCGATCCGCCCGGGCTCGCGGTGATCGCCGTTCCGAATGACGTACAGCTCGGCGCCGCATCGCTCCGTCAGGCCGCCGGCCTGCGAAAGCACCTGGAGGAGGGTGCGCGGCCCCAGCATCTCGTAGACACCTGGCTTGCCGACGGCCCCGATCACGGACACGCGCTTGCTTCCGTACTCGCGCACGAACACGGAAACCTGCGGGTCTCTCACGTACTTCTTCCGGAGCTCCTCGCGCAGCCGCCCCTCCAGCTCCATTGCCGTGAGCCCGGCGATCTGCATCTCCCCCAGAAGCGGGACGGAGATCGTTCCTGTCGCGGAGATGCGCACGGTGCGGTTCAGTTCCGGCACCTCGAACACGCTGATCTCGAGAAGATCCTCGGGTCCCAGCGGTTGCTGCTGGCGCGTTTCCGCGGATGCGGGCCCGGCGCCGGACTGCGGACGCGCGCCGGCCGGCTCCGCCGACACCGCCGGCGCCGCGACGCCGTCGGGCGGGGTGTCGGCGGCCCCGCTCGAACCGATGACGAGAACGGACAGGGTTAGCCACGCGAGCGCGGGTCCGCGGGAACGAGTCAGGCGGTCGTCAGAATTCATAGGTCGATCCGAATGTGTAGAGGTTGCGTGTCCGGTCGAAGAAGTCGTCGGTTGAATCCCTTACCAGCCGCGAGCCGGCCACGACAAGAGCGATCTGATCGTTGATTCTGTACCGAATCTGGAGCCCGTACCGCGTAAATCGATCCTCGCGAGAGCCCTGGAACGGGGCGGGCCCACCCCGGGAGACCTCATTGGGATAGTCGTTCAGGCCGCGCCCGTATCGGATCTCTCCTTGCAGGCGCCGCGTGAGGAAGTGCTCATACGAGGCGGACCAGACGCTGGAGATATAGTAGAGATTCTCCTGCAATGTGGAGAAGACGAGGTCGCGCGAAAAGGTCCCTTTCACCCGCGCCCGGCCACCCAACCGGAGGCTGAGAGCGGCCTCCCCGACCGTCGCGTCGACGTCGTCCGCGGGGCGATCGCGGGCCTCCAGCGATTTCACGCCCAGTCGAAAGAATCCCTGGACCGAGGCGGACGGATCGAAGCGCAGGCCCGGGATGAAGGACACGGTCCGTGAGTCGCGCCCCTCCGCGTCGTCGATGAAGTCGATCCGCTCCGCGTCGCCCTCGATCGTCAGCGTCGTCTTCGGGAGGATGCGCACGTCGGCGGCGAGACGGAACGCATTAACGTCGCGCCGGAGCCGCCGGATCTCGAACTCCGAGCCCGGCGCGTCGGACGAGTAATCGATCGCCTCGTGGCGGGCGGCGGCCTCGATCGCCAATCTCCCCGTGCCCAGTGTTCTGGCGGACGCCGCAATGACGTTGTTCTCGAGGCGCAGTCGCCGGTCGATCTCGGTGTTGGGCCTCTCCCGTCTGGAATCAAAGCGATCCTCAAGCGACAGGGCGACGCGCTTGAGCAGAAATATGCCGCGGGCCCTGAGAGCTCCGTTCCAGTGATTCAGGTCGGAGTTCTCGCCGAACGCGACGTAGTCGAACTCCTGCGACAGGTGGAGTCCGCCCCGATCCTCCCACAGCATCACACTCCTGAGGCCCGCCCCGGCGGTGGCTGTGGTGTCCCCATCGCGATCCGGCGAATCGAATCGGACGTTATCGTCGTACCCGACGTCCTTCAGACGGATGAAGGGACGGACGTGGAACGGTCCCGCCCGGTGCGTGTTCTCGATGGAGAGATCGGGATCCGGGGATGGTCCTGCCGCGAGGACGTCCGGGACAAGGAGGCCCGGAAGCACGACGGCCATCGCAGACGCCTGAAGGACGCGAGGAAGTCGGCGCAGATCTCGCCACGCCCTCCATCCGGGAGATCGTTCCCTTCGCACGGCCACCCCCGTGGCGAGCGGGCAGGCTCACGCGCCCGCAGCCGTCCGCGTGAGAGGGACCCCTCCGCCGTGGGCCGCCCTCGTGATCGATTAATGACTGCTCGCCGTTTACCGTGACCCCGGAGCGACAGCGCGCCCGGGACCCGCGCTCATCTCCTGCCGGCGGCGCTCAGGGGACGACGGGACTGGCCGGTTTGTCGTCGTCGAGCGCACTGTCGAGGACGATCGCGGCGCCGATCGTCAGCACCACGAGCGAGATGATCCCGCCCGGACTCTTCATTATCGAGCCGCCCCCCGCCGCGCCGGGCGCCCCCAGCTCCTTCCCGATCGGAAATGCCGTCCCCGCCGGATCGATCAGACCCTCGATGCGCCGCATGGAAGGCGCGCGCGGATCGACCGAGAACGAGATGGTGATACTCTGACCGTCCTTCAGGTCGATGAGATTCTCCACGACGAACAGCCGGCCCCCCGACTCGATGACGACATCGTAGGTCCCCTCCGGCATCCCCTTGATCTCGTACGCTCCATTGCTCCCGGTCAGGTTGCTCTCGAAACGCTCGCCCGTCGTGACGTTGATGGCGATCGCCCGGGCCGCCGGGAGCCTGGTGTCCCCGTCCGACTCGTACAGGATCCCCCGCAGCATGCCGTTGTTCGCGGCACGCGCGGCCGGTGTGAGCGGCAGCGGGCCGATCGCGAAACACAGGACAAGAAGAGTCGCGAGGAACCGGTGGATGGATCGCATGGCGTCAGGGAGTCTCATGCTTCCTCCTCGGATCAGCGCCGCGCCCGGGCCAGGTTCACCCGTGGGGGTGGACGCACCGCCCGCTCGTGTCGTATGAGGTTTCAGACTACCGGCAACTTATAGACAGGCAACACATTATCGTCAATAGGCAAAAAGATCTGCATTACCAAGAGTTTCCGGCAATGTACCTTGGAAACCCTCACTGGTCAAGGGTTTTTGCAAAGGCGAACTCTGTTGAGACGAGTCGATCGGCCAGGCTGTCACGGCCCGCCTGGTGGGGGGAGGGGGATCTAAGACTTCATCAGAGCGCCGACCACGTAGAGCCACCAGACCGCATGGCAGACCTCGAAATCGCCCATGGCGGAGGCCTGGCACATCTCCCCCAGCGTGGTCGGCTCGTCGCACATGTCGAGCAGGTGGATCTCCTCGGCGCGGACGGGCAAATCCTTGATGATCAACGGCATGTCGCGCGTGGTGCGGTACTCCGTGTTGAGGCCGCCGATGTGCTCATAGGCGCGCGCCCAGGAGCGCATCCGGCGGATCCCCTCGGCGACCACGGCATCGCCGGACAGGTCCACGGTCAGCGCTTCGCCGCAGCCCTGGCCTTCCTCGAAGTGATACTGGCCGCCGTTCCAGTTGAAGACCGAATAGATGATCTCCTCGACCTGAACCTTCACCCACCGATCGACCTCCTTCTGGCTCAGGACCTTCCGCTTGACGAGGACCTCGCCGAGCCGGTCCTTCGTCAGCAGGCAGATCTCGAGAGCCTTGAGAGTGTCGTCGAGCGACAGGACGTTCTCCTTGAGCAGAAACTGGCTCAGCCGGTCCTCGCGCGAATTCGACCTGGCGAAGCGGACGCCGCCTTCGTTGAGCCAGATCGTCTTCTTCAGCTTGCCGTCGCGCAGCGTGAGCAGTCCCGTCGCCCGGGAGACGGACAGCTCGTGGAACAGTTTCGGGATGGTGTCGGAGCGGATCTCGCCCTGGCGGGGGCCGGGCTCCGGGCTGGCGGCGCTCGCGGCGGATCGGTCCATGTGGGATCAATCTAATGTCACACGTTTGGAGGATCCAGCCGGAGCGGGTCGGGGATTTCAGGATCGTGATCGCGCTCTCACTGCAGCGCGAGGAGCATCCGCTTCGCGGCCGCGGCCGCGGAGGGACCGTCCGCCGAGCCGATCGTGCTCCCGGCGGCCGCCGCGGCGTCCCCGAAGGCGGACCGGGCCCGCCCCGCGTCGCCCTTCCTCAGGGAGCAGAGGCCGCGGTAGTAATCGACCGTGCCGCGCGAGACGCCCCGGCCCTGCGGGAGGGAGGCCCGGCCGAAGCCCCGCGAGAGCGCCTCGTCGTAGAGGCGGAAATGCATGTAGGCGATCCCGGTGTTCAGCAGCGCAACGCCGCGCTCCTCCTCCGATTCGGCGGCGCGTGATCGCAGCCGGTACTCCGCCAGGGCGCGGTTGTACAGCACCGCGGGATCGGTGAACGGGAGCACGACCGGCGACCGGTCGCCCGTCAGCCTGACCGTGCGCCGTGCGCCCCCGCTCTCGACGAGCAGATCGATCTGCGGCGCGCCGGATCCTCCGTTCGCCCCGGCCATCGCCTCCATGACCTCACGCGCGCTCCGGATCGCCCGTTCCCCCGCGAGCCGCACCCGGTCCCCCTCCCGCAGTCCGGCACCGGCCGCCGGGCTCCCCGGCGACACGCGCACGACGACGGGCGCGGCGGCCTCCTGCGGCCCGCCGTCGAGGGCCGACGGCAGGAGCGTGTCGGCGAGCCGCAGGCCCCACGAGGGCTCCCGCTCGGCGGGGGCGCTGTCCAGCAGGGAGACGAACTCGCCGACCCCATCCGCGCGATCCGTCTTCAAGTGTATTCGCTCCGGCTGGTCGTGCAGGACGGAGTAGAGCGCCAGCGTCCACGCCTTGTCCGGATCGTTCGCCCGGGTGAGCCCGACCAGAACGAGATCGGCCTGCGCCCTCTCGGCCGCCTGCTCCAGGATCGCCTTCGACAGGAACTCTCCCCGGCGCACCTTCCCCGGATCGAGGATCATGTAATCGATGACGGAGGTGCGGATCCCGCCGAGCACGTCGGAGTCCCGCACGAGGTTCAGCGTCTTCAGGCCCCGCCCCAGCTCGCGGAGGAGCGCGCGGTCCTGATTGCTCCAGGTCGCCCGGCCCCAATCGTCGAGCCGGAACGTGCCCGCGTACAGGAGCGTCGGGCGCAGCCTCACGTCGAGGAGATTCGCCCTGCCGGGCTGCACGCGCACGCGGTCCCGCCACGATCCCACGCCCGCCTTGTCCACCAGAATGGACCGCTCGCCGCCGCACACGGAGGCGATGTTCACGGGCGTTCTCCCCTTCGCTTCCCCGTCCACGAACACCTGCGCGCCCGGCGGCCGCGACTCGACACGGAGGTCTGTGCGCGCCTCGCGCATGATGACCGGCGCGAACCGGAGGGGAGCGTTGTGCTCCAGATCGAGCGCCACCTGCACGCGCACCGTGTGCGTCTCGTAGCACTCGCGCTCGAAGGTGACGCTGTGCATTCCGGGCTGGACGAGGGGCGCCTGGAGGGGCGCCGACGCGCGCCCGGGATCGAATCCGTAGCGCTCGGCGAGCGCCATGACCTCCGGAGGCGCCGATCCTCCCGTCACGCCCACCGGCTTGCCGTCGATGGAGATCGAGACGTCAACCGGTACCGTGATGAACTCGAGGGTCCTCCGGTTCGGTCGCAGCCGGACGGATTTTTCAATCGTCGAGCCGGCCAGCACGCGCAGCCTCTCCACGCTCGGATCGAAGCCCTCCTTCTCGATCCGGAGCTCGCGATCCCCGGCGAGAAGGCCGATCGACTGCCCGTCCCGCTCCACCCGCACTCCATCCACCAGAATCCGCGCGTCGGGCGGGTCCACCTCCAGCGTGAGCACCCCGGCCACGCGCGAGCGGACCTCGTCGAACAGGGCGACGACCTTGGGAGACAGCGTCTGCCGATCGATGACGTAGGACGGGTTGAGCTGCAGCAGGCCGGAGAAGTCGGACTCCGCGAGGTGCGTCCCTCCCGTGTTGAAGTGCGCCCGCGCGCGCAGGTCGTACGCGGCGCACAGCAGCTCCAGCTCCTCCAGATCGAGATCGCGGGCCCGAGCTCCCTGACGGGGCCCGATGATCACGCCGAGCGCTTCGATCGCCCCGGCGAAGTCGAGATCGTCGATGCGATCGCGCGCCCGGTCGTAGGCCACGCGCATCTCCCGGATCTGCGATCCGAGGTCCTCCTCCTCCTGCGCCGGAAGGAGTCCGATCGACACCGCCAGGATCATCAGCGCCGCCGGCACGGCGCGCGCGCCACGGACCGCACTCCGCCGGAGGGCGGGGATCACCGGAACCTCACGACGCGGCCCGACTTGCGGCCGCACAGATAGATGCGACCCTGGGGATCGAGCGCGAGCGCCGCCGGATCGCCGAGCCGATCGACGGCTTCGCGCGGAGGGCGGACCACGTCGATCCGGTGCCCCGCGGGATCCGTGACGAAGATCCATCCGGTCCGCTCGTCGAGCAGGAACAGGTCGCCCAGCGCGTCCACGGCGAGGGCGATCGGCTCCCCGATGCCCAGGGCCGACAGCGGGACCCGTCCGATGACGCGCCCCTGCCGCAGCACCACGACCATCATCGCCCGCCCGTCGAGCACGTAGACGGCCCCGTCGTCTCCGGTCGCGACGTCGACGAAGCGCCCCTCGCGGCCCGCCGGAGGCCTCACGTGGCCGACGAGCTGCCTGTTCCGGTTGAAGATCAGGAGGGCGTCCTCGCCCGGATCGATCAGATAGAGGCGGCCCGTGTGGTCGAGCGCGATGGGGCCGAACTTCCTCACCTGCCGGCCGTCCAGGCCGGTGAGCTCGGGTCCGCTCCAGTTCCTGGTGTTGACGGCGATCTGATCGCGCCCCGAGATGTAGACGGCGCGCCCCTCGTCCAGCGCGATGTACTCCGGCCCGGGGTGATCGATCCGATCCTGCACGGCGCCCGTGGGATCCAGCCGGAACACGCCGGGCGACTTGCGGGAGGCCACGATGGCCCGTCCCTCGGCGTCGATCGCGATGTCGCTGGACCCGCGGATGGCGGCCGCGCTGTCCTCCCGGCCGGCCGGCGGGCCGTAGGCCCGGTCCAGCTGATAGAGGGACGTTCGATCCGGGGACGCCGGCCCCTCCCGGGACGGAGGCGCCTGCGACGGCAACACGCGCATCCGGTGCAGGAGGGTCAGGCGGTCGAGGGCGCGCGCGGCCTGCTCCGAGCCCGGGAACCGGGAACGCACCTCCTGAAGCGCGATCATCGCCTCGCCGGGCGGGTCGAGACGCGACAGCGCCTCGCCATGGCGCAACAGCGCGTCGGCAATCAGGGGGCTCGCCGGGATCTCGTCGGCCAGTCTCCGGAACGCCGCGGCGGCGCGCGCCGGCTCCCCGCGGAGCGACTCGCACATGCCCGATCCGAACAGCGCATCCGCGGTCGCGTCGCTCTCCGGATAGCGGCTGAGGCACGTCGCGAAACGGGCGCAGGCCCCGTCGAGATCCCATTCGGGATTGGCCGGCTCGAGCGCGAGATAGCCCAGCTTCACGAGGGCGCGCGGCGCCTCGGGAGCGTCCCGGTGCTGGCGGACGATCCGGTCGAGCAGCTTGCCGGCCTCCTGCACGCGCCTCTCGGAGGCCCGGCCGATCCCGTCCCACGACGACGCCGGGTAGATCAATCCAGCGACGCGCAGCAGGGCGTCCGGGGCGTGACGGCTGGAGGGAAACTCCGTGTAGACGCGGCGCAGGAGGCGCGCGCCGTCGCGCGTTCTCCCCGCCTCCAGGGCCTCGAGAGCCTCGTTGTAGATGCGCGTGTCGAGCGGCGGGTCCTGGGCCCCGGCCGCGGCCGGCGCCAGCAGGACGACCAGGGCCGCCGTGATCGCGATGCGCATGACCGGTATTCTCAAAACTTCACCACCACGCGGGAGTTCTGGGCGCCGTTGACGGTGACCGATCTCTCCTGCTCCGATCCGTTGGGGACGAAGACGACCTTGACGCGGTGACCGCCGGCGGCGATCGGCAGATCGATGACCGGCGTGACGTCCACGTACCGGCCGTCCACGTAGACCTTGCAGTTGCTCGGCTGGGCGTGCACCGTCAGCGTGCCCAGCGCGGGGAAGGCGATCATCGGCGTGGCGGTCCGGCCGCCTTCGATGCTCACGCTCCGCTTCTCGCTCACGAAGAACCTGTCGTTGCGGAACACGAGCGCGTGGTCGCCCTCCAGAAGGTCGATCGCCTCGCCCGCCTTCCCGATCCGCCGCCCGTCCTTGTAGACGTCGACGTCGTACTCCCTCGGCTTCTGGATCAGCAGGCTGCCCGAGGGGATCGGCTCCAGCCGCACGCTCCCCAGCTGCCGGATCATCTCGTCGAAGTCCGAGTCGGTGTCGTACTCGGCGCTCCAGGCGCGGAAGCCCTCGCGGTGCAGGCTGATCGAACGGGGCTCGCAGGCCTTCATCGGAAACGAGGCGGGCGTCACCTTCCCCGTTTTCCGGCCGTTCAGGTGGACCCGGGCGCCGGGCGGCTCCGAGTCGATGCGTACGACCTCGGTGCGCGGCGTCAGCTCCAGCACGAGCGGTCCGCTGAACGACTGCAGATCGGCCGCCGTTATCGCCGCGATCGCCTGCCGGCAGCCGGCCCGCGCGATGATGTCGTGCTCCTGCGGATCGGCCAGCGAGAGGACGACGCGCGGCTCCGCCAGCGGCATGTCGTCCACGTAGACGCGGCCCCCGTGCGGGATCGTCTCCACCTCGATCTCGACCTGGCCCGCCGCCGGTCCGTCCGTCGCCGGCGGCGCGCCGATCCCCGCCGGACTGATCGCGGTGCCCGACCCGGCCGGATCGACGGCCCTCTCCTCCGGCGGCGCGTTCCACTCCTGCCGGTTCGTCCAGCGCGGGAAGAAGACCAGGCCCGCCGCCGCGATCACGAAGACGGCGGCGATCTTGGCCGGATGGTGCGCCATCAGGGTGGGACGCGCCCCGGCACCGGCCGCGGCCGGAGCCGCGGGCGCCGGGCGGCCTCTCGCGCGCCGCGCTCCCTCGCGCGGCGGGCGGACGGCCGGCCTCGTCCGCGAGACGGCGGTCGAGGGGGCGCCGGCCGGCCGTTTGACTCCGGGGAAGGGTCGCGACAGGGTCTCGGGCGGCAGGTGCGCGAACGCCTTGTGCAGCCCCTCGACGAGCTCGGCGCCGGAGCCGAAGCGCTGAGCCGGGTCCTTGGCCAGCGCCCTCTCGAACAGAACGTTCACGTCGGGCGGCAGCGCCGGGTTGTGGGCGGCCGGGGGCCTCGGGTCCTCGTACAGGACCTTGTAGATGATCGTGGAGATCGAATCGCCGTCGAACGGGCGCACGCCGGTCAGAAGCTCGTAGAGGACGACGCCGAGGGAGAACAGGTCGCTGCGGCCGTCGAGATCGTGACCCTGGATCTGCTCGGGCGACATGTAACTCGGCGTCCCGAGCAGGACGCCCGCCTGCGTGAGATTCGCCGAGGGCTTCTTCGCGAGCCCGAAGTCGGTGATCTTGAGCGTGCCGTCCTTCAGCAGCATCAGGTTCGCGGGCTTGATGTCGCGGTGGACGATCGTGTTGCGGTGCGCGTAATCGAGGGCGGAGGCAGCCTGCCGCATCAAGTCGAGAATGCGCGCCGGCGCGAGGAGCCTTTCGGAGCGGGCGAAGGACTCGAGCGTGTCCCCCTCGATGTACTCCATCGCGATGAACGAGACCCCCTCCTGCTCGCCGACGTCGAAGATCGTCACGATGTTGGGATGCAGCAGGCTGCCCGCGGCCTGGGCCTCGCGCAGGAAGCGCACGCTCGTCTCCCGCGCCTCCTCGTCCGAGGTCCCCGGGGGAAGCACGATGGTCTTGATGGCGACGCGCCGGTCGATCTTGGGGTCGTGGGCGAGGAACACCTGGCCCATCGCGCCCCGCCCGATCTCGCCGAGGATTTCGAAGCGACCCAGGTTCTTGAGGGTCATGGTCCGCTGGCCCCGGTGGGCGGGGAAGGTGGTGCGGGAACGTCCTCAACCGTGGCCCACCGCGCCGGTCGAAGCACGTCCGGTGGCGCCAACCGTGCCCGTAAGTGGCCGCCTTGGCGTATTTTAGTGTCGGGTCCGGGGCCTGTCAAACCGCCACGCGCACGGCTCGATGACGGTCGGAAACCTTTAGTTTCTTCGAGTTAGGAGGTTTCCCGCGGGCTTTCGGTCGCGTTTGCCGGTATATTGTGCGATAACGATGACGAAGCGCCCGATGCATCCGATCCGGACCACCCGGATCCAGCGGATCGCGATCCCGGCGGCCCTGACCCTGACGCTCGCCGCGCTCGCGGCTGCGCGTCCCGGCCCCGCCGGGACGTCGGCCGCTCCCGACGGCGTCGTCGCCGTGCACATCGCGGGCCTCCAGATGATCGGGCCCGAGCAGGCCCTGATCCTCCTGGCCGACGAAGCGGAGCGGCTCGCCGTGCCGATCGCGGTGGGTCGCGACCAGGGCGTGGCCATCTACCTCGGCAAGGAGGGGATGCCGACGCCCCGGCCCATGACGCACGACCTCATGGCCCGGATCCTGAAGACGCTCGAGATCTCCGTCACGAGGATCACGGTCACGGAGCTCAGAGACGACACCTACTTCGCGGAGATCGCCCTCAGCTGGAGCGGCGGGCAGCACACGATCGACGCGCGCCCCTCCGACGCCATCGCCCTCGCCGTCCGACTCGACGTCCCGATGTTCGCCGCCTCGGATCTCATGCGTCCCGTGGGCGAGC
>JBFGDZ010000063.1:0-18136 GCA_041580375.1 Candidatus Polarisedimenticolia bacterium
GATGGACGGGCTGTGATGGCCGCGCGCCCGACGGACCGCCGTGCGGCGCTCACCCTCGCCGCCCTCGCGGCGCTCACGATGGCGACGGCGGCCGCGACGGATCAGCGCCCGCTCACCAACGAGGACATCGTGCGGTTGGTCATGACCGGCACGGACGAGAAAGCGATCCTCCGGCTGCTGGAGGAGCGGCGCGTCGACTTCGACCTCGACACCGAGATCGTGACCGAGCTGCGGACGGCCGGAGTGAACGACGCGATCATCGAGGCGATGCGGCGGCGGCAGGCGGCCATGCCGCGCCCGGCGATCGATCCCGCTCCGGCCCCGGCGGACGAGGCCGCCGGGATCCTGGAGATTGCGCTCCCCGCGGCGGACGATGACACGGACGACGCGGAACGCTCGGTGATCGCGGCCCGAAGCCTCCCGAAGGGAGCGCGCCGCCCGCCAGGCCTCGAGGTGGGCCTGGTCGACGATCTCGCGTTCGCCGTGATGTGCACGACCGGACATCACGTCCCCGATCACTGGGAGGCGCGCACGCCCATCGAGGGTGCGCCGCGGCACGGCCTGCTGCTGTTCGAGCCGGGCGCGGCGGCCGCCACGAAGAAGGGGTTCGAGATCCTCTACCTCGATCATCCCGGGATCTACCGGCTCGAGGTCCCGGAAGGGCGGCACGCGCTGCAGTTCGCCGTCGCCGGCCGGGGCGCGGGATCGGGAGCGTGGCGGCTGCTCGTGGCGGACGGAGCCCCGGTCTCGATCGAAGCCGGCGCCGTGACGCGGGTGACGATCGAATCCGGCAGCCGCCTGCGCGGCAGCTACCGGACCGGATTCGGGCTGGACGTCCGCTGGAAGGTCGCGGCGGTCAGGGAGCCCGGGGACGGGCCGCCGTGAGCGCCGGATCGCCGCGTCCGAAGCTCAGCCTGGTCCTCTCGGGCGGGGGGATCACCGGCGCCATGTACGAGTTCGGTGCCCTGCAGGCGCTGGATCATTTCTTCGCCGGATCGTTCAGCGTGAACGACTTCGACATTCACGTCGGGACGAGCGCCGGGGCGATCGTCGCCGCGCTCACCGCCAACGGGGTGCCGCCGGGAGAGGTCGGACGGTCGATCATCCACAACACCGACAGCCCCCTCAATTTCAAGCAGGAGGACATCCTCGCCCTCGACTGGGGGGAGCTGAAGGCCTCGGCCGTGAAGGTCGTGCGCATGATTCCCTCGCTCATCCGCTTCTACCGCCGCAATCCGAGGCTGTTCTCGCTCGCGCGTCTCCTGTACACGCTGGAGGAGAATCTCCCGCCGGGGATCTACACCCTGAGCCGCTACCGGGCCTATTTGAAGCGCCTCTTCTCCGGGCCGGGGCTCGTCGACGCGTTCGATCGCCTCCGGCGCGAGCTGTACATCCCGGCCGTCCATCTCGACACCGGCGACCGGATTCTGTTCGGCATGGAGGGCTGGCGCGACGTCCCGATCTCGGAAGCCATCGCCGCGTCCTCCGCCCTCCCCCTCTACTTTCAGCCCGTGACGATCAACGGTATGGACTTCGTCGACGGCGGCGTGGGCGGCGTGGCGCACCTCGATCTGCCGATCGCGCTCGGCTCCCGCCTGCTCATCGTGGTGAACCCCATCATCCCGATCCGCAACGAGCAGGGGATCGTGTGCATCCCCACCTTCGCGGGGCACTGCGCGAACATCCGCGAGAAGGGCATCACGTTCGTCGTCGACCAGACGCAACGGATCTCCACCCGCGTGAAGCTGCAGCTGGGACTGGAGCGCGTCCGGGCCCAGCATCCGGAGGCCGGGCTCTTCCTGATCGAGCCGAACGCGAGCGACTCCGTCCTGTTCATGGAGAACATCCTCAACTACGGCTCGCGCGTCGCCATGCTCAATTACGGGTATCGATCCACGGCGCGGCGGCTGCGCGCCGGATACGAGTCGTACCGCCAGGCGTTCGCGGCGCACGGGATCAGCGTCGCCCTCGACGGCTTGCGCGAGGACGACCCCTGGGAGCTGCCGCCGCCGCTGGCGGTGCCCCCGTCCGTCTCCGGCGAGGCTGCGGAGCCCGCCGCCGGCGCGGAGGACGAGCCGGCGGGCACGGCGGCCTGAGCGCCCCCTTCCACCGCGGTTGCCCCCGTCCCGCCGCGGCATTAGATTCTCGTCCGGCGCCCCGACCCGTCCGATCGGGCGCCCCATCGCCGCCGGAGCCGCCGTGGAAAACCTTCGCGATCTCGATCTCCTGATCGCCACGCACCATCCGATCATCGCCATCGAGAGCCCCGAGGAGGATCGCGTGCGCGGCCGCGTCCAGGAGCTCGCGGCGCGCGTCGATCTGCCGCTGCTGGAGTGGAAATCGACGCGCGGCCTGTGGCGCGCGGGGGCCGGCGATCCGCTCCACGAGACGGAGAAGCCGCTCGCCGCCCTCGACGCCGCCCTGCGGATGGGGACGGAGGCGCTGTATCTGTTCCACGACCTGCAGAAGTACTTCGAGGATCCGAAGATCCTCCGGGCGCTGCGCGACATCGGCGCCGCCTTCGGGCGCGATCGACGCGCGCTCCTGCTCTGCGCCCCGCAGCTCTCCATACCGCCCGACCTCCAGACCTGCACGGCGCTCCTCCACCTGGAGCTGCCGGGTGTTGTGGAGCTGAAGAAGCTGATGGTCCGCACGCTGCGGAGCCTGGGCGCCCCGAAACGGATCAAGATCGACCTCACCCTCCCCGAGATGGAGGAGCTGGTCCGCCAGTTGAGAGGCCTCACGCTGGCGGAGGCGCAGCGGGTCCTGATGAGCGCCGCGCTCGACGATCTGCGGCTCGACCGCGCGGACTTCAAGCACATCCTGGATCGCAAGAAGAAGCTGATCGCGAGCGACGGCCTGCTGCAGCTCCATCCCCAGGAGGAGACGCTGCAGCACGTCGGCGGACTGGAGAACCTCAAACGCTGGCTGCGAACGCGCGGCCAGGCCTTCTCGGCGGAGGCGTCGCGCTACGGCCTCGAGCCGCCCCGGGGACTGATGCTCCTGGGAGTGCAGGGGTGCGGGAAGAGCCTGTGCGCGAAGGCGGTCGCCTCCGAGTGGGGGCTGGCCCTGCTCCGCCTCGACGCCGGCTGCCTGTACGACAAGTACGTCGGGGAGTCGGAGAAGAACCTGCGCCGCTCGCTGCGCGCCGCCGAGTCGATGGCCCCCTGCGTCCTCTGGATCGACGAGATCGAGAAGGCGATGCAGCCGTCGGACGGCTCGGCCGGTGACGGCGGGCTTTCGCGCCGCATCTTCGGCACGTTTCTGTCCTGGCTGCAGGAGAAGAAGCACCCGGTCTTCGTCGTGGCGACCGCCAACGACATCTCCGCGATCCCTCCCGAGCTCCTGCGCAAGGGGCGCTTCGACGAGATCTTCTTCGTCGACCTGCCGGACGACGCGGCCCGCCGATCGATCCTGGCGGTCCATCTCGCCCGCAGGAAGCAGAACCCGAACGACTTCGATCTGGCCGCCCTGGCCACGGTTTCGGAGGGATTCAGCGGCTCCGAGCTCGAGGCCGCCATCGTCTCGGCGCTGTACGCCGCCTTCGCGGAGAAAAACCGGCTCGGCACGCGCCACGTCCTGGCGTCCCTGCGCGCGACCGTGCCCCTCTCGCGCACCTGCCGCGAGGCGATCGAGAGCCTGCGCGCCTGGGCCCGCGGGCGCACCGTTCCCGCCGCCGGCCCCCGCACCGAGGCCACGTCGGCCGCATGACTCTCCGCGGCGGGCGCCCGCCCGCCGGGTTCTCCCTCTACTCGAAGCGCAGCGGCAGGACCTTGGACACGCCCGGCTCCTCCATCGTCACGCCGTAGAGGAGATCGGCCGCCTCCATGCTCTTGCGGTTGTGGGTGATGAGGATGAACTGCGTGTCCTCGCGCATCTCCTGCAGCATCCGGGTGAAGCGCTCGACGTTCGCCTCGTCGAGCGGCGCGTCGACCTCGTCGAGAACGCAGAAGGGGCTCGGCTTGTATCGGAAGAGGGCGAACAGGAGCGCCACCGCGGTGAGCGCCTTCTCGCCGCCGCTCAGCAGGGCCAGCGACTGCAGGCGCTTTCCGGGAGGCTGCGCCGCGATCTCGATCCCCGCCTCGAGCACGTCCTCCTCGCCGTCCTGCAGCCGCAGCTCGGCACGCCCTCCGCCGAACAGCGTGGCGAAGCACTCCTGGAACCCCGTCTGGATCGACTCGAAGGCGGCCAGGAAGCGCTGCCGCGACTCGCGGTTGATCCTGCGGATCGATTCCCTCAGCGAAGCGACCGAGTCCTCGAGATCCTTCTTCTGCGCCGACAGGAACCCGAACCGCTGCTCCAGCTCGGTGTACTGCTCGATCGCCATGAGGTTCACGGGCCCGATGCCGTCGAGCGAGGCCCGGAGCTCCTCCAGCTCGCGCTCGTAGCTTTCGAGATCGCGCCCCTCCTCGATCGCGGGCGGATTCGCGTTCAGATCCGTGAGGCTGAGACCGAGGTCGTCGCGGCAGGAGGCCTCGAGGTGATCCCGATCCGACTCGAGCCGCGCGAGCGCCACCTCGCGCTCCTGCAGCTCCTCGCGCGTCGCGTCGTGGGCGGCGCGAATCTCCTTCACCTTCTGCTCGCGCGCGTGCAGCAGGCTCCTGTTGTAGGCGAGCCCCGCGAGCCCCGCCTCGTCGCGCGACGCCGCCTCGCCGCGCTTCCGCATCCCCTCCTCCAGGCGGCCGGCGAGGCCGGCATCCTCGGCGGCGATCCAGGCGATGCGGTCCGCCCACGCGGACCGATCCGCATCGATCCGCTCCAGACGGGCGCGGACCTCCGCCAGGGCGGCGTCTGTCGCCCGCCGCTCCCGGGCCAGGGCGGCCGCGCGCTGCTCTCCCCCGGCCAGGCGGGCGCGCGCCTCGGCGGCCTCCCGGCCGGCCCGCTCCAAGCCGGAACGCTCCGCCGCCAGCGCCGCGGCGGCCTCCCGGATCGCGCTCTCCCGCTCGTTACGGCGAGCCCCGGCCGCCCCGATCGCCGCCGCGTTCGCCTCGACCTGCACGGCGCGCTCCTCCGCCTCGCGCCGGAGGCGCTCGCGCTCCGCCTCGAGGAGAGGCAGCGTCGCCGCGAGACGATCGAGCTCGTCCCGGCGCTCGTCCAGCTTGACCCGCTGCTCCAGGAGGGTCTTCTCCTCCTCCCGGTGCATCGACGCCTCGCCTTGGAGCGCTTCCTCCCGTTCGGTCCGTTCGGCCCTTGCCTGCAGGAGCGCGTCCTCGGTCCGCGCCCGCTCCTCCGCGATCGTCGACAGCAGGGCGGACACCTCGGCAATCTCGGCCCGCCGGACGAGGATTCCGTGATGCAGCTCCGGGCCGTCGCCACCGACGATCGTTCCATCCGGCCGCAGGCAGTCGCCCGCCGCCGTCACCCACGCGTATTCGGGATGATCCCGCCGCAACTCGACGGCGATCCGGAGATCATCCACGAGGACCGTGCGCGACAGGATCGCCGCCACGGGCCCGATCGACGCCGCGCCTCCCACCCGGTCACCGAGGAGCCCGGAAACGCCCGGGCGGCCGGCCAGGTCACGTGACGCCGCGCCCGCGGCATCTGCGGACCGCGACGACTCCGGCGAATCCAATATGAACGCCACGCGGCCCGCTTCGTGGCGCCGCAGATGGGACACTCCCCGAAGGGCGTCGTCCGGGTCGGTCACCATCACCGCCTCCGGCAACTCTCCGAGCGCCGCCGTCACCGCCTTTTCCAGGCCTCTCGGAACCTCGAGTCGTCCGGCCACGAGCCCCCGGGCAGCGAAGCCGGCGGCGCCGTCGAGGATCTCCCCGACGCCGCGCGCGTAGCCGGCGTGATGCCGCTCCAACGACTGGAGCGACTCGAGCCGTTCGCTCAGGGCCGACGCCCGGCCCTTCAGTTCCTCGACGCGGCGCTCCAGATCGCCGACGCGTCCGAGCGCGGCGCGCTCCTGTTCGACGAGGCGATCGCGCGCCTGCGCCCTCTCCTCGAGCCGCGCCGCCCCCGCCGCGATGCCCGTTTCGTGCTCCGCGACCGTCCGCGCGAGCTCCTCGCGACGCTCCGCCGCGCCCGCGATCTCTCGATCGAGGCGCTCGACCGAGTTGCGGTCGATCCGGACCTGCTGCTCGAGAGCCGCGCGCGCCCGCCCGATCTCCGCGACCTCCTCGAGGCACCGCATCAGTTCGCCGCGCGCCGCTTCGAGCGATCCTTCCCCCTCCTCGATTCGCCGCGCGATCGCGTCGCGCTCCCCCTCCGTCCGCGCGACCTCCTCGCCGCCGCGGGCGAGGTCCGCGCTCACTTCGTCCGTCTCGCGCGCCAATCGCTCCGCCTCCGCGGCGAGATGCTCCGCGCGCGTGCGAAGCTCCTCGATCTCCCGCTCGGCACCCGCCAGGCGCTCTCTCAGCTCGCGCGTCTGCTCCTCGCCCGACGAGCGCCGCTGCCGCATGCGGTCGATCTCCATGTCGAGGGCGTGGATCTCGTCACGGCGCCGCCTGGTCGCCTCCTCGGCCTGCTCGGCCTCGAGGCGCAGGGACTGTAGCTCGGCCTCGGCCCGCGACACCTCGGCGGCCGCGGCCGCGTGCCGGCCGCGCAGGTTCGCGAGGGCCTCCAGCGCCGCGCGACGGCTCCCCTCCAGGGCGAGGCCGCGCCGGTGGACGATCACCGCCCGCCGATCGCGCAGCGAATCCTGCAGCCGCCGATAACGCCGCGCCTTCGCGGCCTGCCGCTTGAGCGAGCCGATCTGCTTCTCGACCTCGCCGGTGATGTCGGAGATGCGCAGCAGGTTGGCCTGCGCCGCCTCGAGTTTGCTCTCGGCCTGCCGGCGCCTGATCTTGTAGCCCAGGATGCCGGCCGCCTCCTCGATGATCGCCCGGCGGTCCTTCGGCTTCGCCGTCAGGACCTGATCGATGCGTCCCTGCTCGATCGAGGCGTACAGACGGCTGCCGATCTCCGTCATCGCCAGAAGATCCTGAACGTCCCGCAGCCGGCAGCGCCGGCCGTTGAGCGCGTACTCGCTCTCACCGGACCGGTACAGGCGCCGGGTCACGACGACGTCGTCTGGCAGATCCTCCAGGAAGAAACGCGCGCCCGGCCGGGACGGAGTGCTCCCGGACTCGTCCTGCTCCCCGTTCTCCTGCGGCGGCGCGTCGCCACCCGTAGTCTCCGGGGGCGCCTCGCCCGGCGCCTCCTTCACCGTGGGGATCGCGAGCGGACCCTCCGCGATCATCCGGTCGGTCGGCGCAGCGGTCTCCTCCGGCTCGTCGCCGTTCGCCGGCGACGGGACGGCGATCCGCGGCGGTCCGCCGTTGCCGGGCCGCGCCCCCGGTGTCACGGCGTGCGGACCACCGTTGCCGCCGGATTCCGAGATGTTCTTGAAGTGGAGGGAGACCTCCGCCATGCCCAGCGGTCGGCGTGCCTCGCTCCCGCTGAAGATGACGTCCTCCATACGCTCGGAGCGCAGCGAGCTCGCCTTCTGCTCGCCCAGCACCCAGGAGATGGCGTCGCCGATGTTGCTCTTGCCGCAGCCGTTCGGTCCGACGACGGCGGTGATCCCCTCGGGAAACTCGAACCGGGTGCGGCCGTAGAACGACTTGAATCCGCTGATCTCCATCCGATCGAGTCTGAGGAATCTGGCCATCGGCCCCCTGCCGCCCGCTCCCCGGGCACGCCGCACGGGATTCTAGCACAGGGCCGGGGGTCCATCGCGCCCGCGGGTCAACATGTTGGGGAGGCCGGCCGGCCCTCCCCCACGATCTTGGGGACCGGAGGCTCGTGTCCCGTCTCAGAAGTACGTTGCCAATTTCGGCGAGCGATCCGCGTCGCCGGCAAGGCGCTTCGACGACGAATACCGGGAGTATTGGGAGGAGAAGCAACGCAGCCGGCGGCGTGGAGGGCCGGCGAAATAGGTGACGTATTTCTGGGACGGGATACTAGTAGGAGCGCCGGACGACGAAGTCGGGAAGCGCCAGCAGTGCGGACCGGGCCGGACCGGGATCGAAGATCGCGAGGGCCTCACGCGCCCGCGCCGCGTAGGAGAGCGCGAGGCTGCGGGTGCGCTCGAGCGTGCGCGCCTCGCGCAGGAGCGCGAGGATGTCGTCGCGCGTCACCGTGCGGAAGTCCCTCTCGTCGAGGACGGTCTGCACGAGCGCGCGGTGCGTCGGGTCACCGCGCTCAAGCAGATGGATGAGGGGAAGCGTCAGCTTCCCCTCCCTCAGATCCGAAGCGACGGGCTTGCCGAGGATCCGCTCGTCCGACGTGAAGTCGAGGAGATCGTCGATGATCTGGAAGGCCATGCCCAGATTCATTCCGTAGGTTGAGAGCGCCTCGATTTGCCCGGGAGGCACGTCAGACAGCACGCCGGCGACGCGCGCGCACCCAGAAAAGAGATACGCGGTCTTGCGGCGAATGATCTCCAGGTGCTCCTCTTCGGTGAGATCGATGTCGGCCTGCCGGTGGTGCGCGATCAGCTCCCCTTCGATCATCTTCAGCGTGATGCCGGCCAGGATCTTGATGATCCGGATGTCGTCCGCGCGCAGCGCCATGTTCATCGACTTGATGTACAGGTAGTCGCCGAGAAGTACGGTCAGCCCGTTGCCCCAGCGGGCGTTCAGCGATCCCCGACCCCGCCGCAGCTCGGCCTGATCGACGACGTCGTCGTGAACGAGCGTCGCGGTGTGGATGAACTCGAACACCGAGGCGAACAGGACGTCGCGGTCGCCCCGGTATCCGCACATCTGCGTCGACAGGAGCATCAGGATAGGCCGCACCCGCTTGCCTCCCCCCTGCGCGAGGTACCGGCCCAGCTCGTCGATGACGCCGTACTCCGAGCGCAGATTCCGGCGGCACTCCTCCTCCACGAGGGCGAGCTTGTCGGCCACGAGCGCGATCACCTCGGGCAGAGCGGGCGCCGGCCCGGGGGTGCCGGGAACGGGGTCCCGCGTGGTGGTCATCCTGACACCGGGAGCGACGTTCTTCATCGGTCGGCCACATCCTCCTCGTCCACGCGCTCGACGTCGAGGGTCTCGCGCTCGCCCTCCTCGATCTGCTCCGCCGGCTTCTCCGCGGGGGTCCTCGCCCGGACGTTTCCACGCGTCTCGACGACCCGGTCCCCCTCGAGGACGTACGACACGCCCTCCGCCTCGTACGACCAGACCACGCGCCCGTCCCCCTCCTCGGTGCGGCTGTCCGGAAGGCCGAGGGCCCTGAGGATGCGGCCCCGATGGCTCGTCTCGCCGTGGCGATCGATCAGCGTCCTCACCTCGGCCCAGTCCGGATGGAAGCGCAGCGTGACGCTGGCGTGCACCTGCCGTCCCTTGCGCGCACGCCGCGAGATGTCGCGATCCTCGGGAACGCGGAAGCGGACGGCATCGAACGTCTCCGGATCGTAGAAGCGCAGGTAGTAATAGCGGAACTCCGGATCGACCGGGAAGGTGAACTCGAAGAAACCGTGCCCGTCCGTCGTCGTGCGGGTCTCCTCGAGGTCCTGGCTGCGCTTCTTGAGATTGAATTTCTCGATCGAGATGATCGTCCGCGCCTTCAGCAGCCGCACGGCGTGATCGGTCACCGGCGCGCCCTCCTCGTCGGTGACCTGGCCGCGCACGACGACCTCGCGGTCGGGGCCGGCGAACGCGGAGCCGGCCGCCCCTCCGACGAGCGCGGCCAGACCGATAGCCGCCAGACGCGCGGCGCCGCCCGGCGTCCGCGCGATGGATCGATCCCCGACCCTGCCCATTCCTTCCCTCAACGGTAGTTGACGTACTGCATATCGATCGGGAGGGCCCGTTCCCGCAGGATGCGGATCGCCTCCTGCAGATCGTCCAGTTTCTTGCCGCGGACGCGCACCTGGTCCCCTTGGATCGAGGTCTGCACCTTGAGCTTGGACGCTTTCAGGATCTTCACGATCTCCCGCGCGTGGTCGATCGGTATCCCCTGCTGCAGGCGGACCTCCTGGCGGACCCTGCCGCCCGCGGCCGGCTGGGCCTTCTCGAACGTCAGGCCCTTCAGCGGCACCTTCCGGCTCGCCAGCTTCTGCGACAGGATGTCGACCACCGATTTCAGTCGATAGTCGTCCTCCGCCTGCAGGATCAGCGCGTTCTCCTCTCTCCGGATCTCCGCGACGCTGCCGCGAAAATCGTACCGCTGGCCGATCTCCTTCGTGGCCTGCTGCACCGCGTTGTCCACTTCCTGAAGATCGATCTTGGATACGACGTCGAAGGAATGTTCGGACGCCACACGTCCTCCGGTTGGCACAGAAGGGGCGCCATGTTAGCACTCCGCTTCCGGCGTTTGCAAGAACGACGCTCACGGGCGGACCTCCTGCAGGTCGATCCCCGGCGGGACCACGAACCGGAACAGCGAATCCGGCAGCGTCTCGACCCTGCGGATGCGGCGGAAGCGGTAGATGACGCGGCCACCCAGCGCGTCCACGATGGTCAGGCCGCGGATGAGACCGTCGCGGCCGGCCACCACCAGGAGGTGCTCGTACTCCGCGTGCTCCGTCCGCGGCGTCAGGAGGAGCGGCCGGATCCCCCCGTCCCCGGGCGGCGGGCCCCAGGCGACCGTGAATTCGCTCCGCAGATCGATCCGTTCCTGCAGCAGCAGGGCCATCCCCTGCCCGGCGCGTTCCAGATCGAGCGGCGAGACGACCGCCTGCCGGTCCTCGGGGAGGTACAGGTAGGCGCGCTCGCCGTCGGCGACGGCGAGCTTGCCCTCCGGCTCCTCGTACTCCCACCGCATCCGCCCGGGCCGGAGCAGATAGACGGTTCCCCGCTCGGTGCGCGGCCCCGGAAGCCCCGGGGATTCGAGCGTCTGGGTGAACGCGGCGACGAGCCCCCTCGTGGAGGCGAGAGCCGACTCGACGCGCCGCGCGTGATCCGCGGCGTCCTCCGCACCGGCGGCGTCCGCGCCGGCGGCAGGGATCGCCGTCGCGAGCGCCAGGATCGCGACCGGCAGGAGCCGCGGGGCGCGGGCGCGCCGTTCCGTTTCGATCATCGTTCCCTCGCGCCGCCCCCGTTCGCGTTGACACCCCGGGGGGGCTGCGGTAGACTCGCGCCCCGCATGCCGCTCAAGAAGATCGTCGTGGGGATCGCGATCATCGCCGTGATCCTCGCCATCTGTTTCGTCTGGATTCCCGCGTCCGCGGTGCGCGAGTCGTACGGCGGCTCGGCCGTCGCGCTCCGCCGCGGGATCCATCTGCGCGTGCCACTCTATCATCGCATCCACCGGTACGACACCTCCCCGATCGTGATCGACGAGAGCGTCGAGATCGTCACGCGGGACAACGCGTCGTTCACCCTTCCCGTGCGGCTGACGGCGTGGCCGTCTCCCGGAGATCTGCTCACCTTCCACATGGCCTCGAGCGGGCGGGACGCCGAAACGTTCATCCGCGAGCGGGTCCGTGAGGCGCTGCAGCGGTCCGCGCGCGGACTGAACGCGGATCAGCTGCTCACGGCCGACGTGGCCCGGCAGATCGTCCCCGCCCTCTCGGCCGATCTCATCGAGCGGGGGATCGCCGACGACGGCGTGGAGATCGCGCGCCCGGGGCCTCAGGTGACGCTGAACGCCGTGATCGACTACCTGGCCCGCAAGTTCCCGGCCTCCGCGCGCGATCTCGCCCGTTTCGCCCTGGAGGAGAACCCCGAGGAACCGCTCTATCACACCGCCATGGGCATCGTGCTCGAGGCGGACGGCCAGCGCGAGGGAGCGGAGCGCGCGTACCTGGACGCCCTGTTCCTCGATCCGGCCTCGGTGGAGCCGATGAGCCGCCTGTATCTCATCTACCAGACGCGCAGGGACGCGGCTTCGGTGCGCCGCCTCGAGCGGCTCCTGATCGCGGCGCTGGATAAGAAGCCCGATTCGGCAATCCACCACCACTGGCTCGGGCAGCTCTACATGCGCCTGGGGAGGCTCGAGGAGGCGCGCACTGCGCTCGCGAATGCGGTCCGCATCGCTCCCGACGATCCCGAATATCTCATCAGTCTCGGCGGGCTGGAGATCCAGGCCGGGAGGCTCGACGAGGCTCGGGCGGCCCTCGAGGGGGCCCTCGAGAAGAGCCCCGGACACGCGCTGGCCCTGTTCAATCTCGGCGTCTCGTACGCCATCGAGGGCAGGATCGATCGGGCGATCGAGATCTTCCAGCAGGCGGAGCAGGCGGGCCAGCCGAGCCACGCCCTGCTGAACGCGCTGGCCCAGGCCTTCGAGGAAAAAAAAGATTTCGAGCGCGCCGCGGACTACCTGCGGCGATCGCTCGCGCTGCGCCCCGATCAGCCCGACCGGCGGGCGGCGCTGAAGCGGATCGAGGCCTCCCTCAAACCGCGGAAGTGACGCGCCGCGATCGCCGGCGGCGGCGCCTCGCGCGCGCCACCGTGATCACCACGTAGATGGTGAGGAAGATGGCGATCCCCCAGACGTAGCGCCGGAAGTGCACCTGCACCTCGGCCCACGAATTGCCCAGGGACGACCCGGCCCAGGCGATGAGCGCCACCCAGAGAACGTTGCTGAGCGTGGAATAGAAGAGCACGCGCCGCCAGCCGAGCCGGCCGATCCCCGCCCCGTACAGAAACACGCCGCGCACGCCCGGGAGGAAGCGGTTGACGGCGACGAGGGGCGCCCCCCAGCGGGCGTAGCCGCGCTCGAGCCGCGCCAGCTCCTCGCGCGCCCACTCCGAGCGCAGGAAGAAATACGAGCGACCCAGCCGCGCGCCGAAGGCGTACGCGGTCGCGGCCCCCGCGACGCTCCCGGCCAGGCAGGCGGCGACCACCGCCGACAGCGGCAGCGCACCCGTGCCGGCGAAGAAACATGCGAACAGCATGGTCGAGTCCCCGGGCACCGGGGGAAACACGTACTCGAGCCAGGCGAGCAGGACGACCAGGCCGAGACCCGCCCAGGGATAGGCCTGGACCGCGTTCTGGATCGCCTCGCTCATGCCGGGATCAGATCTTCTCGACCAGGTCGCCCAGGAACGGGATCGCCCAGCGCTCGCCGCGCATGGCCTTGATCACGCAGACGAGGGCCAGCGCCAGGTAGAGGAGGACCAGGTTGGCCAGCCCGAACGCGAACAGCCACGCGAACACCTTCGACAGCGTGGCCAGCACGGCGCCCAGGAAGATCACGGTGAGAAAGATGAGACAGGCGACGCCGCTGAGGATCAGTCCCTGCTTGGCGTGCCAGCGGACGTACTCGCGCTTGGTGACCATGAAGGGCACGAGAGCGAGCACCCACAGGTAGGAGAAGACCAGCATGATGCGGGCCTCCTCGTCCAGATCCTCCGGGTGGACCTGGGCCTCCTCGCCTGCCAGAGGATCGGTCGCCACGGCTCCCCCTCCGGCTCCCCGCGCCCGCATTCCGGGCTCAAGGGGGCCGTCGCGCTGTTTTATAATAGCCGCCCTCCCTCGAAGTCAAGGAGCCCTATGAGCAGCCTCACGCCGATGCTCCGGCAGTACCAGAAGATCAAGGCGGAGCATCCGGACAGCATCCTCATGTTCCGGCTCGGCGACTTCTACGAGATGTTCTACGACGACGCCCGCGCGGCCTCGCAGGCCCTGTCGCTGACGCTCACGTCGCGGGGCCGTGGAACGCGCAACGAGGCTCCGATGTGCGGGGTGCCCTACCACGCCGCCGAAGGCTACATCGCCCGTCTCCTGCGCCGCGGCTATCGCGTGGCGATCTGCGATCAGGTGGAGGATCCGCGATCAGCGAAGGGGATCGTGAAGCGCGCCGTCACGCGCGTCGTGTCGCCGGGCACCATCACCGATCCGGCGCAGCTGCGGGCCCGGGAGCCGAACTACATCGCCGCCCTGCACGCGGGCGGCGATCCCGCCCGCGAACGGCCGGGCGACGGCTTCGGGTGCGCGTATCTCGATCTCTCCACGGGCGACCTCCGTCTCGCGGAGCATCGCGGGCCCCGCGCCCTGGAGTCCCTGCGCGAGCAGATCGCCTTCTACGCGCCGCGCGAGATCGTGCGCGCGGAGGGCCGGGACGTCGCCGCCCCGCCCGGGGGGAGCCCGGAGGACGGCCCGCTCCTGAGCGCCGCTCCGTCCTGGGCCTTCGCGCACGACACCGCCTACCGCACCCTCCTCGACTGCCTCAAGACCGCCTCGCTCGACGGCTTCGGCTGCGAGGGCCGGGACCTGGCGATCGCGGCGGCCGGCGCCCTGATCCACTATCTCCGGGAGACGCAGAAGGCCGACCTCCGTCACGTAACCCGCGTGACCTGGCACGACGCGGCGGACGGCCTGATCCTCGATCCGACCACCCGCCGCATGCTGGAGATCGTGGAGAACGCGCGCGACGGGGGGATCGCCGGGACGCTCATCGAGATCCTCGACCGCACGGAGACGGCGATGGGCGGCCGGCTCCTGCGCGACTGGCTGCTGCGGCCCCTCCTGTCCGTCGAGCGCATCGACGAGCGCCTCGACGCCGTCGGCTTCCTCGTCGAACGGCCGGCCGAGCGCGCCCGCCTGCGCGCGGAGCTGTCCCGGGTGCACGACCTCGAGCGGCTTCTGGCGCGCTGTTCCCTCGGCACCGCGAACGCGCGCGATCTGATCGCGCTGCGCGACTCGCTCGCCGCGCTGCCGGGCATCGTCGAGATGGGGGTCGCGTTCACCGCCGGACCGCTCGCCCGTCTCGTCGGCGGCCTGGACGTCCTGGGCGACCTGCACGACCGTCTGGCCGCGTCGATCGCGGACGAGCCGGCCGCGACCCTGCGCGACGGGGGGATCCTGCGGGACGGCTTCAACGCGGAGCTCGACGACCTCCGCTCCGTCCGGCGCGAGGGGCACGCCTATCTCGCCGCCGTGGAGGCGCGAGAGCGATCGCGCACCGGCATCGCCTCGCTCAAGGTGCGCTACAACAAGGTGTTCGGCTACTACATCGAGATCAGCAACGCGAACCGCGATCGCGTCCCGCCCGACTACGACCGCAAGCAGACCCTGGTGGGGGCCGAGCGTTACATCACGCCCGAGCTGAAGGAGTACGAGGCGAAGGTCCTGACCGCCCAGGAGCGGATCGCCTCACTGGAGTACGACCTGTTCGCGGGCGTGCGCGACGAGGTCACGGCCGCCGCGCCCAGGCTGAAGACGACGGCCCGGGCCGTGGCGACACTGGACGCGTTCGGGTCGCTGGCGGAGGCGGCGGCCCTGAACGACTACGTCCGCCCCCGCGTGGAGGATTCGCTGCGCATCGCGATCCGCGACGGGCGGCACCCCGTCGTCGAGCGCGCTCTGAAGAGCGAGCGCTTCGTGCCGAACGACTGCGTCATGGACGCGGAGAGCGAACAGATCCTGATCCTCACGGGTCCGAACATGGGGGGCAAGTCGACCTACCTGAGACAGGTCGCCCTCGCCGTGCTGATGGCCCAGGCCGGCTCGTTCGTGCCGGCCTCCGAGGCCGCCATCGGCCTCGTCGATCGAATCTTCAGCCGCGTGGGCGCCTCGGACGATCTGGCCCGCGGCCAGAGCACGTTCCTGGTGGAGATGAACGAGACCGCCAACATCCTCAACAACGCCTCGCGCCGCTCCCTCATCCTGCTCGACGAGGTCGGGCGCGGCACGTCCACCTTCGACGGCCTGTCGATCGCCTGGAGCGTCGCCGAGCACCTGCACGACAGGCCGGAGGTCGCCGCCCGCACCCTGTTCGCAACCCACTACCACGAGCTGACCGAGCTGGCGCTGCTGAGGCCCCGCGTGAAGAATCTCACGATGGCCGTGCGCGAGTGGAACGACGGCATCGTCTTCCTGCGTCGCGTCGTGGAGGGGGCCGCCGATCGCTCCTACGGGATCCAGGTGGCCCGGCTGGCGGGCCTTCCGCCCGCCGTGCTCGAGCGGGCGCGGGAGATCCTCGCCAACCTGGAGCGCGACGAGCTGACCCGGGACGGCCGTCCCAAGCTGGCGCGGCACGAGGGGGGCGCGGGACCGGGCCGGGAGGGCGGCGTGGCGGGCGATCCGGCCCGCCAGCTCGGCCTGTTCGCCCCGGAGGAGGATCCGCGGATCGAGGCGATCCGAAGCGCCCCGATCGATCGGATGACCCCGATCGAGGCGCTCAATTTTCTGTCGGAGATACAGAGGCGGCTGAAGGAGGAGGGCTGACGCCGGGTCAGGGCGAACCGGCGACGGCTCAGAAGCTGGTCAGTGCCTCGCGCTCGTCGCGGAAGATCTCGAAGATCTCCTGCAGCCTCGTGAGGACGAGCAGATCCTGCACCTTGCCGCTGGGGTTGAGCAGCTTCAGAACGCTTCCCCGATCGCGCGCACGCTTGTAGCAGGCGACCAGCTCGCCGATGCCCGCGCTGTCCATGTAGGAAACGCCCTGCAGGTTCAGGAGGACGTTCTTGCGTCCCTCCTCGAGGAGGGCGTTGACCGTCTCGCGCAGTTTCAGGTCCCCCTCTCCGATGGTGATCTTCCCGGAGAGGTCCAGGACGGTGACCTTTCCGTGATGTCTGGCGGTCGTCTTCATCCCTTCCTCCGTTTCAGCCCCGAGGTGCTGCGGCCCGGGCTCGTCTCCAGACGCTTCTCGAGCACGACCTCCGTGCCCTTTCCGCGGCAGCGCTGGAAGACGACGTTGTCGACGAAGTGCTTCATAAAGAAGATGCCGCGGCCGCTCGACAGATACAGGTTCTCGTCGGCCCGGGGATCCGTCGTCCGGCTCCAGTCGAAGCCCGGGCCCTCGTCCCGCACGCGGACGCGGAAGTGTTCCGCGTTCTGCTCGAACTCGACCTCGACCGATTTGGTCGCATCGGAGTTGTTGCCGTGCTTGATCGCGTTGATGAACGCCTCGCGCACCGCCAGCCCGATGTTGAGGGCCGCGGGCTTCGGAAAACGCGCGCCGCGCGCCAGATCCTCCGCGATCTCGTGCACGAGATCGACGTAACCGATCCGGCTCCGCAGCCTGAGGTGGACTCTTCTCCCCACGATCCCCGGATCTCCGGCAGACCGCCGCGCGGCGGGCCCGCCCGCTGGACCGATCCCCGAGTGCCGATCACGTCTCGAACCTCAACTGCCCGGGAGCGGGCCATGGTAGACAAAAGCCGCGGACGGTGTCAAATCGGCCCCTCCGGAGAGCGGCCCTGCACCGCTTCATGACGGCGCCCAGGATCCGCCTCCCGTCGGCGTCGAGCGCGCCGCGACCGACCGGCGTTACGGGGATCCGGACGTCGTCACGGCGCAGGGCGGCACGGTCGGCACCTCGATCTGGAGACCGACCCAATCCAGAATCGGCCAGGAATCGGGCACGCGACGCAGCCACCCCCGCGGTGGGGTTCGCGCCATCTGTGATCCGGTTTCTTTTGGATACGCGCCCTGCGCGCCAGGCCGCACATTTCGTGACCGGCTGAGGGCGGTGCTACGGGCGATCGGCCTCCCGCAGGAGAGACTGGTGCCAGCGATTGGGGTCGATGAACCGATGCTCAACCGGTGGGAGAGAGGGCGGTGCCGTTCCGAAAAACAAAGGTTTCGCGAGGCCCGGCGCGCCGCTGAGGTTACGCCCGTGAAACGCTTGAGGCGGCCGCCGCATTCGTCGGAGGGGGGCGTCCTTTACCGATTCATCCCGTAGGAAACGAGATCTTTTCGGGAAGGAGCACAGGACCCTGACTGAACTAGCTCCGTCGGGCCGGGCACGAGTTTTTCATCGCCCTCTAGGCGGGGGCCGCGACCAGGCCCTTGGCCAGCTCCACGGCCCCCACGGCGTCCGAGCTGTAGCCGTCCGCGTGAATCCTGCCGGCAAATTCCCGGTTGACCGGCGCGCCGCCGACGATCGCCCGGGCGCTGACCTTCGATTCCCTGATCAGCGCCACGGTCTCCTCCATGGCCGGCATCGTGGTGGTCAGAAGCGAGGACATGGCGACGAGGTGCGCGCCGTTCCCCTCCGCGGCCTCGAGGAATCTCCCGGGGGACACATCGACGCCGAGATCAACGATCCGGAATCCCGCCCCCTCGAGCATCATCGCCACGAGGTTCTTCCCGATGTCGTGGAGGTCGCCCTGGGCCGTCCCGATCACCACCGTTCCGAGATACCCGCCGGCGCTCGCCGCAGTGATCAAGGGCCTCAGCAGATCGAGCCCCGCATACATCGCCCGCGCGGAGAGCAGCACCTGGGGCACATAGTACTCGTTGCGACGAAACTTTTCCCCGACGACGTCCATCCCCGGGATGAGACCCTTGAAGATGAGCGTTTTCGGATCCAA
>JBFGDZ010000064.1:0-17850 GCA_041580375.1 Candidatus Polarisedimenticolia bacterium
CCGATCGCCACGCCGCAGGCGACGCGTCTCCACCCGGAGACGAGCGCCGCGGCCCCCACGCCCAGAGGGAGCGCCAGAATCAGGCACTCGGCGAGGAGTCCGGTGTCCCCGAGGGTCGAGCCGCCCTGGCTCGGCGGAAGGATCGACACCGGGCCGGCGAAGAGATGGGCCCCCGGGATGAAGACCTGGGCGAGAGCGCCGCAAGCGGCGAGCGTCGTGCCGGCGAGGTAGGCGATGAGGACCGTCGCGGCCTGATCGGGGCTCCGGAAAAAGCGCGCGACCCCCCAGAACACGACGACCCCCGCCGCGATGTCGAGGGTTCCCCAGAGAGCCAACGTCCGATTGTCGGCGGTTCCGATGGCGACGGCGTGGAGGAGGACGACGCCGACGCCGAGCCAGAGCGGAAAGGAGATCGGGCCCGGATGCAGATCGCCGTACAGGTAGCACGCGATGGCCAGGATCCCCAGGGCGAACGCGGTCGCGACGATCACGAGCATCTTCGGAAAGAAGAACGGCTCGACGATCGATCCGCTGTGTACGAGGGGGATCAGGAAGGCTGCCGCGGCGACGATCCCGGTCGCGAGGACCTCTAATCTGTGGCGGTCATTCACGGGTCTTCGCTCTTCCGGATGTCAATGGGAACCGGCTCCGCTGAAGCGACCGGCGGAGCGCGGCGATCACGCTCCGCGCAGGGGCGGGAGATGCTAGCATGCGACCCGGACGCGATCAACCGATCGGCCGGAGCGGCGCTTCGGTTGACCCCCCTCCGCGCCGCGCATATCATCGGCCCGCCTGCAGGGAGGGGCCGTGACGCGAACACCGCAGCGCGTCGAGGCGCGCGCGCCCACGCGCATCGATCTGGCCGGCGGAACGATCGATCTGTGGCCGCTCCATCTGCTCCACGACGACCCTCTGACCGTGAACGTCGCCATCGATCTTTGCGCCATCGCCCGGATCGAGAGGATCTCCTCGGGGGGGATCGAGTTGATCTCGGTGGATCGCGGAGCACGGGCCCGCATCGATCCCGCCGGCCACGGCGACGCCGCCGCGGGAGGCCCGGGCGGCGAGCTCGAGTTCCCTCTGCGGCTCGCGCGGCATTTCCTCGCGCCCCGCCCCGCCGGGGCCGGAGCCTGGCCCTCCTGTCGCATCACGACCGAGGCCCGGGTGCCGGCCGGATCGGGGCTCGGCGGCTCCTCCGCCCTCGGCATCGCCCTGACCGCGGCGCTCGATCGATTCACCGGACGAGGGCTCGCTCCCGAAAGGATGCTCCATCTCACGCGCGCGATCGAGACCCAGGTCCTGAGGATCCCGACCGGAGAACAGGATTACCATCCGGCGCTCGTCGGCGGCGCGCTTGCCCTGCACTATACGGTGGAGGGGACGCGCGTCGAGCGCCTGCAAGTCGATCTGGAGTCGCTCCGCGACGATCTCGTGCTCGTCGACTCGGGCGTCTCGCGTTCCTCGGGGATCTCGAACTGGGACGTTTTGAAGCGTCATCTGGACGGAGAACGCGTCGTGATCGAGTCTCTGGAACGCGTGAATCGCGCCGCGCATGCCCTGCGCGAGGCGCTCCTCGCGAACGACCGGGAGGCGGCCGGCCGCGCCATCGGCGAGGAATGGGCGGCGCGCAAGCGGCTGTCTCCGGAGGTCACCAACGAGGCCGTCGATCGGCTGATCGAAGCGGGCTGCGCGGCCGGGGCGCTGGCCGGAAAGGTCTGCGGAGCGGGCGGCGGCGGCTGCCTGGTCCTGTGGGCACGCAAGGGGCGCGGCGATGCGATCCGGGAGCGCCTGAGGGGCCTCGGGGGAAACGTGCTGGATTACCGCTTCAGTTCCGCGGGGGTCGCGGTGACCGAATCGTAATCGGCCAGCAGCCGCGATCGGTCGAATCTGATTGCCGCCCGGCCGGGTACGGCGTAGACTTGACTGGGCTTTACTTCCAACAGGATCCGGGAGACAATGAAGGGGCCGACTCCTCCAGAATCCCCCCCGATCCGGGAGTCGCCGGAGATGTCCGACATGAGATGGTTCCCTCCCAGGCCCCGGGCGCGCTCATCGCGAATGGCGGGAGCATGGGCTCTCGTCGCGGCGGGCCTGCTGCTCGGCCTGCCGGAGCCGGGTCACGCCGACGAGATCGTCTACTTCACCAATGGCAAGGCGATGACGGTCAAGAAGGTGGAGAAGGGACCGGAGTTCACCTTCCTCGAGATCGAAGGGGGAGGGCGCATCGGGGTCCCGAACTCGCGCATCGCGCGCATCGAGCTGTACCAGGTTTCCCAGCCGGGATCGGCCGTGGCGGCGGCGCCTCAGGTCGCCGGGACGCCCCCCGGCGGGGTTCCGCCCCAGGCGGCGGTCATGACGCAGACGCCCGTGGTGAATGCGGACGGCAGCGTCCGGCTCCCGCAGTCGCCGAACCCCGCCGCCGCCGTGCAGCCGCAGACCGCCGTCGGACGCCGCCCGCTGCCGGGCGTGCCCTCTCCCACGGGACCGGGCGTTGGCGGTGCCGGTCCGGGCGGGCGGTTCGCGACGCCGCGCGGGACGCGCTTCGGCTACGAGGGCGCGCCGGGAAGAAACCTGCGCGGCGGGCGGAACCTTCGCGGCGGCCGTGCGGGCCTGCTGAGGGATCGCCCGCTCCGGCAGCCCGAAGCGGCGCAGACGCAGGATTCCGCCGGGTCCGGAAACGCCAGCGCGGATCAGGGGGAGACCGCGGCCTCGGACGGAGCATCCTCCGAGGAGAACTGAGTCATCCCCGCCGCGACCGATACCCCCCAGGTCATCGGCCTCACCGGTCCCAACGCCTCCGGAAAGGGCGAGGTCGCGAAGTTCCTGGCCGCGTTTCGATTCATCGTCCACTCCCTGTCCGACGTCGTGCGTGAGGAGGCCACGCGCCTCGGTCTCGACCACACCCGCGACAATCTGATCGCCACGGGGGTGCGCCTGCGCCGCGAGGGTGGTCCGGGCGCTCTGGCGCGTGCCGTCCTGCCGCGGCTCGCCCTCCGTTCGGTCGTCGATTCGATCCGCAACCCGGGCGAGGTCGAGGTGCTGCGGTCGCTGCCGCGCTTCATCCTCCTCGGCGTCGACGCTCCGCAGCCGCTGCGGTTCGAACGCTCGTTGCGTCGCGGCCGGACCGGCGACGGCGCCACGATCGAGGAGTTCGCGGAGAAGGAGCGCCGCGAGAACTCCACGACCGAAGCGGGCCAGCAGCTCGTCGCGACCTTCCGGCTGGCGGACGTCGAGATCGACAACGACGGGTCGCTGGCCGACCTGCACGACCGGGTCCGCGGCGCTCTGGCGCGGGCCGGCATCGATTTCGGCGAACCCTCGTCTCACTCTTAAAACAGACGCTGGCGCGGCCTCTTTCTGCGAAGCGGGGCGACCAGGGCCACGCCGGCGACGAACCCGCCGACATGCGCGAACCAGGCCACGGCGCCGGGACCCGAGGCCCCCGCGTGGAGCAGCTGGATGAGAAGCCAGACTCCCAGAAAGATCAGCGCCGGGATCTTCACGATCTTCACGATCAGGATCAGGATCAGGAGGGTCAGGACCCGGGCCGTCGGATACATCACGATGACGGCGCCCAGGATCCCCGCGATCGCTCCGCTGGCGCCGACCATGGGTACCGCTGAATCGGGAGACGCGGCGATCTGGGCCAGCGAAGCCGCGAGCCCGCAGGCCAGGTAGAAGAGCCCGAAGCGAGCGTGGCCCATCGCGTCCTCGATGCAGCCGCCGAAGATCCACAGGTAGAGCATGTTGCCGAGCAGGTGGATCGGGCCGGCGTGCAGGAACATGGCGGTCAGCAGGGTCATGCCGTTGTACAGAACCTCATCGACGGTGTACGGATCGAGCTTCGTGATCTCGGACGGGATGATCGCCAGCCTGTAGATCAGGTCCTGGCGCGGTCCGGGGGCCAGGGTCAGCAGATAGACTTGGGTCGCGAGATTGACGACGATGAGGACGATCGTCGCGACCGGCCGGGTGCGCGCCGGAATGTCGGCCCTGAGCGGGAACATGAGGGCGGCGCACTATAGCACACGGGTTCTCCCCGTCCCCGCTTGACCCCCTCGGGAGCGCGGGGCTATCATGAGCGGCCATGTCGTCATGCTGCCTCCGGCTTTCCGGAGGCTCGCGCGATTCCTTCCGCATACTTTGGCGAGGTTCCCAATGTCAGAGGCGATCACCGGGAAGATGAGCGTTCCGCTCATGAGGGGCGGGGATCGGGCGGGCGAGCAGACCCGCCGGAAGGCCGGATCCGAAGCGGCCGGGTCTCTGCTGGCGACGGTGTCGTCGCCGGCCGATCTGAAGAGAATGCCGGAATCGCAGCTGCTCCGGCTCGCCGATGAGCTGAGACAGTACATCATCGACGTCGTCTCGAAGACGGGCGGACACCTCGCGCCGAGCCTCGGGGCCGTCGAGCTGACCATCGCCCTGCACTTCGTATTCGACGCCCCGCGCGATCGCATCGTGTGGGACGTCGGCCATCAGGCGTACGGGCACAAGGTCCTGACGGGACGCAGGGATCGCCTTCCCACGATCCGGAAATACGGAGGGCTGTCCGGTTTCGTCAGCCCGTCCGAATCCCCCTTCGACGCCTTCGGCGTCGCCCACGCCAGCACGTCGATCGCGGCGGCGATGGGTATGGCCGTGGCGCGCGACGCCGCGGGCGACGACTATCACGTCGTCACCGTCACGGGCGACGGCGCGATGACGGGCGGGCTGGCGTACGAGGGGCTCAACAACGCCGGGCACTCGGGCCGGGACATCCTGGTGATCCTGAACGACAACGAGATGTCGATCTCCCCGAACGTGGGCGCCATCTCCAAATACCTCACGACCATCACCTCCAGCCGGTACTACAACCGCCTCAAGGACGAGGTGCGCGCGATGATGCGCAAGCTGCCTCTGGGCGAGGAGGCGGGCGAGCTGGCCAAGAGGCTGGAGCGGAGCCTGAAGGAGGTCGTCGTGCCGGGCGGCCTGTTCCAGGCGCTCGGGTTCCAGTACTTCGGGCCCATCGACGGTCACGATCTCAGGGAGATGATCTCGGTCCTGAACAATCTCAAGACGGTCAAGGGGCCCCGGCTCCTGCACGTGATCACGAAAAAAGGGAAGGGGTATCCGTTCGCCGAGGCGAACTCATGCGTCTTCCACGGCGTCTCCGCCTTCGATCCGGCCTCGGGCGTCATGGCGGGCGGGGGGAAGGCCCCCGCGGCTCCGGATTACAACAAGGTCTTCGCGCACGCGATGAACAGAATGGCGGACGAGAACGAGCGGGTCCTCGCGATCACCGCGGCCATGGCGGACGGCACCGGCCTGGTGAAGTTCAAGGAGCGCCATCCCGGGCGCTTCTTCGACGTCGGCATCGCCGAGGCTTACGGCGTCACCTTCGCGGGCGGCCTGGCGATCTCGGGGATGCGCCCGGTGGCGGCGATCTACTCGACCTTCCTCCAGCGGGCCTACGATCAGATCATCCACGACATCGGGGTGCAGTGCCTCCCCGTCACCTTCTGCCTGGATCGGGCCGGCCTCGTGGGCGCCGACGGGCCGACGCACCACGGAGTCTTTGATCTCACGTACCTGCGGGCCGTGCCGAACATGGTCGTCGCCGCGCCGAAGGACGGGAATGAACTGTGCGATCTCCTCAGAACAGCGGTGGATCAGGAGGTCTATCCCTTCGCCATCCGTTACCCGAAACGCTCCTCCGGCCGCTTCGATCCGGAACGTCCGTTCCGCACCATCCCGATCGGCACCTGGGAGATCCTGGAGGAGGGCTCCGATGCCTGTCTCCTCGCGGTCGGCACGATGGTGGAGCCGGCGCTCAAGGTGCGCGAGGCGCTCCGCCCCGAGGGGATCGATCTCGGCGTCGTGAACGGCCGCTTCATCAAGCCGCTGGATGAGACGATGCTGCGCGACCTCGCCTCCCGGTATCCGATCCTGGTGACGGTCGAGGAGAACACGCTGCGCGGAGGGTTCGGGAGCGGCGTGCACGAGTTCTTCGTCGAGCGGGGGATCGTGCCGGGCGGGCTGCATCATCTGGGAATTCCGGACCGGTTCGTGACGCACGGTTCGATGACCCAGGTGCTCGAGGAGGTCGGCCTCACGGTCGATCGGCTCGTGCCGCGCGTGCGTGAACTCGTCCGGGGCAGGGCGTGAGCGCGCCGATCCGGATCTCCGCGCAGAAGGGGGAACTCGCCGGTTGCGAGGCGGACGTCGGGATCGTCTACCGGTTCCGCGGAGACGAGGACGTCTGCGGTCCCCTCGGAGCGCCCCTGGCGAAGCGCCTCTCGGGGGTCGCGCGGGCCGATCATTTCGACGGCGACGCCGGCCGGACGCTCCTGTGGCACGCCCCCGGCCGGGAGGGCGAGCGCTGCGGTCGCTACCTCATCCTCGGCCTGGGTCCCCGTAACGAGCTGACACTCGACCGGTACCGGCACTACATCGGCGAGGCCTGCATACAGGCGGATCGTCTCGGCGCCGCGAGCGTCGCGATCCCGCTCCTCGAGGCCGGGGCCGCCCCGCTCGGATCCCGCGAGGCGGGCGTCGCGCTGGCCGAGGGCGTGCTGCTCGGGACTTATCGATTCGAGCGCTACCGCTCCCAGCCCGAAGCGGGCCGCCGGCATCTGCGCAGCGTCACGGTCGCGGCCGGCTCCGTCGCCCTGCGGGAGGTCGAGAGCGCGATCGGGCTGGGCGAGGTCTGCGCTTCGGCCACGAACTTCGCGCGCGACCTGGTCAACGAACCGGCGGGCGTCATGACCCCCGAGCGCATGGCGGCCATCGCGCGTGATGTGGGGGCCGAAACGAGGATCGCCGTGCGGGTGATCGAGCCGGACGAATTGCGCTCGATGGGCATGGGCGGGATTCTCGGCGTCGGCCAGGGCTCCCGCAATCCCCCCAGGTTGATCCAATTGAACTACGCGCCCGATGAAGGCGCTCGGAAAAAAGTCGCGTTCCTGGGGAAGGGGCTGACGTTCGATTCGGGCGGTCTGTCGCTCAAGTCGGCCGAGGGGATGGAGACGATGAAGTGCGACATGGCCGGCTCGGCGGCCGTTCTGGGTGCGATGCGCGCGCTGCCGGAGCTCAACCCGCCGGTCGAGGTCGTCGGGCTGATGGGGATGGCGGAGAACATGCCGGACGGCGGCGCGATCCGGCCCGGCGACGTCCTGAAGATCATGAACGGCAAGACCGTGGAAGTGCGCAACACCGACGCCGAGGGACGGCTGGTCCTCGCGGACCTCCTTTCGTACGCCGGCTCGATGGACGGGGTCGAATCGATGATCGATCTCGCCACCCTCACCGGGGCGTGCATGGTGGCTCTCGGACCCCTCGCTTCTGGCGTCATGGGCAATGACCAGGTGCTCGTGGACGACATCCTGCGCGCCGCCGATCGGGCCGGCGAGAAGATGTGGCCCCTCCCCCTCTACCGCGAGTACCGGGAGCATCTCAAGAGCGAGATCGCCGACGTGAAGAACACCGCCATCCGCTACGGCGGCGCGATCACCGCGGGACTCTTCCTCCAGGAGTTCGTCCGACCCGGCCTCCCCTGGGCGCACATCGACATCGCCGGCCCCTCGTTCGGGGACAAGGACTATTCCTACATCCGCAGGGGCGCCTCCGGGGCCGGCGTCCGCACCCTCATCCACTACTCTCTGAACATCGAGTAGTCCACGGGGGAATCCGCGACGGCGCCGCGGCCGGCCGCGGCGCGGGGTGAGTCATGGGTCATCGCCAGCATCGCAGAGAGGGTCCGCGGGCGGTCGCGTGCGCGATCGTCACAATCAGCGACACCCGCGACGAGACGAGCGATCGCAGCGGCTCCTACGTGCGCCGGGCCCTGTCGCGCGCCGGGCACTCCGTCGTCGATTACCGGATCCTCCGCGACGATCCGCGGGCGATCCGCGCCCATCTGACGCGTCTGGCCCGTGGCCGCCGCGCGCGCGTCGTGCTGATCTCCGGCGGCACCGGAATCGCGCGCCGCGACTCCACCTACGAGGCGCTGTCCCGCCTGATCACGAAGCGCCTGGACGGATTCGGCGAGCTCTTCCGCGCGCTCTCCTACCGGTCGATCGGTCCGTCGGCGATGCTGAGCCGGGCCGTCGCGGGCACCTGGAGGGGCATGGTGCTCTTCTCCATGCCGGGCTCGGAGTCGGCCGTCCGTCTCGCCATGGAGCGCCTGATCCTGCCCGAGCTGTCGCACGTGGCCGGACTGCTGCGGCCGGCGTTAACATGAGGGGATGAGGACCATGCCGCTTCCGGATCCAGCCGCCGTCGGCAGCGATCTGCGCCGGATCGTCGAGGGCGAAGTCCTCTTCGATTCCGTCCACAGGACCCTCTACAGCACGGCGGCGTGCATCTACCAGATCCTGCCCCTGGGCGCGGTCGTTCCACGTCACGAGGGGGACGCCCTGGCGGTCCTGGACTACGCGCGGCGGCACGGGATCCCCGTCACGGCCCGCGGAGCGGGATCGGGACTCGCCGGACAGACTCTCGGCCGTGGCATCATCCTCGATTTCTCCAAGCACTTCACCCGGATCACCGACGTCGACCGGGAGGCCGGCACGGTGCGCGTGCAGCCCGGCGTCCTCCAGGCGCAGCTGAACAGGGCGCTCCGCAGGCACGGGATGCAGTACGCGCCCGACCCGTCCTCGGGGGCGTTCTGCACGCTCGGCGGCATGCTCGCGAACAACGCGGGAGGATCGCACACCATCCGCCACGGGGCGACACGGGACAACACCGTCTCGCTGCGCGTGGCGCTCGCGGACGGCTCCGTCATCGAGACGCGGCCCGTGCCTCGGCACGCTCTCGCCGGCTCCGACGGCGGGGAACGGGATCCGCTGCTGCGGCTGGCCGGCGGCCTGGCGTCGATCGTCGATCGGAACCGGGGCCTGATCGAGAGCCGCACGCCGAAGACGCGACGGAACTCGTCGGGATACGCCCTCGCGGAGGCGGCGGGCGACGCCATCGACCTGGCGCGACTGCTCGTCGGCTCGGAGGGGACCCTCGGCCTCATCCTGGACGCCACGTTGCGGATCGTCCCCCTGCCGCGCGCCCGGGCCACCGCTCTCGTCCTGTTCGACGACCTGGAGAAATCGGGCGCCGCCGTGGTGGAGATCCTGCGCTCGCGCCCGTCGGCCGTGGAGCTCCTGGACCGGACGTTCGTCGACGTGATCCGGGAGGCGAACCCATCGGCGGCGGCGAGCCTGCCCGCGGACACCGAGGCGATCCTGATCGTCGAGGTGGAGGGGGACGAGGCGCTGGACGTGGATGCGCGGATGGCCGGGATCGCGGAGCGGCTCACGGGGCGCGAGCGCCTCGCCACGGAGGTGCGCCGGAGCGTGCGCCCGGAGGACGCGTCGCGCATCTGGGCGATCCGTAAGGCCGCTTCGCCGATCCTGTCGCGACGCGAGGGCCGTCTGCGCAACACCCGGTTCATCGAGGACGCCGCCGTGCGGCCGGAGCAGATGGCGGAGTTCGTCGCACGTCTGCGGCGCCTCCTGTCGAAGTACGAGCTGCCGGCCGCCATCTTCGGGCACGCGGGCGACTGCAATCTGCACTGCAACCCGCTGATGAACCCCAAGGACCCGCGCGATCTCGACACGATGGAGGCGGTGGCCGAAGAGTTCGTCGACATGGTGATCTCGATGGGCGGATCGCTCTCGGGCGAGCACGGGGACGGGCGCCTGCGCACGCCGTATCTGCGACGCGCCTACGGCCCCCTGGCGGATCTGTACGGGGACGTCAAGCGCCTGTTCGATCCGCAGGGGATCCTCAACCCCGGCATCAAGGTCCACGACGGCGCGGCGCGTCTGATCGACGACCTGCGTTACGGGGCGGGCTACCGGCGCGTCGCCACGTCGACGGCGCTGGACGGCGAGGCCTGGCAGCGCGAGATCGAGAAATGCCACGGCTGCGGCGCCTGCCAGAATTACTGTCCGGTGGCGGTCGAGACGCGCGACGAGGCGGCGACCGCGCGGGCCAAGGCCAACCTGCTGCGGGCCGTGATCTCCGGGCGGCTCGATCCGGGGGCGATCGCCACGGACGGATTCAAGTCGGTCATGGATCTGTGCGTGAACTGCAGGCTGTGCCACTCCGAGTGCCCCACCGCGATCGACATCCCCGGGATGGCGATCCTCGCGAAGGAGATCTACGTCCGCTCGCGCGGGAAGGGCAGGGCTGAGCGCATCCTCACCGCCGGCCAGCCGGTCCTGCGCGCAGGTGCGCTCCTCGCGCCCGTGGCCAATGCGGCCCTGAGATGGCGGCCCGTCCGCCGCGCGATGGCCGCGCTGACCGGCGTGGCCGCGGATCGGATCATGCAGCCGTTCTCGAGCGAGCCGCTCAGGACGCGCGAGCCGGCGGTCGATCCGGACGGCCGCAAGGTCGCGTACTTCCACGGGTGCTTCGGCGGTTACCAGGACCTGGAGGGGGAAGGGCGCGCCGCGATCGATCTGCTCGAGCGCCTGGGCTGCTCCGTCGCCGTCCCTCCCCAGGAGTGCTGCGGCATCGCCGCCATCACGCACGGCCACCTCGACGACGTGCGTCCGTCGGCAGAACGCAATGTGGCGACCCTCCTCGACTTCGTGCGCCGCGGGTACACGATCCTCTACAGCGCGCCCTCCTGCGGCCTCGCCCTCGTCGAGGACTATCCGAGGCTGCTGGGCACGCCTCAGTCCGAGGTGCTGGCGCGGCATCTCAGGGATCTCCACGAATTCGCGCTGGACATCCTGGAGAACGACGCCGCACTGCGCGCGCGTCTTCGGCCGGTGCCCCTGCGCGTCACGTACCACAACCCGTGCCACCTGCAGGCCCGAGGCATGGGCGACGAGGCGGTGCGCCTCCTGCGCATGGTGCCGGGCGTCGAGGTCGTTCCGATCGGAGACGATCACTGCTGCGGGATCGCCGGGACGTTCGGCATGAAAGAGAAGAACTTCGATCTGTCGATGCGCATGGGCCGGCCGCTCTTCGAGAGCATCGAGCGCACGGGCGTCGGCGTCGTGGCGACCGGGTGCGGCACCTGCAAGATGCAGATCGAACAGGCCACCCGCCTGCCGGTGGTGCATCCGGCCGCCGTCGTCCGCGACTCGCTCTCCGCATGACGGTCGGCGGGGGCGCGGATCCATCGAATTGCGCCTTGACAAGGCGCGGGTCGTGGCCTATATTCGCCGGCTTCGCCCCCAGAACCTGACCCGCGAGGATCCGCCGCACGGGCCGATTCCGCTCCCGGAGACCGTCGCTTGACCCACGCCGATCGCACCGCAGAGCCATGCATCGATCCCGAGGCCTGGGTGGCGCCGGGGGCGGCCGTCGTCGGCGACGTGCGGGTGGCGCGCCATGCGTCGATCTGGTTCCATGCCACGGTGCGGGGAGACGTGGCGCCGATCGACATCGGAGAGGGGAGCAATATCCAGGACGGATGCGTGGTCCACGTCGATCGGGGAGTGCCGACCCGCATCGGCGCCCGGGTCACCCTGGGACACGGCGCGATCGTGCATGCGTCGACGATCGAGGACGAGGTGCTCGTGGCGATGCGCGCGGTCGTGCTGAGCGGGTGCCGGGTGGGATCCCACAGCCTGATCGGTGCGGGTGCGGTGCTTCCCGAGGGGATGGACGTGCCGGAAGGAATGCTCGTGATGGGTGTTCCGGGGCGCGTGATCCGGCCGCTGCGAACCGAGGAGATCGATCGGGTGCGGGAGAACGCCCGCACCTACGTGGATCTCTCCCGCGCCTACAGGAACGGCACGGTCCCGGTCACGGGGTCGCGGACATGACGAAGAAGGACCGTGCGCTCATCGAGGGTGCCGCCAAAAAGCTCGAGCCGCTGCTCCGGGCCGCCCGCACGGCGGCGCTGTGCACGCACATCACTCCGGACGGCGACGGAATCGGCGCCGAGATCTGCCTCCAGCGCTACCTCGCGTCTCGCGGGATCGATGCACGCATCCTCAACACCGAGCCGCTCCCCGAGCGGTACCGCTTCCTCGACGGTGACGGCGAGGTCCTCGTCTTCGACGAGACGGAGCACGGCCGATTCGTCCGCGACGCCGATCTCATCTTCATGCTCGACAATTCGGCCGTGACCCGCCTGGGCACTCTGGAGGAGGCGATCCGGTCGTCCCGCGCCACCACGGTCTGCATCGACCACCACAACGTGCTCGAGCCTTTCTGGGCGATCAACATCATCGACGAGGACGCCTGCGCAACCGGCGAGTTGATATTTCAGATCATCAAGGCGCTCGGCGGCCAGCCGGATCGCGTGGCGGCCCAGGCGGCCTACGTCTCCATGGTCACCGACACCGGCTACTTCCGCTTCTCCAAGACCTCGCCGCGCTGCCACGAGGCGGCGGCGGAGATGCTGGCGGCCGGCGTCAGCCCCCCGCGCGTCTACCAGGAGGTCTTCGAGCGACACAGCGAGGCGCTCGTCCGGCTCACGGGCGTCGCCCTCGCCGACCTGCGCCGCGAGGAGGACGGGGCGCTCGCCTGGATCACGCTCACGAGCGAGCAGGTCCGGGCCTGCGGGGCCGAGATGGAGGACACGTCGGACGTCGTCAATGAGCTCCTCATGATCGACGGCGTTCGATTGGCCGTGCTGTTCAAAGAGCTGGAAGGGGGCCGCGTCAAGCTCTCCTTCCGGAGCAAGGGGGGGCTGGATGTGAACCGCCTCGCGGCCGGCTTCGGCGGGGGGGGACACACGAACGCGTCCGGGACGGTGATCGAGTCGACTCTCGAGGACGCAATCCGGACGATCCTCCCCGCATGCCGTCGGCTTCTCCATTCGGGCCCGTGAGCGCCGATCCACGCGCACCCCATGGGAATCCCGAGCTTCCGCCCCTCGTTCTGACGTGCCGCGCCGGATGGCGCCTCGCCTTCTTCCTCGCCTCGCTCGCGCTTCTCGGGATCGGGACGGCGGCCCTGGCGGATCGCGGCGGGGCCGACGCCGGAGTTCCCGTGCCGCTCGCCGTCATCCTGCTGCTGGCCGGCGCGGGCTGCGCCTATTTCGCGGCGCGCTACTGCCTGTCGAGGCTGATCCTGGACGAGAGCGGGTTCCGGCTCGTCGGCCCGCTCGGGAGCGACCACGTGCGGTGGGACGCCGTCGTGCGCTGGGAGAGCCGGCGCCCGCCCACGGGCCCCGGCGTGGTGCGGATCGTTCACGGACCCGAGGGGCGCCGCCTGTCGATCCCCCTCATCTACGAGGACAGCCACGCGCTCGTGATCGGTCTCGGCCAGGGGCGGTTTCCACGTTACTGAAAGCGGCTCGATACCGTCAGGGGAGCCGGTCGAGAGGGGGGAATCCGAGGGCGGTCATGAAGATGTCGTTGAAATCGACGCGGCCGGAGAGCTCCAGATACTCGACCCTCGACGGCATCGCCTCGGCCGCCTCGCGCTCGCGGTAGGACAGCAGCGCGATCTTGGCGCCCTCTCCGGCGGCGTTGCCGATGGCGCGGATCCGCTTGAGAGGGACCGCCGGCACGAGCCCGATCGTCCGGGCCGAGTCGGGATGGATGTACGATCCGAACGCGCCGGCGAGGAGCACCTCCTCGAGATCGTCCGTCTCGACCCGCATCGTGTTCATCAGGACCTGGATTCCCGTGGCGATCGATCCCTTGGCGAACTGCAGCTGACGCACGTCCTTCTGGGTGAAGATCACGGGGGCGCCCCCCGTCTCCTCCGGCCTCGCCAGCACGAAAGCACGCACCCCGTCGACCGTGATCAGCCGCGACGCGAGGGATTCCGGCACCGTCTTGCGCACGTCGTCCGCAGCCTTCATCCGGCCCGTCGCGTCGAGCAGCCCCCGGCGGTACAGCTGGGCCACGGCGTCGATGAGGCCGGATCCGCACAGGCCGGCCGGTTTCGCATCGTCGATCGTCGCCAGCTCCACCGCGTCCTGCGTGATCCGCACGCCCTCGATCGCCCCGCTCGTGGCCCGCATGCCGCACGAGATCTCGGCGCCCTCGAATGCCGGCCCCGCGGGCGCGGCGGTGCAGAGAGTCCTCTGATCCCATCCCAGCGCGATCTCGCCGTTCGTCCCCACGTCGACGAACAGGCGCAGCCGGTCGCCCCGTGGCAGGGCGGTGGCCAGCAGCCCGCCGACGATGTCTCCTCCGACGTACGCGCCGATGGCGGGGAACACGTAGACGCGACCGCGGGGGTGGATGGCGAGTCCCAGATCCCCGGCCGCGAGGCTGAGGCCGTGGTCCACGGTCGGGATGAACGGCGTGACCGAGATCGGCTCCGGATCGATGCCCATCAGAAGGTGGAGCATGGTGGCGTTGCCGGCCACGGTGATCTCGTAGATGCGTTCCGCCGGAATGCCGGCCTCGTCCGTGAGACGCTCGACGATCCCGTTGATCGTGAAGGCCGAGAGACGCTGGAGCTCCTCGAGCCCGTCGGGCCGTGACATCGTGTGGGAGATGCGGGACAGAACGTCCCCGCCGTGCATCGCCTGGGCGTTGAGGGCGGAGACGACGCCGCGCGCCTCGCCGCTCACGAGGTCGAGCAGCGTGCCGACGATGGTCGTGGTCCCGAGATCGAAGGCCACGCCGTACGCCTCGCGGCTCGTGTCTCCCGCCTCCACCCCCAGCAGCGCCTCTCCGCAGAGGACGGCCGTGACGTCGAACTCCGCCTCGCGCAGGGCTTTCGGGAGCGTGCGGAGGACGGTCAGGTCGGCCTGCACGGCGAACCCGGCCTGCCGGAGGGCGTCCTTCAGGCGCCGGATGTCGGAGCGCTGATCCTCGAGCTCCGGCTCCTTCAGGCTGAGATGGACCTTGTGGACGTTGGGGTCCAGGAGCACCTGCCGCCCGATCCCGAACATCGCCGTCTTCGGCTTGCTGAGCAGGCGGGGGACGCGCACCGTCATGTCGCACCGCACCTCGGCCTGGCACGAGAGCCGCCAGCCCTTCTCCAGATCGGCCGGGCTGAGATGGTCCTGATCGGCGGGCGTCACCGGGCTGCTGCCGTCCTGGAACTGCACCTTGCATTTGCCGCAGGTGCCGCGGCCGCCGCAGGTGCTCTCGATCGGCTGGCCCAGCCAGGCAGCCGCGTGGAACAGCGTCGTCCCCGGCGGGACGCGTGTGATCGAGTTCCTGGGAAGGAAAGTGACCTTCAGCTTGGCGGACTTCAGGCTCGCCGCGTCCATGGCCCCCTCGTGCCCGCGACTCAGACGGTCGATGCGGTCGTGCTGCGGGTCGTCGGCGGGGAACCCTTCGCACCCTCCCGCGCACGTGAGACCTTGCGATAGTAAGTCATCCAGCGCGTACCGAAGGGATCATGGCCGATCATGAGGTCGCCCGCGAGGATCAGCTTGTAGATCTCGGACTCGAGAGGATTGGTGATCGCGGCGGTCAGGCCGACGTTCATGCCCATGAGGATGAAGGTGGCCGTGAGCGGGGGCCGGTCCGGCAGCCCGAAGCCGACGTTGCCGGCGCCGACCGACATGTTGACGCCGAGCTCGTCGCGGATCAGGCGCATGGTCTCGTAGGTGATGCGCCCGAATTCGTGATTGGCGCCGATCGGCATGCAGAGCGGATCGATGATCACGTCCTCCTTCGGGATGCCGTGATCGGCGGCCCGGGCGACGATCTTGCGCGCCACCTCCAGCCGGACCGCCGGGTCGTTGCTGATCCCCGTGTCGTCGTTGGCGATGCCGATGACCGCGGCGCCGTGCTTCTTGACCAGTGGGAGCAGTCGTTCGAGGACCTCGTCCTCGCCGGTCACGGAGTTGACGAGGGCCTTGCCCTTGTACGCGGGCAGGGCCGCCTCGAGGGCCTCGGGCGTGGAGGAATCGATCGAGATCGGCACGTCGACGATGTCCATGACGGCCTCGATCGCGCCCTTGAGCATCCCCGGCTCGTCGGCTCCCGGGATTCCGGTGTTGATGTCCAGCATGTGGGCTCCGGCGGCCACCTGGTCGGCCGCGTCCTGGCGCACCCGGGAGTAGTCGTAGACGCGGAGCTGTGCCGCCAGTTTCTTGCGGTTCGTCGGATTGATCCGTTCGCCGATGATGACGAAGGGCTCGTCCGGCCCGATGACGATGGTTTTCGTGGCGGATGAGACGACGGTTTTCATGTGGACGACTCCCGGTGTTCGAACGAGGCGGGTCGACGGGCGCCCACGGCGGGCGCCTGCTCCGGATCCGACACCCGCGATGCGGGCGTGAGCCGCGAGCGGGAGGCGAGCTCCGCGACGGCGGCCTCCCAGCGAATCGGCATCAGGTGCAGTCCCGCGACCCCCGGGATAACGCGCACCTGCTCGATGATCTCGACGCAGATGGCGATCCCCTCCTCCTCGCGCCGGGAACGCTCGTCACCGGCGCTTCGCATCCTGCGGACGAGATCGTCGGGAACGTCCATGCCGGGCACGCGATCCCGCATGTACTCGGCGGCACGGGCCGAGCGAAGCGGGGCGATGCCGGCGAGGATCGGGACGCGGCGATCGAGACCGAGATCGCGCACCTGTATCATGAACTCGCGGAAGCGGACGACGTTGAAGATGATCTGCGTCTGCACGAAGCGCGCGCCCGCGTCGACCTTCTTCTGCAGGCGCCGGGCCCTGAAGTCGTGTGGCGGCGCGAACGGGTTCTCCGTCGTTCCGGGGAGCAGCCGCGGGGGCGGTTCGATCGGCCGGCCGGACAGGTACCGCCCCCTGCGGGCCAGATGGTCGACGAGCGCGACGAGCTGGATCGAATCGAGGTCGAACACCGGCTTGGCCTGGGGATGATCCCCGTGGATCATGTGATCGCCGGTCAGGCAGAGGACGTTGCGGATGCCGAGCGCGGCGGCGCCCAGGAGGTCGCTCTGCAGAGCCATGCGGTTCCGGTCCCGGCAGCTGACGTGCATGATCGGCTCGACGCCCTCCCGGGCGACGATCGCGGAGGTCGCGAGCGCCGACATGTGGACGATACCCGCCGTGTTGTCGGGGATGTTGATCGCGTCGACATGGTCCCGGACCATGCGGACGCGCCGCCGCACGTCCTCGGGATCGGCGCTGTCGCCTGAGGCGATCTCGCAGGTGATCACGGGATGCCCGGAGGCGAGCGCCCTCTCGAAGGCTCCTGACGCCGCCACGATCGCCATCAGACCGCCCCTCCGTCCGATCGCCCGGTGAGGACGTTGATCCACGACGAGGAGCCCTTGAGGGACCAGTTCAGGGATGGCTGGATCCTCAGGATGGAGCCCTTCCAGGGCAGCCAGCGGGATCGCCGCTCCGCCTTCACCCACACGCACATCATCTCGGGGACGACCTCGCAGTGTCCGTTGGCGCGCACGCCTCCGCACGGGCCGTTGCGCAGTGTCTTCGGACACCCCATGGGGCAGGTGAGTCCGGTCTCGTGGAGGATGCACTGACCGCACATCCGGCAGCCGAAGATCAGCGTCTTGCCGACCCGCTCGAACGGCCGGATCACCGCCTCGATGGCGCGCGCCGCGCGCGGGCGGCCGAGCAGGAACGCGCGCAACCGGGACAGGACTGGAGATCGGGCCACATCGATCATGAGGGACCTCGGTGCTGCGGGGTCAGACGACGGCGCCGGGGCCGGCTCCGGACTGCGCGCTCTCGGTCATGGAGGCCACGGAGTCGCTCTTGCCCCCGGAACGCTTCTGCTGCATGAGATCCTTGGCGACGCGCACCGCCTCGGTGGCGTTCTCGCCGTAGCCGTCGGCTTTGATCTCCTTGGCCCATCCTGCGCTCGTCGGAGCCCCGCCGACCATGACGATGTAGTCCCCGCGGATCCCCTCCTTCTCGAGGAGCTTGATGACCTTGCCCTGATTGGGGGCGGTGGTCGTGAGGAGGGCCGACATGGCCACGATGTCCGGCTTGCGCGTCTTGATCTCGTCCACGAACCGATCGACCTTGACGTTCACGCCCAGGTCGACC
>JBFGDZ010000065.1:0-17797 GCA_041580375.1 Candidatus Polarisedimenticolia bacterium
CACCGCATGATCTTCGAGGAGGACGGGCGCCGCATCGAGATGGAGGAGGAGGTCGTCTCGGTCGTGAAGAACCGCGAGTTCGCCTTCCGTCTCACGCACGAGATCATGGAGGCCGATCTCGTCGTGCGCTTCGAGGACCTGGGGGAACGGACCCGGATCGTGACCACCAACGAGGTCCGGGGGCGCGGCCTCGTCCGGCCGATCATCCCTTTGATGAAGTCGAACATGACGCAACGGCAGCAGGAGGGCTATGCGCGGCTCAAGGCGATCATCGAGTCGGAGTGAGGGAACCATGCGAAGGATGGCGATGCGGACGGCTACCCTGGTAATCGCGACGCTGGTTTTGACGACGGCCGATCTGTCTGCGGTCTCTGCGGCGTCGACAACACGCGCCGCGGCCCGGGGACAGGGCGGCCTGCCCGCCTGCGAATGGTGCGGGGCCGACGAAGCGCCCGCGGACCTGACCTGGGACATCCGGGTGGCCGGAGCCGACGAGCCGGGAGAACGGCTCACGATCTCGGGAACGGTCTACCAGTCGGACGGGCGTACACCCGCCCCCGGCGTGATCCTGTACCTCTACCACACGAACCGGGACGGCGTGTATCCCAAACGGGGGGACGAGACCGGAAACGGGAGACGGCACGGTTATCTGCGCGGCTGGCTCCGCACCGATGAGCGCGGGCGCTACCGCTTCAGCACGATCCGCCCCCGTTCGTATCCGGGGGGGTCCGAGCCGGCGCACATCCACGTCACGGTGAAGGCGCCGGGCGGGCGCGAGGATTACATCGACGACTTCATCTTCGAGGGGGATCCGCTCATCACGCCCTCATACCAGAAAAGGCTCCGGAAACGGGGGGGATCGGGGCTCGTCTCGCTAGCGCGCAACGAGAGGGGGATCTGGACGGCCAGTCGCGATATCATCCTGGGGACACCCGCTGCCTCAGGCGACTGACGGGGCGCGACGAGACCGGCGCCGCCGCACCGACCCGCGCCCGCTGCGGCGGTCCGGACGGCCGCCGCCGGAGGAAACAGGAGCGATGACTGTCCGGCCGATCCCCGAGGGTTTCCGCACCGTCACACCCTACCTGGTCGTGAAGGGCGTGCCGCGGCTGATCGAGTTTCTCGTGCGTGCGTTCGAGGCCGAGGAGGCGGAGCGGACGACGCTTCCCGACGGCACGATCATGAACGTCTCCCTCAGGATCGGGGACTCGATGATCATGATGGGCGAGGCGCGCGGGGAGTTCGCCCCGATGCCGGCGTCGATCCTCCTGTACGTGAAGGACGCCGACGCCCTCTATCGCCGCGCGCTGGATGCCGGCGCCGCGTCGATGATGGAGCCGGCTGATCAGTTCTACGGCGACCGCAACGCCGGGGTCCGGGACCCGGCGGGCAACCTCTGGTGGATCGCGACGCACATCGAGGACGTGGCTCCGGACGAGATGAAGAGGCGGGTCGACGAGTTCGCGCGGAAAGGACGCCGGGGCTGAAAGGCTCGGGGGCGCGCGCTTCGCGAGGGGAGGCGGCAACGGGGGCGGAGACGGGATGAAGGAAAGCGGGCGGACAACGGTCGAGTCAGCCGGCAGGCGGACGGCGGAGGTCGCGCAGTACCAGGCCGGCGCCGTCGTCAGCAGGATCCTGCTGAAATCGGACGCGGGGTCGGTCACCGTCTTCGCGTTCGATCGGGGACAGGGGCTGAGCGAGCACACGGTGCCCCACGACGCGCTCGTCTTCCTGCTCGAGGGGGAGGCGGAGTTCCGCATCTCGGGCCGATCGCGCCGGGTCGCGGGCGGGGAGTGGCTGCTGCTGCCGGCGAACGAGCCGCACGCGGTGAGCGCGACGGATCGCTTCAAGATGATCCTGGTCATGCTGAAGGGCTGAGCGCGTTCCGGGCCGCGCCGGGCCGGAGAGCCGCCGGTGAAATCGCGCATCATCAACATCGAGGACGTGCCGTTCGAAAAGTGGTCGCGCGGCGGCGGGCCCCGCTTCGCCATCGCGTGGGTCGCGCAGCGGTTGAACGCCCGCAAGCTCGGCTTCAACGTCACCGTCGTGCCTCCCGGGCGGCGATCGTTTCCCTACCACATGCACCATGCGAACGAGGAGATGTTCTTCGTCCTGGAGGGACGCGGCTCGATCCGGATCGGCCGAGCCAGGCGCCGGATCCGGGAGGGGGACTTCATCAGCCTGCCGCCCGGCCGCGAGTTCGCCCATCAGATCCTGAACGACTCGAAGAAGCCGCTGCGGTACCTGGCCGTCAGCACGATGGAGGTTCCGGAGGTCGCCGAGTATCCCGACTCGAAGAAGTTCGGAGTCTTTACGGGGACCGCCCCGGGACGGAAACCGGGCAAGGGATCGCTGCGCCGGTTCGCCCGCATGAAGGACGGCGTCGATTACTGGGACGGGGAGACGTGATCGCCCTGTCCTCCGCCCTCCTGCTTCTGACGGCGGTCATTCCCTCGGAGGCCGGGAGCGCCCCCGCCGACATCGAGCGCGGCGGGGCGCTCGAGGTGACCTACCTGGCCAACGAGGGGTTCCTCCTGCGCCGCGGGGATCGGGCGGTGCTGATCGACGCGTTCGTCCGCAGGCCGCACGGGAACTACGCGGCCCTTCCGGGCGGGGTCTACCGGTCGATGATCGCGGGGGAGCCGCCGTTCGCATCGATCGATCTGGCATTGGTGAGCCACGTTCACGCCGATCACTTCCAGGCTGCGCCGGCCGTGGCGTTTCTGAAGAATCATCCGGAGACGATCCTCGCGTCGTCGCCGCAGGTGATGGAGGCGCTGCTCGAGCAGCCGGGCGCCGCGGCGGCGTTCGGCGGGCGGCTCGTCGAGATCGTCCCCGACGCGGACGGGCGCACCTCCCTCGAGCGCGAGGGGATCCGAATCGATTTTCTTGGCCTGCGGCACGCGCGGAAGCGCAACCGGACCATTCAGAACCTGGGGCACGTGATCGATCTGGGCGGTCGCACGATCCTGCACGTCGGGGACGCCGACATGGATCCCGCCATCTTCCAGGCGCACGGCCTGCCGCCCGCGGGCCTCGACGTCAGCCTCGTGCCGTACTGGTTCTTCCTCCTGGAGGAGGGGCGATCGATCGCGCGGGATCACCTGCGCGGCGCGGTGAACGTGGCCGTGCACGTGCCGCCCGGCAACCTCGACGAGGTCGCGGCGTTCCTGTCGGAAAGGTTCCCCGACGTCGCGCTTCCGCGCGCCAGTCTGGACACGCGGCGGATCGGGGGAGGCGAGGATCCGGCGGCCCGGCCATGAGTCGCGGCGAACGGCCGTGAAGCGGGTCGTGAGCGCGACGGCGGGCGGCGCCGGACGGCGCGTCCGGTTCACGGGCCGCCTCTATCGCATCGGGCAGTTGCGCTGCGTCGACGTTCCGGACGCGGTCGCGCGGGTTCTCGGCGGCGCGGGCCGGATCCCCGTGGTCGTCACGATCCGACGGGCAAGCGGACAGTCGTCGCTGGTGCCGAAGCGGGATGGAGGACACCGCCTGTTCATCGGCGCGGCCCTGCGACGCGCGGGGCTCGTCGAGTCCGGTGACCGGGCGCGGATCGAGGTGCGGCGCGACGCGCGAGGCGGCGAGCCGGACCTTCCCGCGGAGCTCGTCGAGTCCCTCGCGGGGATCCGGGGAGGTCTCGCGATGCTGCGCTCCAGGAGCCCCGCCGATCGGCGGCAGCTCGTCCGCTGGATCGAGGCCCCGAAGAGCCGGGAGGCCCGGCTGCACCGGGTGAGCAGGGCGGTCGCGATGATCCTGCGCGGCAAACGCCGGAGGAGATTCCCGAGGCCCGAAGTCCGCGGGCGGAGCCCGGATCGGGGTCGGGGCCCGGCCCGCTCGCGGCGCGCGCGGTGAGCGAGCGGCCGCGGTTCCTGACCGCGGAGTGGCGCCACCTCGCGATGCTCAACTACGAGATCGCGCCGGCCGTCGTCGGGCCGTTCGTGCCGCGAGGCTGTGAGATCGACGCGTGGAATGGCCGCACCTTCGTGAGCGTCGTCGGGTTCCTCTTCCTGCGCACGCGGGTGCGCGGCCTGCCGATCCCGTTCCACCGTGACTTCGAGGAGGTCAACCTGCGATTCTACGTCCGCCGGAAGGCGGACGACGGCTGGCGGCGCGGCGTCGTCTTCATCAAGGAGCTGGTCCCGCGGCGGGCGATCGCCTTCGTGGCGCGCCGCCTGTACAACGAGAACTACGAGGCGCTGCCGATGCGCCACCGGATTACGCGAGGCGCGGCGGACGGCGCGACCACCGTCGCCTACGAGTGGCGGCGCGGCGGGTCCTGGGAAGGGCTGAGCCTGGAGTTCGCGGGCGAGGCGGCGGTCCCTCCGGAGAACGCCGAGGAGGCGTTCATCACCGAGCATTACTGGGGCTACACGGCGCAACGGGACGGATCGACGCTGGAGTACCGGGTCGAGCATCCGCGCTGGCGGGTGTGGAGGGCGACGCGCGCGGCGCTGCGCTGCGCGGTCGCGACGCTGTACGGCGATCGCTTCGTCGAGAGCCTGTCGGGACAGCCGGCGAACGCCTTCCTGGCGGACGGATCCGCGGTGACGGTGCGGCGTGGCGGGCGGCTGCCCCGGGCCGCCGGTGGGTTATGATCACCCCACATGAGCCAGGGGGCGTTCAGGATCCGGCCGATGGAGCGGGGCGACGCGCGCGACGTCGCGGCCCTCGCCGCCCAGCTCGGATATCCGGCGTCGCCCGATGAGATCGCGCGGCGCCTCGACGACCTGCCGGGGGGCGCGGCGTTCGTGGCGCTGGTGGCGCGCGATCGGGACGGCGCGCTCGCGGGCTGGATCCACGCGCACGAGCGGCGCCTGCTGACCGCCGGGCCGTGCGCCGAGATCGCGGGGCTCGTCGTCGAGCGGTCCCACCGCAGGCGGGGCGCGGGGCGGGCCCTGGTGGAGGCGGTGGCGGAGTGGGCCCGCGGCCGGGGGCTGGGCGCGCTGCGCGTGCGATCCAATCGGCTGCGCGAGGAGGCGGAGCCGTTCTATCGACGCGCCGGATTCGAGCGGTTCAAGGTGCAGAACGCGTTCCGGCGATCGCTGACCTAGAGAGGTTCCATGTTCATGATCAGGAGAACGGCCGCCGTCGTCGCGGCACTCGTCGCGGCCGGGATCATCTGGATCCTGTGGCCCGGGGGTGGCCGCCAGCGCGACGTCGAGCGGACGCCGGAGGACGCATCGGGAGGATACCGGTACGGTGAGACGACCGACGAGATCGGGTGCATGGACGAGGCGCTGTCCCGCTACCGCGAGAAGGGGGGCCAGTCCGGCGCCGACGCGGCGGCGGCGTTCCTGAGCGGCTGCCTGCGGGTGAGCGGGGCCTCGGCCGGGTTCTGCGACGACGTCCCCCCGAGCGCCAACGCCGAGGAGAGTCGGCGCTGGCGCATCGACCGCTGCGCGCACGAAAAGATCGAGGATCCCTCCTGCCGGACGATCTTCGCGGCCGTGCAGAAGCACTGCGAGGGGGACGACTGGGTGCCGGACGAGGAGATCGACGAGGATTTCCAGGAGGTCGAGCCGTGAGCCCGCTCACCCGGATCGGATCGTTCGATCCGCGCGAGGGTCCGCTGAACGACCTGGTCGTCTTCGACCTGGAGACGACGGGTCTGTCGCCGGCCGACGACGAGATCATCCAGATCGCGGCCCTGCGGGTCGTGGGAGGACGGATCCGCCACGACGACGCGTTCTTCTCGTACGTGAAGCCGCGGCACAGCATCGATCCGTTCATCACCCGGTTCACCGGGATCTCCGATCGGGACGTCCGCCACGCGCCGGGACCGCTCGACGTGCTGGAGAAGTTCTCCCGCTACTGCAGGGACGCGTTGCTCGTGGCCCACAACGGCCACACCTTCGACATCCCGTTCCTGAGGCAGGTCTGCGCGCGGAGGCATTGCGGAGTGCGGGAGACGCGCTACATCGACAGCATGCACCTCTCCTGGCGCGTGTGGGGGCGGGCGCGCGGCGTCTCCCACGGGCTGGACGGCGTCGTCTCGCGGCTGCGCGTGAAAGCGGACGGCGCGCGGCGTCACGACGCGCGCGGCGACGTGGCCCTCCTGGCCCGCTGCGTCGTGTCCCTTCTGGATCGACTCGCCCTCGGCGGCGCGGAGCGCCCCGTGAACGTCTACCCCTGCGTCCTCCCCGCGATGCGGAGGCGTGGATGAAGCCGGATCGGCGCCGGATCGAGGCTCTGTGCGAGACGGAGCGGAAGCGCTTCGTGGAGGAGCGGCCCCGCTCGATGGCGCTGTACGAGCGGGCGCGCCGATCGATGCCGAGCGGCGTGCCGATGTCGTGGATGGCGGCCAACTACGATCATCCGCCGCTGTTCATCGACCGCGGGGAAGGAGCCTACGTGATCGACGTGGACGGCCACCGCTATCTCGACACCAACGTGGCCGATATGAGCATGGCCTGCGGCTACGGGCCGGAGCCGGTCGTGCGCGCCGTCGCCGAGCAGATGAACCGCGGGCCCCAGTACCTCCTGCCGACCGAGGATTGCGTGCACGTCTCTGAGGAACTGGCGAGGCGCTTCGGCCCGCCGTCCTGGCAGTACACGCTGGCGGCCTCGAGCGCCAACGCCGAGGCGATCCGGCTGGCGCGGGCGGCCACCGGGCGGCCGCGAGTCGTCGTGTTCGAGGGCTGCTATCACGGCCACATCGACGACACGATGGACGCCGTCTCCCTCGCGGGCGCTCGGAGCCCGGACCGTCCGCGCACGATCGCGATCCCGTTCAACGATCCGGACGCGCTGGAAGCGCTCCTGCGCCGCGAGGACGTCGCCTGCGTCGTGGCGGAGCCGGCGATGACCAACATCAACGCCGTCCTGCCTGCGGATGGCTTCCACCGGGCGCTCCGTGATCTGACGCGGCGCCACGGGACGGTGCTGATCATCGACGAGACGCACACGCACGTCTGCGCCTTCGGGGGGCTGACGCGGGCGTGGGGACTAGAGCCCGACATCCTCGTGCTGGGCAAGAGCGTCGCGGCGGGCGTCCCGATGGGGGCGTACGGACTCAGCGCGGAGATGGCGCGGATCATGGAGGACCGCCTCGACGTCGACCGCTGGCCCGAGACCGGCGGCGACGGCGTGCGCACCGGCGGGACGCTGTTCGGGAATCCGCTCTCGATGGCTGCGGCCCGCGCGACCCTCGCGCACCTGCTGACGGAGGAGGCGCAGGCGCGCACCGCCCGGCTCGGCGCGTATCTGTCCGACGGAATCGAGTCGATCGTGCGCGAGGCGGGGCTTCCGTGGACGGCGCACAGGCTCTTCTGCCGATCCGGCGTCTGCTACGCGGCCTCGCCGCCGAAGAACGCCGTCGAGGCGGGCGCCGCGGCGGACTTCCGCCTCAACCGCCTGCACCGCCTGTTTCTCGCGAACCGCGGCGTGTGGGAGGCGATCCTGACGGCGGGCCCATGCGTGTCGACGGAGGCGAACCGGGACGACATGGATCTCTATCTGAACGTCTTCCGCGATCTCGTCCGGGCGATGACCGCGTGACGGAGACCACCGCATGAGCGAATGGACGCGGCGAGCGCGGGCGGAGGGGCGGCGGCCGCGCGCGAGACGGAGCATCGCGGTCGCGGCCGTCCTCGTCGCGATCGGTCTCGCCGCGGCGGACCTCGTCGCGCCGGGCCCCGCGCGCGCCCAGGCGGCGCCCTGCGCCGGCGATCCCGCCTACCGCCTGCTCGATTTCTGGATCGGGGACTGGGATGTCCTCTCCGGCGGCGCCCGCGTGGGGACGAACCGCATCGTGCCGATCCTGAACGGCTGCGCGATCCGGGAGCAGTGGTCGAGCGCGCGCGGCGGCGCGGGCGAGAGCCTTTTCTTTCACGTCCCCGCCACGGGAGAGTGGAAGCAGGTCTGGGTGACCGACAGCGCCACGTCGCGCGGCGGCGTGAAGGAGAAGCGTCTCGTCGAGCGCCTCGAGGGCGGGGCGGTGCGATTCCAGGGGGCGATTCCCCTCCCCGGCGGCGATCGCTACCTCGACCGCACGACGCTCACGCCGGAGAAGGACGGGCGCGTGCGTCAGGTGATCGAGGTGTCGGCCGACGGCGGCGCGACCTGGCGCACGACGTTCGACGCGATCTACGTGCGCCGCGGCGGGGACGGCTCCGCAGCGGATCCGCCGGCGAGCGACGTCCGCCCTGCTCCGGCCGGGGGCGCCGGAGCGGCCGGCGACGAGCGGGAGCTGATGGAGGCGGACCGCGCCTTCGCGCGGGCGGCGGCGGAGCGGGGCCTGGAGGGATGGGTCTCTTGGTTCACGGACGACGCCGCGCGCGTCGTCGCGGGCGGCCCGATCGCTCGCGGGCAGGCCGGTATCCGCGAGCTCGACGGCCCGCTCTTCTCCGATCCGAAGGCGCGTCTCACCTGGGAGCCGGTCGAGGCGGGCCTGTTCGCCCCGGGGGATCACGGCTTCACGCGTGGACGCTTCCGGCTCGTGAGGGGCGGGGCGGGCGAGGCCGACACCACCGGCTGGTACCTCTCGATCTGGCGCCGGGAGCGGGACGGATGGAGGGTCATTCTGGACACCGGAGGACCGGACGAGCAGGGCGGCTCCTGACGCGGGGGCCGCTTCGGGAAGGAGGGTCTGGAACATGGCGTATCGGACGAGGACCGAGGATGGGGCGCTTCGCATCCGGCTCGGGGCGCTCCTCTCAGCGGCCCTGCTGGCCGCCGCCGGGGGCTGCGCCGTCGCCGCCGCCCGGGAGGACCCCGGCGAGGCCGGGGAGCAGGGCGCTGAGGAGGCCGATCCGGGGCTGATGGACGAGGTCCGGCGGCTGTACGAGAGCGCGAAGGAGAAGGGGGAGCGGGTGCCCAGGAACGTCTCGGACTGGGTGCGCGAGGACATCGGGGCGATCGGGGACTGGGAGTATCTCGTCCTTCCGGCCGGTGGCCCGGGGGGCGGGAGCCTGCAGGAGCGGCTGAACGAGCTGGGGCGCGATCGCTGGGAGTGCTTCTGGATCGAGCCCCGGGAGGAGGGGCCCGTCCTGTACCTCAAGCGGCCGTCACGGACCTATCTGAGGCACATCCCGCTTTCGGACCTGCTGCGGATTCTTCCGACCGGAGGGGCGGCGGAATGAGGTCTCGATCCCGGCCCGAGGATGTATTAGGCTGGGAGCCGGTCAGCAGCGACAATTCAAGGAGGATCCGATGCCCCGAGCCCGCGCTCGTCACATCCTGGTGTCCACGGAAAAGGCCTGCCAGGACCTCAAAGGCAAGATCGACGGCGGCGCCGATTTCGCGGCGCTCGCCCGCGAGCACTCGCAGTGTCCGTCCGGCAAGCAGGGCGGCGATCTGGGAGAGTTCACGAAGGGACAGATGGTGAAGGAGTTCGACGACGTCGTCTTCGGATCCGAGGTGGGCAAGACGCACGGCCCGGTGAAGACGCAGTTCGGATACCACCTGATCGAGATCGTCAGCCGGTCCGGCTGACGGGAGGATCCCATGCCGCACCAGGTCGTCTGGTTCGACATCCCGGTCCGCGATCTCAACCGTGCGATCCGGTTCTACTCGAGCGTCCTCGACCGCGACGTCAAGAAGGAGCCGGGAGGGATGGAGATCGGGGTCTTCGAGCACTCCGGGGACGAGGTGGCCGGATGCCTCTTCCGCAGCGACAAAGAGCAGCCCTCGGATCAGGGCCCCCTGCTGTATTTCAACGTCTCCGGGCGGCTCGACGAGGCGGTGAAGCTGGTGCCGGAGCTGGGCGGCCGGATCGTGCAGCCGAAGCACTCGATCGGACCCCACGGCTTCCGCGCCATCGTGCTCGACAGCGAGGGCAACCGGATCGCGCTCCACTCGGAGTGAACGATCCGGACGGCGCCCGCCCGCGGCGCCCCGCGGCGCCGGGGCGGGCGGCGTGGATCGCCGTCCTCTTCGGTCTCGCCGCCCTCGCGGCGGGACCCCGCGCGTCGGAGGACGGCGCCGGATCCACCCTGCCGAACTTCCACCGGGTGGCCGAGGGTCTGTACCGGGGAGGACAGCCGGGAGACGGCGGCATCCGCGCGCTGGCGCGCCTCGGCATCAGGACGATCGTCGATCTCCGCAGCGCGGACCACGTGGAGGAGGAACGCGCCCTGGCGCTCGACGCCGGGATCCGGCACGTGAACGTCCCGCTCGGGAGGTTCCGGCGGCCGCGGGACGAGGAGATCGAACGCGTTCTGGCGCTCCTGGCGGCCCCCGAGAACCGCCCGGTCTTCTTGCACTGTCGCAGGGGGGCGGACCGCACCGGCACGGTGATCGCCTGCTGGAGGATCCGGAACGAAGGATGGAAGGCACAAGCCGCCCTCGAGGAGGCGCAAAGACACGGCATGGCGTTCTGGCAGTTCCGCATGAAGGGATACATCAAGAGCGCGTGCGGAGCTTCGGAGGAGAACGATGGGATCACGGCCGCGATGCCGGCCGACGGAGGGATGTGAACATGAAGGCGACGTGGAAGGGTCAGATCCTGGCGGAGAGCGATAAGACCGTGGTCGTCGAGGGCAATCACTACTTCCCGCCCTCCTCGATCCGCGCGAAGCACATGAGGGCGAGCGCCACGCGGAGCGTGTGTCCGTGGAAGGGGGAAGCCTCCTACTACGACGTCGTCGTCGGCGACGAGGTGAACAAGGACGCGGCCTGGTTCTACCCGGCGCCGAAGGAAGCGGCGAAGTCGATCCAGGATCACGTCGCGTTCTGGCGCGGGGTCGAGATCGTGTCATGATCCCGTCCGGCCGGGCGGGAGTCCCGCGCGGCGCGGCGCTCCTCGCTCTCGCGGCGGCGTGCCTGACCGCGGCCGGCTGCGCCGGACCGGCCCACGACACCACGATGAACCTGCGGTCCCTGGCCGACGAGTATCTCGAGGCGTACCTGGATCGGCATCCGGAGATCGCAACCTACTACGGCATCCCGGGGCGGAGGCACGATCGGCTGACGGATCGCTCGGCCGGGGCGATCGCCGCCTGGCGGGCGCGCGAGGACGCGTGGCTCGAGGCGCTGCGCGATCTCGGGGACGCAATCGGCCCCGGCGACCCGGGCTGGGCCACTTACGGCATCCTGCGCGAGACGCTCGAGTCGTCGATCGGGATGCGCGTATGCCGCACGGAGCTGTGGAACGTCAGCGAGACCGACGGCTGGCAGACCTTCATTCCCTACATCGCGGAGATCCAGCCGGTCGGGACGCCGGAGCTGCGCGGACAGGCCCTCCGGCGGGCGCGCGCCCTCGCCACCTTCCTCGACACCGAGATCGCCAACCTGCGGGAGGGGCTGCGCCTCGGCTACTCGGCCCCGAAGCGGAACGTGGACCTCGTGATCGAGCAAATCCGCGGGCTGATCGATCCCGACTCGCCCCTCGGGAGCCCGGGCCGGAGGGACGACGATCCGGCCTTCCGGGGTGACTTCATCGCGGTGATGCAGGACGACGTCCGCCCGGCCCTGCGGCGCTATGCGGCGTTCCTCGAGAACGAATACCGGCCGGCGGCGCGCGACGGGATCGCGATCTCCGTCAATCCCGACGGCGCGGCGTGCTATCGCGCGGCCATCCGGTATCACACGACGCTCGATCGGTCTCCGCGCGCGATCCACGATCTCGGGCTGCGGGAGATGGCGCGCATCCAGGAGGAGATGCGGGTCATCGCGGAGAGAAGTTTTCAGACCTCCGATCTGCCGGGCCTGCTTCACAGATTGACGACCGATCCGCAGTACGCGTTCGGCTCGCGCGAGGCGATCCTGGAGTACGCGGAGGCCGCCGTGTCGCGCGCGGAAGCGGCCATGCCGCGCTGGTTCGGGCGTCTCCCCCGCGCCGGATTCCGGATCGAGCCGTACCCCGCCTACCGCGAGAACACAGGCACGGGGGAGTACCAGTCTCCCTCTGAGGACGGCAGCCGGCCCGGCGTCTACTACATCCCGACTCGCGAGCCGGAGCGACGTCCGCGGGCCGGCCAGGAGTCCCTCGCGTTCCACGAGACGATGCCGGGCCACCACCTGCAGGCGGCCATCGCGCTGGAGGCGGGGGATCGCATCCACCCGATCGCCCGGTATCTCTACAACAGCGGCTACGGCGAGGGCTGGGCGCTGTACGCGGAGCGCCTGGCAGACGAGATGGGGCTGTACGGCTCCGACCTGGACCGACTCGGCATGCTCTCCGATCAGGCCGCCCGCGCGGCGCGCCTGGTGATCGACACCGGCATCCACGCCTTCGGCTGGTCGCGCGCCCGGGCGATCGACTATCTCGCCGCGCACACCACGTGGGCCCTGCCCGACGTCGAGGCCGAGGTCGATCGCTACATCGTCTACCCGGGCCAGGCGACGGCCTACATGCTGGGAATGCTGGAGATTCTCCGGCTGCGCGATCGGGCGCGCGAGACCCTGGGGGAGTCCTTCCGCATTCAGGACTTCCACGATCGCGTCCTCGAGGACGGCAGCGTCACGCTCGGCATGCTGGATGAGAAGATCGAGCACTGGATCGCGACCGCGGCGGGAGGATCGTCGTGAAGGTCGCGCTCCGCCTGATCGCGCTGGTGGTCGTCCTGAACGTCATCCGGTATCTCGTGGGCGGTGCGATCGAGATGTACCTGATTTTCCCCCGACTCTTCGGCGAGATGGAGAAGCACGCGGGCTATTTCAACACGGACTTCTCGCGCATGGACTGGATCACCTCCTACCTCTACAACTTCATGGTGTGGTGGATCGCGGTCTGGGTCTTCCACATGGCGCGCCCCGTCCTTTCCGGGGGAACGGTCGCGCGCAGCCTGAAGGTCTTCGGGATCATGTGGCTCTTCTTCGCCTCGATCAGCGGCGTCTACATGAACCACTACAGCCATCCCGGGGCGTTCTACCTGTACAACGTTTTCGACGCGGCGTTGATGTTCCTTCTGGTGGGGGCCGCGAACGGGCTCCTCTACCCGCTGTTCATGCGCGGCGCCGCGCCGGCCTGCGCGCCGGAACGGACGTGAGCGAGCCCGTCATCCGGCCGGCCGGGGAGCGGGATCTACCCGGCATCCTGGCGCTGCTCGAGACGGCCCGCCTCCCCGTGGCGGACGTGACGGAGCGTTGCGGCGCTTTCCTCGTGGCCGAGATCGGCGGCGCGCTGGCGGGGGCGATCGCGCTCGAGGCGCACCCGCCCTCGGGGCTCCTGCGCTCCCTCGTCGTGGACGGGCGCTTCCGGGGGCGGGGTCTGGCCGCGTCGCTGTGCGGCCGGATCATCGAGCGCGCCCGGGGGCTGCGGCTGCGCGCGCTGTATCTCCTGACCCTCGACGCCGACCGTTACTTCGCCCGCCACGGCTTCACGACGATCGAGAGGAGCGAAGCGCCGGAGGAGATCCGCCGCACGGAGGAGTTCAGCCGCCTCTGCCCGGCCAGCGCCGTTCTGATGAAGCGGGAGATCGGGTCGCGGTGAGCGGGTCGGGGCGGCGGACCGGGTCGGCGGCGCGGCCGCTGGCCGTCATCGGCCTGCTGCTCGCCGCGGGAGTCGCGCAGGCTCTCTGGTTCGCACCCGCGCTTCCCGATCCGCTCGCGTCCCACTTCGATTTCTCGGGCGATCCCGACGGATACTCCTCGCGGTCCACGTTCCTGATCATCACGATTCTCGTGCCGGCGGCGCTCGCGGCGCTTTTCGTCTGGATCCCGTCCATCGTGCGGCGGCTTCCGGACAAATTGATCAACCTTCCGAACAAGGACTACTGGCTGGCTCCGGAGCGGCGCGAGGCGACCCTCGACAGGCTGAAGGGCTGGCTGACCTGGTTCGGCGCCGTGACCGTCGCATTCCTCGTCGCCACGTTCCACCTGGCGCTCCGCGCGAACCTGCTGGATCCGCCGCAGCTTCCCGTGGGAACGGTCTGGTCCCTCCTCGGCGCGTACCTGGCGCTGATCGCCGTCCTGACGTTCGTCCTGGCCGGCCGGTTCGCCGCGTGCGGACGGGACGGATCCTGATTTCGCCGTTCGTGCCATCCGCGGCGCCGGCCGGCGCGGCGCCGCGCAGCGCGTGGTATGATGCCCGGACGAATCCGGACAACCTCGCGTCGCCGATCGGCGCGGCTCACGGGAACGCGGTGCGCGAGAGCGCGGAACGGGGGCGCGACGGAGGTTCCGTCGGGGAGGATCGTTGGACATCCGGTACGTCGAGGGAACCCCGGAGCCGCACGCCTACCACGATCTGTTCTCCACCACGGGCTGGCAGGACCTCTACGGCGCCGATGCGGACTGCCTGGCGCGGGCGCTCGGGGGCAGCTGGTACGCAGTCGGCGCCTACGAGGGAGACCGGCTCGTCGGGTTCGGGCGGCTTCTCTCCGACGGCGTCCTCTACGCCGTAATCTTCGACATGATCGTCCGCCCGGAGCGGCAGCGGCGCGGCATCGGCGGCCGGATCCTGCGCCGGCTGATCGAGCGCTGCGACGGCGCCGGGATCCGCGACGTTCTGCTGTTCTCGGCGCGGGGAGTGTCCGGGTTCTACGAGGCGTTCGGATTCGCGCGCCGGCCGGAGGACGCGCCGGGAATGATCCTGCGCCGGAAGGCGCCCGCCGCGGGCGCCCACTGACGGGGGCGGCATGCCGGCCGTGCAGTTCTGGTTCGAGTTCGCCAGCACCTATTCCTATCTCGCTGCGCATCGGATCGAGCGCGCCGCGGCCGCAGCCGGCGTTCCGATCGAGTGGAAGGCGTTTCTCCTCGGGCCGCTGTTCCGGCGCCAGGGATGGGAGAATTCACCCTTCGTCCTCAATCCCGCCCGCGGCCGCTACATGTGGCGCGACGTGGAGAGGACGAGCGCCCGGTACGACGCCCCGTTCCGGCGGCCGTCCGTCTTTCCGAGAGCGTCCCTCCTCGCGGCGCGCGTGGCGATTCTGGGTGAGGGGGAGGCGTGGCTGCCGGAGTTCGCCCGCGGCGTCTATCGCGCCAACTTCGCGGAGGACCGCGATATCTCGGATCCGGCGGTGATCGAAGCGATCCTCACGAAGGCCGGTCAGGACGGGCCGTCCCTGCTCGGCCGCGCGGTCGAGCCGGAAAACAAGGAGCGTCTGCGCCGGCAGACCGATCGGGCCTGGGAGATCGGGATCTTCGGCGCCCCGACGTTCGTCGTCGGAGACGAGATCTTCTGGGGGAACGATCGCATGGAGGACGCCTTCGAGTGGTACGCGGCGCGCGAAGGGAAGGGCGCATGAGCGATGCGCCCGTCGCGATCCTCACCGGCGCGGGGCGGGGCATGGGGGCGGCCTGCGCCCGCGAGCTCGCCGCGCGGGGCTGGTCGGTCGCGCTCCTGTCGCGCTCGGGGAGCGCCGCGGACCTCGCGGCCTCGATCGGGGGGATCGGCATGAAGGGATCGGTCACGAGCGAGGAAGATCTCCGCGCCCTCGTCGACGCGGTCCTGAAGAAGCATGGCCGTATCGACGCGGTCGTCAACAGCACCGGGGATCCGGTGTCCGGGGAGCTCCTGGAGATCGCGGACGGCGACTGGCACGGCGGACTCGACCTGGTGTTCCTGAACGTCGTCCGGATGGCGCGGCTCGTCACGCCTGCGATGCTGCGCCGCGAGGACGGGGCGATCGTGAACATCTCGACCTGCTTCGCCCGCGAGCCGTCGCTCCGATTCCCGGTCTCCTCGGCGCTGCGCGCGGCCCTCGGCGCGTTCGCCCGGATGTATGCCGAGCGCTACGCCGCGTCGGGGATCCGCATGAACAACATTTTGCCGGGGTTCGTCGACAGCTACGAGGTCGATCCCGACACGGTCCGGACGATCCCGATGGGGCGGCCGGGCTCGGTGGGCGAGATCGCGCGGGCGGCGGCCTTTCTCGTGTCGCCCGAGGCGCGCTACATCACGGGACAGAGCCTGCGCATCGACGGCGGCCTGACGCGGTCGATCTGACGCGCGCGGTCCGCCGCCCCGCCGCGGCGGGAGGGCGCGCGCAGGGAAGGGAGGCGGCGGTGACCGACATGAAGAGGGCTCCGATCAAGCCGCGCATCTCGACGGACGATCTGGAGAAGATCGACATCCGCGTCGGGCGGATCGAGAAGGTCGAGGACGTCGCGGGATCGCGCAAGCTCGTCCGCCTGACGGTGTCGTTCGGGGACCACGTGCGCACGATTCTGGCCGGCATGAAGGGGGAGCGTGACGATCCGGCGGAGATCGCGGGACGATTGACCCTGTTCGTGGTGAATCTGGCGCCGAAGAAGATGGCCGGAGAGATTTCCGAGGGGATGCTGCTCGACATCGGCTATGCGGACGGCCTGACGCCGGTCCTGGCCGTGCCCGAGAGCCCGGTCCCCGAGGGGGCGAGGGCCGGATGAGGAGGGGGAGAGCCCGGGCCGCCGCCCTCGCCGTCCTGCTGGCCGCCGGCGCGGCCTCCGGGGCGGCTCGAGCGAAGAGCGCGCCCGCGGCGCCGGCGCCGTTCCGGATCTTCGACGACGTCTATTACGTCGGCACCGACTGGGTCTCCGCCTATCTGATCGCGACGGAGGACGGCCTGATCCTGATCGATGCGCTGTACGGCGAGTTCACCGACCGCGCGGTCGAGGGAATCCGGCGGCTCGGATTCGTTCCGGGAGACGTGCGCTACGTGCTCGTGACGCACGGCCACTACGATCACGCGGGTGGCGCGCGCCGGCTGCAGGAGACGCTCGGAGCGCGGGTCGGCATGACGGCGGCGGACTGGGCGCTGGTCGAGTCGGGCCGGGAGTCGAGAGATCATCCGTTCGAGCCGCCGCGCCGGGACCTGGTGCTCCGCGACGGCGATGCGATCACCCTGGGCGGGACGACCGTGAACGTCCGCGTGACGCCGGGCCACACGCCGGGGGTGCTGTCGCTGGAGTTCCCGGTACGCGACGGCGATCATACGCACCGCGCGTTCGTCTTCGGCGGCATCGGGCTCAATTTCAGCGGCGAGGCGCGCACCCGGCAGTACATCGAGAGCGTGCGGCGCATCCGCGCGCTCGAGGGGATCGAGGTGAATCTCACGAACCATCCCGGGAGCGAGCGCATCTTCGAGCGCGCCGCCGTTCTCGCCGCGCGGGGTCCCGGCGAGCCGCATCCGTTCGTCTCCCGGGACGATTTCGTGGCGTGGCTGGAGAATCTGGAGTCGCGCGCGCGCCGCAAGCTCGAGGAGGAGCGGCGGGCGGCGATGCGATCGAATTGGCGCCCGCGTCCGCGCCCGGCCCCGACCGTGGCCGGTCCGGAACGCGGCGACTGAATGGCGGCGCGTCCGCGCGGAAAGGAGACGTGATGGCGCGAGGTTGGACCTTCGGAAAGATCGTCCTCGTCATCGTGATCGCGCTCGTCGTGCTGGGCGTGGGGGCGGCCTGGTACGGCTGGACCCGGCACCTGGGGCCCCTCATCCAGGGCGGCCGGGCGCAGCGCGCTCAGGGCACGGAGCTCGGGCGCACCGCCGACGCGCGCGAGTGCCTCGCCACGACGTTCGACCGATACGGACAGGGGCCCGGGATCAAGGGAGCGATCCTGGCCCGTCTCTTCCTGGACGCCTGCCTGTCCGTCTGCAGCCACGCGGAGGGGATCTGCGAGGGCGTGCCGGCGAAGAAGGAGATCGTCGCGAGCGGCCGCTGGCGGGCGACCACCTGCGCCGCCGAGGGGCACAGTGACGACACCTGCCATCAGGTGCTCGATCCGCTGCAGGAGTACTGCGATCGCAGGGCGGCCGGCGGATACATGGAGCCGCAGGATGACACCGAGCCCTAGGCCCGGCGGACCGGCCGACGCCGACCGCGCCGTGCGACTGCACGTCTACCGGCGTCTGATCGAAGCGGGGCGCCCTCCGTCGACCCCGGAGATCGCCGAGGCGCTCGGCCGCCCATCGGGGGCGATCGCGGAGTCGCTGCAGCG
>JBFGDZ010000066.1:0-17774 GCA_041580375.1 Candidatus Polarisedimenticolia bacterium
CCGCCCATCTCCCGGATGTCCTGCTTCCCGGACATGGCGTGGATCACGGAGCCGGCCGCCAGGAACAGCAGCGCCTTGAAGAACGCGTGCGTCATCAGGTGGAAGATCGCCGCCGTGAACGCGCCCACCCCCGCCGCCAGCATCATGTACCCCAGCTGCGACACCGTCGAGTACGCCAGCACCTTCTTGATGTCGTTCTGCGCCGTGCCGATGATCGCGGCCAGGAGCGCCGTCAGCGCGCCGACCACGGCGACCGTCAGCATCGCCGCCGGCGACGCCAGGTACAGCGCCCCCATCCGGCACGTCACGTACACCCCCGCCGTCACCATCGTCGCCGCGTGGATCAGCGCCGACACCGGCGTCGGCCCCGCCATCGCGTCCGGCAGCCACACGTACAACGGGATCTGCGCCGACTTCCCGCACGCCCCCACGAACAGCAACAGCGCCGCCGCCGTGCACACCCCGGGGCTCATGCCCCCCACGCCCGCCAGGATCCCCTTGATCTCCAGCGTCCCCGTCTCCCAGAACAACAGCAGCATCCCCAGCACGAACCCCATGTCCCCCACTCGGTTCGTGATGAACGCCTTCCGCCCCGCGTCCGCGCAGCTCATCCGCGTCTCGGCGTCGAACATCCGCTCGTAATAAAACCCGATCAAAAGATACGAGCACAGCCCGACCCCCTCCCACCCCACGAACACCACCGGCAGCGACGCCCCCAGAACCAGCGTCAGCATCATCGCCATGAACAGGTTCAGGTAGCTGAAGAACCGCGCGAACGCACCCTGCGGCTCGTGCCCCATGTACCCCACCGAGTACACGTGGATCAGGAACCCCACCCCCGTCACCACCAGCACCATCACCGCCGCCAGCGGGTCGAACGCGTACGCCCAGTCCACCCGCAGCTCCCGCCCGTCCGGCCCCGGTCCCAGCGGCATCCACGTGTACAGCGTCTGCGTCACGCGCTGCCCATCCCCGTCCACCGCCAGCCCGGGTGGCGCTTCCCCCCCGTGCCCCAGGCTCCGCAGCTCCAGCGCCGCCCCCGCCGACACCACGAACGACGCCAGCACCACCAGGCACCCCACCCACGCCACCGCGCGCCGTGGCAGATACCTTGGCCCCAGAACCCCGTTCACCACGAACCCGGCGAGCGGCAAAAGCGGGATCAGCCAGAGAAGTTGCAGCATCGCGTCACCAGCGCATGAGGCTCGCGTCGTCCACGTCGGCGGTCCGCCGGCGCCGGAACAGCGCGATGACGATCGCCAGCCCGACGGCCGCCTCGGCCGCCGCCACGGTCATGACGAAGAAGACGAACACGTGCCCCCCCATCGTCTGGCCCTCCTGCGCGAAGGCGGCGAAGGTGAGGTTCACGGCGTTGAGCATCAGCTCGATGCACATCAGAATGACGATGATGTTGCGGCGGACGAGAACGCCGACGCAGCCGATGGTGAAGAGCAGCGCGGCGATGATCAGGTAGAACGTGACGCCCATCGCGGGGTCCCTACTCGAGCCGCCGCTTCGCCAGCATCACCGCGCCGACCATCGCGGCGACGAGCAGGACGGATGCGGCCTCGAAGGCGAAGACGTACTCGTTGAACATCAGCCAGCCCAGGTCGCGCGCCGTGCCGAACCCCTGCCGGAACGACTCCGGCTGGAAGTACGGGGGATCCGAGCGGTGCTGCACGGCCCAGAACAGGAGACCCGCGAACACGGCGCCCACCGCGATCGCTCCCCATCTTTGCAGTGCGCTGCCGGCACGGAGCGCCTCCTCGGCCCTCAGGTTCAGGAGCATCACGACGAAGACGAACAGCACCATGATGGCGCCCGCGTAGATGATGACCTGGAGGACGGCGAGAAACTGCGCCTGCAGGAGCAGGTAGAACAGCGCGATGCAGAACAGATTCAGGATCAGAAAGAGAACGGAGACCATCGGGTTCGGGTGCATCACCACCAGAAGGGCGGAGAGGATCGCGACGAAGCCGATCGCGCCGGCCCAGAACTCGGTTCGCGTCAGGTCCTGGTGGAAGGCGCCCGCGAGGACCGCCGCGGCGGCGACAGCGAGGACGGCCGGGACGACGCGGCGCTCCGGCATGAAGGCGCGCAGCAGCGAAAACGCCACCAGGACGACGATGAGCCCGATCAGGAGCGACATGTCTTCACGCCCAGCCCATCAGGATGATGAACGAGACCCACAGGAGATGCGCGAGACCGGCGGGGAGGAGCACCTTCCACCCCAGGTTCATCAGCTGGTCGTAGCGGAACCGCGGGATCGTCCAGCGCACCCACACGTAAATGAACAGGAAGAAGGCCACCTTCGCGGCGAAGGCCAGCACCTGAACGGCGACGGCCGCGGTCTCGGGCAGCCCGAGCAGGTGCAGGCCGGGCACGTGGTAGCCGCCGCAGTACAGCGTCGCCGCCAGGGCCGAGGCCGTGATCATGTTCGCGTACTCGGCCATGTAGAACATGGAGAAGCGCATGCCCGAGTACTCGGTGTGGTAGCCGCCGACGAGCTCCGTCTCGGCCTCCGGCAGGTCGAAGGGCAGGCGGTTGGTCTCCGCGAACGCCGCCGTCATGAAGATGATGAAGCCCGGCAGCTGCCAGAGGATGTTCCAGCCGTGCTCCGCCTGCCGGGCGACCACGTCGGTGAGGCGCAGCGACCCAGCCGACATCAGGACGCCGACGATGGCGATCGCCATGGCCAGCTCGTAGGAGATCAGCTGCGCCGACGAGCGCAATCCTCCCATCAGCGAGTATTTGTTGTTGGAGGACCACCCCGCCAGGGCGACTCCGTACACGCCCATCGAGGCGAACGCGAGGATGATCAGGATGCCGTTGTCGACCCCCGCGATCTGCAGCGGGATCTCCAGGCCGAAGGCGCGCAGCGTGGGACCGAAGGGCACGACGGAAAAGGCGATCATCGCCGGCACGAAGAGGATCACCGGGGCCAGCATGTAGATCGTCTGGTGCGCGTGCGGGGGAAGGATCGCCTCCTTGAACAGGAACTTGATCCCGTCGGCGAGGGGCTGCAGGAGGCCGAACGGACCGACCCGGTTGGGCCCGCGGCGATCCTGGATCCACGCCGAGACCCGGCGCTCGACCCACGTCATGTAGGCGACGGCGGTCAGGATGACGCCGAAGATCAGGGCGATCTTGATCGACGCCTCGATGATCACCCGCTGCAGGCCGGGCTCCACCTCACCGCTCCTTCACGGGGACGCCGCCCCGGCCGATCGACCTGTACGACAGGCCGGCGAAGGCCGGCTGCCGGGCGGCCAGATCGTCGAACACGCTCGACGCCGAGTCGTAGTTCGCGGACAAGCCGAATCGTCGCCCCAGCTCGCTCAGGATGCTCCAGACCGGCTCCGACTCGTTCGATGGCTTGAGGGCCGCGCGCGCCCTCTGCGCCCGCCCGTCGCAGTTCACGTACACGCCTTCGGCCTCGCTCCACGCTCGCGCCGGCAGGGCGGCGTGCGCCGCCTTCGCGGTCGGGTCGTCCCAGGAGTCGACCACGACCAGCGCCTCGATGGTCTCGAGGGACGAGGCGTCGAGCAGGCCGTCGGCGATCGGGTCCTCCCCGACGACGACGAGGCCGCGGACGCGTCCGGCCGCGAGATCCTGCGCGATCTCGAGCACGCGGCCCGCATCGGGGCGCCCGATGCCGGTGAGCGCGGCGCCGCGCGCGTTCGGCGTCCTGTCGCGGCGGATCAGAAGGTGATCGTCCTCCCCCTCCTCGTGCGGGGGGACGGCCAGCCGCGGAATCTTGAGCGCATCGCCGAGCACGCTCCGCGCGACGTGCAGATCCTCCACGGAGAGCCGCGCCGAGACGATCGCGGCCGTCGATTTCTCGCCGTGCCGCGAGGCGACGCTGCGCAGCAGGTCCGCCGCGCGATCGAGCGCCTCCTCCCAGGGTGCGGTCCGCGAAGTCCCGTCCTCGCCGCGCACGCGCGGCGCATCCAGACGGGGACGCGAAACGAGCGCTTCGTGGGAGGACCGTCCCGCGTCGCACATCCACCAGCGGTTGACCTCCATGTTCTCGCGCGGCGTCAGGCGCTGGATGCGGTTCTTGTACACGGCGACGTCCACGTTGCACCCGCGCGCGCAGGCGACGCAGATCGAAGGGGTGTTCTTCAGGAACCAGACGCGCGCCCGGAAGCGGAACGGCGTCCAGGTCAGCGCGCCCACCGGGCAGACGTCGACGGTGCACCCGGAGTAGGGGTTGTCGAGCGGCTTCCCGGGGAACGTCCCGATGATGGCGTGATCGCCGCGCTGGAACAGGCCGAGCTCGTGGCTCTTGCTGATCTCGTCGCAGAAGCGGATGCAGCGCGTGCACTTGATGCACCGTTCGGCGTCGAACGTCACGTCGCGGCCGATCGGGCCCCGCTTGGGGAAGTGAACCTTCTCGTCCTGGAACCGGCTGTACGCCTGGCCGTGCAGGGCCGAGTACTCCTGCAGCCGGCACTCGCCCGCCTGGTCGCAGATGGGGCAGTCGAGGGGGTGGTTGATCAGGAGGAACTCCATGATCCCCTCGCGGCTTCCCACAACGCGCGGGGTATCGGTCCGGACGGACATGCCCTGCGTCGCGTTGGTGGCGCATCCGATCTGGAGCTTAGGGACCTTCTCGATTTCCACCAGGCACATGCGGCAGTTGCCTGCGATGCTGAGCCCGGGGTGGTAGCAGTAGTGCGGGATCGTGATCCCCATGCCCGCGGCGGCCTGCAGGACGGTCGTCCCTTTCTTCACCACGACGGGCCGGCCGTCGATCAGGAGGGACACCTCGTCCGGGCCGGGCTCCGGCAGGGCGGGCGCGACGGGATCGGAGGCTCGTGGCTGGTCCATCGTCTCCTCTAGATCAGGCTCGGGCCGCCGATGGGGCAGCCGCGGCGTCGGACGTGCTCGAGATACTCGTCGCGGAACGCGGCGACGTACGACTGGACGGGCCAGGCGATCGCCTCGCCGAACGGGCAGATCGTGTGGCCCTCGACCCGGCCGGCGACGTCGGCGAGGAGATCGACGTCCCCCTCCGAACCCTCGCCCTTTTCCAGGCGTTCCAGGATCTTCACGAACCAGCCGGTCCCCTCCCGGCAGGGGGTGCACTGGCCGCAGGATTCGTGCGCGTAGAAGCGGGCCAGGTTCAGAAGCGCCTGCACCATGCAGGTGCCGCTGTCCATGACCATCACGCCGGCCGATCCGAGCATCGATCCCGCCTCCATGAGCGAATCGAAATCCATGCGCACTTCGCACTTCGACGCCGGCAGAATCTTCATCGACGATCCTCCCGGCACCACCGCCTTGAGAGGCCGATCCGGGTGGAGCATGCCTCCCGCTCTGTCCTCGATCAGCTCCTTGAGAGGGATGCCCAGCTCCGCCTCGTACACCCCCGGCCGCTTCACGTGCCCGGAAACACAGAACAGCTTGGGACCGGTGTTCTTCGGCGGGCGGCCCAGCCCCGCGAACCACTCCGCCCCGCGCTCGGCGATGAGGGTGACGTTCGCCAGGGTCTCGACGTTGTTGATGATGGTCGGACACCCGTACAGGCCGACCACGGCCGGGAACGGCGGCTTGAGACGCGGGAGGCCGCGCTTCCCCTCGAGGGATTCGAGAAGCGCCGTCTCCTCGCCGCAGATGTACGCCCCCGCGCCCCGGTAGATGATGACATCGAGATCGAAGCCGGTCTTCAGGATGTTCCTGCCGAGGTATCCCTTTTCGTACGCCTCCTCGACGGCGCGCTTGAAGATCCGGTATCCCTTGTGGAACTCGCCCCGGATGTAGAAGAACGCCGTCCGGCATTCGATGGCGTAGGCCGAAGCGATGATTCCCTCCAGCACCAGATGGGGATCGCGCTCGATCAGCAGCCGGTCCTTGAACGTCCCCGGCTCGCTCTCGTCGGCGTTGACGCAGAGATAGCGCGGCTTGTCCCTGGACTTGGGGAGAAAGCCCCACTTCACGCCGGTCGGGAACCCGGCGCCGCCCCGGCCCCTCAACCCCGAGTTCTTCACCTCGGTCGCGAACGCCTCCGGCGTCATCTCCTTCAGGACGCGGCGCAGACCGCGATACCCGCCGGCCTCGAGATAGACCCCGATCGTTTCGGAGCCCTCCCGATCCATGTTGCGCGTGAGAAGTCGTTCGTGCGCCATGCGTCGCAATCCCTAATCCAGGCGAGCCAGGACCTCGTCCATCTTGTTCGGATCCAGCAGACCGTGTTCCTCCTGGTTGATCTGGATCATCGGCGCCTGATCGCAGGCGCCCAGGCACTCGACCGTCTCGAGCGAGAACCGTCCGTCCGGCGTCGTCTCGCCCGGGCGGATACCGAGGCGCTCCTCCAGGTGCCGCAGCACCGCGCGGCAGCCCCGCAGCGCGCAGGAGAGCGTGCGGCAGATCTGGATGTGGTGGCGGCCGATCGGCTTCGTATGGAACATCGTGTAGAACGACACCACACCCGCGACGAACGCCGGGGAAACGTCGAGCTTGCCCGCGAGGTATTCCATCGCCTCGGCCGGCACGTATCCCTTCTCCTCCTGCACGAGGTACAGCGCGGGGAGCAGCGCGGATCCTTTCCGGGGGAACGCGGACAACAGCTCGTCGATCCGGCGATCCGTCTCCGGACGGACGGCCTTCGCCGGGGCCCCGGCGCTCACCGATCCACCTCCCCCATGACCGGATCGAGGCTCGCGATGACGGCGATCAGGTCGGAGAGCAGCCCGCCGACCGACATGGTCTCGATCGCCTGCAGGCCGATGAACGACGGGGATCGGATGTACAGGCGGTAGGGAGACTTGTCTCCCTCGCTCTTGATGTAGAAGCCCAGCTCACCCTTGGGAGCCTCGATGGCGTGGTACACCTCGCCCGCGGGCGGGTGGAAGCCCTCCGTGACGATCATGAACTGCTGGATCAGTTCCTCCATCTTCTGCAGGACGCGGTCCTTCTTCGGCAATACGACTTTGGGATCGTCGATGTCGATCGGCCCTTCCGGAAGCCGGTCGAGCGCCTGGCTCAGGATCCGGATGCTCTGCCGCATCTCCTCCATGCGGACCAGGTAGCGGTCGTAGACGTCCCCCGCCTCGCCCACCGGCACGTCGAACTCATAGTTCTCGTAGCCGCTGTACGGATGCGTCTTGCGGAGGTCGTAGGCGACGCCCGATCCCCTCAGGTTCGGCCCGGTCAGGCTCAGCGCCACGGCGTCCTCGGCGGAGATCACCCCGATCCCCTGGGTGCGCTTGATCCAGATGCGGTTTCCCGTGAGCAGGCCGTCGATCTCGTCCAGGGCTTTCGGGAAGGTTCTCACGAACGACGCGACCTTGTCGGTCCACCCGGCCGGGAGATCGCGGGCCAGTCCGCCGACGCGCGGATACGACGTGGTGAGGCGCGTTCCGGTCAGGGACTCGATGATGTCGTACAGCGTCTCGCGCTCGCGGAAGGTGTGGAAGAAGACGGTCGCGGCGCCCAGGTCGAGCGCGCCGGTACCCAGCCACAGGAGGTGCGCGGAGATGCGCGCGATCTCGCAGCACATCACCCGGATCACCTGGGCCCGCGGCGGGACCGTGATGTCCATGAGCTTCTCGATGGCGAGAATGTAGGCGACGTTGTTCGACAGCGGCGCCAGGTAGTCGAGGCGATCCGTATAGGGGATGAACTGCGTGTAGGTCATCGACTCGGCGATCTTCTCCATGCCGCGGTGCAGGTAGCCGACGTGCGGCTGAACCGTCTTCACGACCTCGCCGTCCAGCGTCAGCACGAGTCTCAGCACGCCGTGCGTGGAGGGATGCGACGGCCCCATGTTGATCACCATCCGGTCGCCGTGCACGGCGTCCTCGTCGCGGGGGAGGGCGGGCGGCATGCCGGGCGGCCCCTCGGGGATCCTCGTCTCGGCCATCAGGCGTGCTCCATGTCGCGGAACCCGCGCGAGGCGGGGCGGCCGGGCGGATCGAGTTTCGTCGGCCCTCCCTCGACGTCGAAGTCCTTGCGCAGGGGATGATCCTCGTAATCCTCCGGCATGATGATCCTCCGGAGGTCCGGATGTCCCTGGAACCGGATGCCTACGAGATCGAACGCCTCGCGCTCGGGCCAGTTGGCGCCGGGCCAGACCGGAGTCACGCTGGGCACGGTCTCCCCCTCCTTGAGGCGCACCTTCAGCCGGAGGCGGTGGTTCCTCTGCAGCGAGAACAGCTCGTAGATCACCTCGTACTCGTAGTCGCGCTCGAGGAAGTGCGTGCCGAGCACGCAGCTCAGCATGTCGAAGGCGCACTCCGGATCGTCCCTGAGGAAGCGGGCGATCTCCACGATGCTCGCGGCCGGGACGATGAGCGTGATCTCGCCGCGGAACTCGGCCGTCTCGAGGACGGCGTTCGGGTGTCGCTCCTTCAGGCGATCCGGGACGTGGCGTGGCGGGTTCGGCTCGATCCAGGGTCCGGCGGCCATCGCGTCAGTCCCACTCCAGGGCGCCGCGCCGCCAGCAGTAGATCAGGCCGATCAGCAGGATGCCGACGAAGATCGACATCTCGATGAACGCAGCCAGCCCCATGTCGCGGAAGATGGTCGCCCACGGATAGAGGAAGGCCGTCTCGATGTCGAACAGGATGAAGAGCATCGCCACCATGTAGAAGCGGACGGTGTAGCGCTTGTCGGCGGGCTCGAAAGGCGGCAGCCCGCATTCGTAGGGGCTCAGGTCGGTCCGGCTGCGGCCGGGCCGCCCGAGCAGCGACGATAGACCGAGGATGGCCAGCGCCAGGACGAGCGCGGCGACAAGCTGGAGCCCTATCGGTACATAGTCGATCACGCGGCCACCGGGCCCCGCAGGCGGCGCGGGGCGCGCCCCTATCCACCCGTCTCGTGATATTTTTCACAAAGACGACGAGGACCTTCGTTGCACAAGAAGCGCTCATGCTAGCACCGCGATTCTCCGGGTGTCAACGCGGCCGGACGCCCAGCGGCGCGCTCCGGTGCCGCGCTCTCAGGGCGCCGGGGCGGGCAGGCCGATCGGGGGACGCGCGCCGGGGCGCCCCAGCCACGCTTCGACGGCAGCCTCCAGGTCCCGGACGCGGTCGGGGCGATCCGCGGCGAGGTCCCTCGACTCCGCGGCGTCCTCCGCCAGGTCGTACAGGGCGTGGCGCCCGTCGGACGCCCAGTGGAGCTTCTCGCTGCCCGACCGGAGGGCGACGAGCGTCCGGTCCCAGGCGGCGACATCGGTCTCCGGATAGATCTGTTCGATCACCTCGAGGAACTGGATCGGGCGCGCGTACTCGGCCATGAACGCGCCGGCGGCCGGCCGGCGAGCGGCCCCCTTCACGCCACTCACGCCGGGGAGGACGATCGCCTCGGCCGGGACCCCGCCGGCGCGCTCCGGAACCTTCACGCGCGCGAGGCCGAGAAGCGTCGGATGGAGATCCTGAAGCATCACCGGCTCCGCGATCCTCTGCCCGGGCGCCACCGACGGCGGATGGCGCAGCACGAGGGGGATGCGCAGCACCGGCTCGTACACCTGCAGCTTGTGATCGAGGAGCCCGTGCTCGCCGATCATCTCACCGTGGTCGGAGGTGATCGCCACGATCGTCCGGTCGAGGATCCCGTGCCGCCGGAACATCTCCACGATCTCCCCGATGCGCCGGTCGACGTAGGCGATCTCCCCGTCGTACAGGCCGGACAAAATGCGCACCTCCTCCGGATCGAGCCGCTCGAACCCGAGGATGTAAGGCATCTCCCGCGGGTGCTTCAGCCGGCGCAGACGATCGAGCGCCGCGTCGCCTGCCGGTGCCGCGAGCGAGCGGGAGCGCTCGGGCTCGGGCGGGTTGTACGGAAGATGGGGCTCGAATACGTTGATGAACATGAAGAACGGCCCGCCGCCCGCGACGGGATTCTCGTCGCGCCAGTCGAGGTAGCGCGCGACGCGCGAGGCGATGAGCCCCGCGCCCATGTCCTCCCCCTCCGTGTCGCCGATGACCCGCCAGACCTCCTCGTAGGTGTCGAATCCCTGGTGAAAGCCGTGCGACTTCCCGATCCACGGGCTCGCCGTGTACGCGACCGTGTCGTATCCGGCGGCCGCGAACGCCTCCGCCATCGTCGCGTGAGCGTCGTCGAGGACGAGATGTCCGGCGTCGGCGCCGTGAGCCGAGGGGAAGAGGCCGGTGAACAGGCTGGCGTGGGCGGGGAGGGTCCAGGGCGAGGGGCTGTAGGCGTTCTCGTACACCGCTCCCTCCCGGGCCAGGGAGGCGAGCCGGGGCGTCGTGTCCCGGCCGTACCCGTTGAACGTGAAACGATCGGCCCGGGCCGTGTCGATGACGATGAGCAGGACGTTCGGTCCCGTCCGGCCCCCGCATCCGGCGAGGAGCACGGCGGCGCCCAGGAGAAGGGCCCCGCGGCGCGCCCTGCGTCGCGCCGGAGCGGGCCGTCGGATCATCGGCCGTCGGCAGACACGTTCGCGAGATCCGGAGTTCCGCCCAGCCCGACGATGCGGTTGCCTCTGAAGACAAAGGTCGACGGGAGGGCGATCGTTTCGTGGAGACCCGACGCGGCGACGGAGGCGGCCCGCGCGGGCGCATCCCTCCGCCAGAGCGATCGGAGGGCGGCGGTGTAGTCCCCGCCTTCCGCCGCGCCGGAGGCCCCGGCAGGGATCAGCATCCGGCGCGCCTCGAGCAGCGTCCCCTTGACGCGTTCCAGCTCGACGAGCGACTTGTTGTAGTCGACGATGGCGAGGTTCTCGCGGCTGCGCGCGGCCGTCAGATCGTTCTGGAACGTGAGGACCTGGAACGAGGTGCTCATCCCGTTCTCGAACTTCTTCTGCTCGGCCTCCAGCTTCTCGGTCTGCAGCCGCACGTTGACCTGCGTCGCGTGGACCCGCTTCATGTTGGTGAGGACGGTCCGGACGGCGTTGCGCACCTCGACGCGCGCCTCCTGCTCGAGCCGCTGCAGATCGAAGCGCGACTGATTGTAGGCGTGCTCGGCGTCCGTGTAGTTCGCGATCGCCTGCCGGTTCCCGATCGGAACGCGCAGGTTCAGGGTGAGGCGCCAGTTGGTCTGATTGCGATCGCGCAGGTCCTCGAGGGATTCACTGTGCGACCCGTGGCTCAGGATGCTGCCCGTCTGGATACCCGTCATCGGGTCGACGTCGAAGAAGTCCGCGCTCAGGCCCCGCGCACCGTACGCCCCCTCGAAATCGAGCGACCACCGTCTCAAATTGCGACGGGCCTGCAGCTCCGTCTCCTTCGATCGCAGGTCGATGCGAGCCTGTTTCAACTCGGGACGCAGGCGCTCGGCCGCGGATACCTCTTCCTCCATGCTCAGGTCGACGTCGTCGAGCGGCGGCTCGTCGGAGGGGCGGATCGCCCGCGACCACCAGGGCGAGTCGCGCGGGACGTTCATCACCTTCCGCAGATCGTCCTCGGCGCCGAGGACCCGGTTCTCCGCGACGATCACCCGCTCCTCGCGATCGGCCACGTCCGCCTCGGCCTGCGTGATCTCGATGGGGGCGAGCGTGCCGACCCTGACTTTGATCTTGTTCTGTTCGAGAAACTCCTTCGCCAGATCGAGCGAGTCTCGCTGGGTATCCAGTTCCATCAGGGCGAAGTTCAGGTCCCAGTACGCCTTCTCGGCCGCCGACAGGGTGTTGATCACCGTCCTGCGGAACCCCTCCTCGCTCGACGCGAGGTCGTTGCGCGCCACGATGATCTGCCATCGGTTGACGTCGGGGCCGAAGTTGCGCAGCAGCGGCTGCCTGAAGGTCAGAGCCCAGTTGGTCGTGAAGTCGGAGGTCCGCGATCGCGTGCCGAGGAAGTCCGTGTCCTGCACCTCGTCCTGCAGGAAGAGATCGAAGCGATACGACCCTCCGAGAATCAGGGGATCCTCGAACCCCGCCGTGTACTGGTGCGCCTTCGGCTGCACGAGGAAGACGCCCGAGGACACGAGCGGCCCGGCCATCGTCTGAATCGTCGTGGTGAAGGTGCCCGGGATCTCGTCCTCGCGGCTCTCCGCGCTCCCGGTGAGCGCCGGATCGAACACGGCCTCCTGCAGCGTGACGAGCGTGTCGCTGCGCAGCGGATCGTAGCGCCGCACGGCGATTTCGAGGTTGTGCTCCAGGGCCGCGTTCAGGACGTCCCGCAGGGAGAGGACGATGGCGTCGGACGGCGGTTCGACGCCCTCCGTCTCCTGCGCGAGGGCCCCGGCGGGGAGGAGCAGCAGCGCCAGGACCCCGGCGAGGGGCGGGAGGATGGAGTGGGCTCGGCGAGAGACTCGCTGACTCATCAGTTCACCTCGATTCGCGATACCGCCCCCGGATCGGGGCGAGGAAATCCCCCAGATGGAACGATTCCTGGAGGCGGTCCCTTGATTCTACGCACGCGCCCCCGCGCGCGTTCCACCCCGGAACCGGCCGTCCGGCGGGCGGTCTTACGCCCCGCCGGACCCGCCCGCCCCGGGAGGAGCCCCGGAGGGTCCCGGCGCCAGGTGGCACGCCGCCCAGTGTCCCGGCGACACCTCCACGAGCGGCGGCTCCACCCGGAAGCAGGTCTCCTCCGCCACCGGACACCGGGTGTGGAACCGGCACCCCGGCGGCGGGCTCGCGGGGGAGGGGAGCTCCCCCCCGAGGGGAGACCGCTCCCGGACCCGGCCCGGGTCGGGTATCGGGATCGCCTGCAGAAGGGCCTTAGTATACGGGTGAATCGGGTTTTTGAAGATCTCTTCCGCGGGGGCCGTCTCGACGATCTTGCCGAGGTACATCACGGCCACCCGATCGGCGATGCGCTCGACGACGGCCAGATCGTGGGCGATGAACAGGTACGCGACGCCGAACTCCTCCTGCAGATCGATGAGGAGGTTGATCACCTGCGCCTGCACCGACACGTCCAGCGCCGAGACCGACTCGTCGGCGACGATCAGCCGCGGCTTCAGGGCCAGCGCGCGCGCCACGCCGATGCGCTGGCGCTGCCCACCGGAGAACTCGTGCGGATAGCGGCCCATCATGGAGGGGTCGAGGCCGACCCGCTCGAGGAGAGCCGCCACGACATCGTCCCGCTCCCGGCGGCCGGACCCGATGCGATGGACGTCGAGCGGCTCGCGCACGATCGTTCCGACGCGCATGCGAGGGTTCAGCGAGCCGTACGGGTCCTGGAAGATCACCTGGATGCGCCGCCGCATTCTGCGCATCTCGCGGGGCGGCAGGGCGAGCAGGTCGACGCCCTCGAACCGAATGCGGCCCGCGGTGGGCTCGAGCAGCCTCAGGATGCAGCGGCCGGCCGTCGTCTTGCCGCTGCCCGACTCCCCCACCAGCGCCAGCGTCTCGCCCGCCCCGATTCGCAGGGAGACGCCGTCCACCGCGCGCACGTGGCCGGACACGCGCGAGAAGACCCCGCGCCGGATCGGGAAGTGTTTGACGAGGCCGTCGACGTCCAGCAGCGGGCGGCCGTCTCCGGCGGCGCCGGCCGGACCGGCCGCCGCGGGGGCGGAGGCGTCCGCGCTCACCGCCGCCTCCCTTCGGGGTCGTGATGGATGAAGCAGGCGACCCGCCGCGGCGCCGGCCCGTCGCCGAGCGGCAGGAGCCGGGGATCGTGTCCGGAGCACTCGGGACGCACGTCGGGACAGCGCGGGTGGAACGCGCAGCCCGGCGGCAGGGCGGCCAGGTCGGGAACCTGTCCCTCGATCGCCAGGAGACGGGCCCGGCGGCCGTCCTGACCGGCCGGGCGCGAGCCGAGGCGGGGGACGGAGCGCAGCAGCCCCCGCGTGTACGGGTGGCCGGGGTTCGCGAACAGCTCGTCCACCGGCGACTCCTCCACGATCCGTCCCGCGTACATGACGGCGACGCGATTGGCCATCTCGGCCACGACCCCCAGATTGTGGCTGATGAGGAGGACCGAGAGGCGGAACTCCTCCTTGAGGCGGCGAAGGAGATCGAGGATCTCCGCCTGGATGGTCACGTCCAGGGCGGTCGTCGGCTCATCGGCGATCAGGAGCGATGGACGGCAGGCGAGGGCCATCGCGATCATCACGCGCTGGCGCATGCCGCCCGACATCTGATGCGGGTAGTCGCGCACCCGGCGGCGCGCGTCCGGGATGCGCACCAGGTCCATCAGCCGGGCGGCCTCCTCGAGCGCCTGCTTCTTCCGCATCAGCCCGTGGACGATCAGCCCCTCGGCGATCTGGTACCCGACGGTGAAGACCGGGTTGAGCGCCGTCATCGGCTCCTGGAAGATGAACGCGATCTCCTTCCCCCGGTACCGGCGCATCTCGCGCTCGGGGAGCGCCATCAGGTCGGTGCCCTTATAGAGGATGCGCCCGGACACGATGCGCCCGGGGTGGGGCACGAGGCGCAGGAGCGAGATGGCCGTGACGCTCTTGCCGCAGCCCGATTCGCCGACCAGGCCGATCGTCTCCCCCTCGTCGATGCGAAACGCGATCCTGTCCGCCGCGCGCACCGCCCCGCGGCGCGTCGGAAACTCTATGGAGAGATCTTCGATTTCGAGGAGCGTGGACACCTGCATCTCCCGGCGGCAGCCCCCGCCGCGCCCCGCGGACGACTGCGGATCAGATCGACGCGGTCGGGGCGTGGGCGCCGTACACGGCGCGCATCCGGTCGCTGATCTCACCCAGGGTGGCCCGAGCCTCGACAGCGCCCAGGATGCGCGGCATCAGGTTCTCCCCGCCCCGCGCCGCCTCCTCCAGCCGGGCGAGCGCCTCGCCGGCCGCCGCCACGTCGCGGGACCGCCGGAAGGCCGCCACGCGCTCCCGCTGCCCGGACTCCAGCCGAGGATCGATCTTCTGGATGGGGATCCGCGACGCGGCGTCCTTCTCCTCTTCGAGAAAGTCGTTCACGCCGACGATCACGCGTCCGCCGGTTTCGATCATGCGCTGGTAGCGGTACGCCGACTCCTGAATCTCCCTCTGGGGATAGCCGCTCTCGATGGCGCGCACCGTGCCCCCCATCTCGTCGATGCGCTTCAGGTACTCCCACACCCGCTCCTCGATCCCCGACGTCAGCGATTCGACGGCGTACGATCCGCCGAGCGGATCGACGGTGTCGGCCACTCCCGTCTCGTGCGCCAGAATCTGCTGGGTGCGCAGCGCGATCGTCGCCGACCGCTCGGTCGGCAGCGCCAGCGCCTCGTCCATGCCGTTGGTGTGCAGGCTCTGGGCGCCTCCGAGGACCGCCGCGAGGGCCTGGACGGCGACCCGCGCGATGTTGTTCTCGGGCTGCTGCGCGGTGAGCGTCGAACCGCCCGTCTGGGCGTGGAAACGCATCTGCATGGCGCGCTCGTTCGTCGCGCCGAAACGCTCCTTCATGATGCGCGCCCAGATCCGGCGCGCGGCCCGGAACTTCGCCGTCTCCTCCAGGAAGTTGTTATGGGCGTTGAAGAAGAAGGAGATCTGCGAGGCGATCTCCTCCACCGGCTCGCCCGCATCGCGCGCCGCCTCGAGGTAGGCGATGCCGTTCGCGAACGTGAACGCCACCTCCTGGACGGCCGTCGATCCCGCCTCTCGGATGTGGTAGCCGCTCACGCTGATGGCGTTCCAGCGCGGCAGCTCGGCGCGGCAGTAGGCGAAGACGTCCGTGGCGATGCGCAGCGAGGCGGCGGGCGGATAGATGTAGGTCCCGCGCGCGATGTATTCCTTGAGGACATCGTTCTGCACCGTGCCGGACAGCCGATCGAGCCGGATGCCGCGCGCGCGCGCGACGGCGACGTACAGGGCCAGCAGGATCGCGGCTGTGGAATTGATCGTCATCGACGTGGAGACGCGATCGAGCGGCAGGTCCCGGAGCAGCGTCTGCATGTCGTCGAGCGTGTCGATCGCGACGCCGACGCGGCCGACCTCCCCGGCGGCCATCGCGTGATCGGAGTCGTATCCCATCTGGGTCGGAAGATCGAACGCGATCGAAAGGCCGGTCTGGCCCCGCTCGAGCAGGTAGCGCAGGCGCCGGTTGGTCTCCGCCGCGTCGCCGAACCCCGAGTACTGCCGCATGGTCCAGAAACGGCTGCGGTACATCGTCGGCTGAACGCCGCGCGTGAACGGGTAGCGGCCCGGGAACCCGATCTCGGCGGCGTAGTCGATCGATTCCGTGTCGAGGGGTGTGTAGAGACGTTCCAGGGGGACGCCCGAGTCGAGGGCGAAGCCCTCGCGGCGCTCCGCCAGCCTGCGGATCGAGTTCTGGAGAGGGCCCTCAGACCACTCCGCCAGAAGCTGCGACAGGGTGCGCTGCCTCCGTCCGCTCACGCCATGACGTTACCACAGGCGGGCTGGGATACCGGAGATCGGCGGCGCCCCCGGGGCGGGGCCGCCCCGGGGGAAGCCGGCCGCGTCCCGCATCATGGACAGGGGGGACCGAGCCGGATGGCGCCGGCGTCATTCTTCCCGAGCGGAATGATCGCCCCGGCCGCCCGGGCGCTGTGGCCGACCAGGTAGTAGAAGGTCGATCCGACCGGCGGCGTGTCGGGCTCTCCGATCACGACGGTCGAGCCGATCGGGGCCTGCGCGATGTCGGGCAGGTGGCAGACCAGCGTCGTGAGGCCCAGGTCGCCCGGCGGCGGGCCCAGGATGAACGACCCCCGGAAGAGATCGTATCCGTCCACCGACGACACCTGCGGCCTCGCCTCCCAGAAGATCTCCGTCGCCCCGGCGGGATCGAGTCCGATCATGAGATCGACGTCCTGGCCGTCGCCCGTGTAGACGCGCCCCGTCGCCTGCGCGCCGGTCGTCCCGGTGCACTGGAAGTCGGCGCTGCAGCGCACGAAGACGGAGTACTGCGCGTCGCGCAGCGGCGCGTCGAGGAACGTGTTGTTCGTGGTCCAGTCCTGAACGACCTGGCCGTCCCGCACGAAGCGGAACTGCGCGACGCCGCCGACGCAGCCTCCGGGAAGCGTCGACCCGGACGCGTCGAGCGCGATCCGCTCGCCGCGCTCGATGACGCCGTTGCCGTTCGTGTCGCGGATCGCGAGCGAGGCGCTCGTGCCCTGATCTCCCACCGAGCTGTCGCAGGTGGTCGGGCAGGTTCCCGGCAGCGGCGGCTTCGCGTCGATCGAGGGGGTCAGCTGGGTCTCGATCGCTCCCGTGATGCTGATCTCGTCGACCCACCAGCCGTCGTCGGTCTCCAGGTCCTGCCACGTGCCACCGAACTCCTGGTAGGACGAGGAGCAGCAGTCGAACTCCCAGGACTGCGCGATCCAGCGGATGCGGACCCGCTGTCCGAGGAAGCCGGACAGGTCGAACTTCGTCTCGATCCAGTTCCCGTTCCCGGTCGCTCCGGTCAGGCCCGGGCCGTCACAGGCGCGGACGGTGGACTGATCGAAAGGCCATCCGCAGGCCGACCAGATGCCCTGGGGCCAGCACATGGTCTCGCGCGTGCCGCGCGGCGCCGGGGGGCCGGAGCCGGTGTCGCCGGGAGTGAACTCGCAGTAGTTCCCGGGCGCGAACACGCTCCAGATCATCGCGACGTGATCGTAGACGTTCTGGAACGGGACGAGCTTGTCCCAGAAGCCCCACTCGTCGGTGGCCGGATCGGGATTCTGATCGACCTGGATGTGGACGTCGCCGTAATCCACCGCGGACCCGGGCGGAGCGTTGAATTCGTCGTTACCCATCATATCCGCGATGTGGAAGAAGCTCAGCTCCAGATCCCCTTCCTGCGGGAACAGGGCCAGGTTGATCGGATTGGTCATGAACGCCGCCAGCTGGCGGAACCGCGTGGTGTCGGCCAGCCTGTTGGCGACGTCCAGATGATGTCCCCAGTGCAGCGAGTTGGTGCCCGCGAAGGCGAGCTCGGCTCCCGTGGGGGTCACGAAGAACTGGCCGTTGGGGCAGCC
>JBFGDZ010000067.1:0-17682 GCA_041580375.1 Candidatus Polarisedimenticolia bacterium
GAAGCCGAAGTAGTGCGCCAGCTCGTGCAGAACGGTGATCCGGATCTGCTCGCTCAACTCTCTCCGACTGCGGCACGAACGTTCCAGCGGCCCCCGGAAGATGTAGATGCGATCCGGCAGGGCGGGGACGTCGCCGTAGGTTCGATCCGGCAGGGGCGTGCCGACGTACAGACCGAGCAGCGGCCCCTCGTCGTCGTGTCCCTCGTCGTCCTCGAGCAAATCGGGATCCGGTTCGTCCTCGATGATGAACTGAACGTTGCGGGACGCGTCGCGAAAACGCTTCGGAAGCCGCTCGATGACCTCCTCGACCCGCCGCTCGAAGAAGTCCGGCGGGCCCTCGTCGCCGCCGGACCGGGACCTGTTCGCCCCCCGGGGGCGCTTCCTCACTTCCTGAACACGCTGAACCATTTGTCCAGCATCCCCTTGTCGAGACGGGAGATCTGCTCCAGCTCGCCGGCGTCGAGCCACACCCCGTCGCACACGGAGCACTTGTCCACGGCGATGCCCCTGTAATCGATCTCGATCAGGTCCATGCCGCACTTCGGGCAGTGCATGAAGTGGAGCTCCTTGCGCCTGCGTTTCTCCTCCTCGGCCATTCTGGCCTGGCGCTCTTCCTCGAGCTTCTTCTTTTTCTCGAACTCCAGCCTTGCGAAATACTCCTCTTCCTGCTCGCTCGGTTTATAAGGCACGGTCCGCTCCTTATCTAGTAGAAGACCGGCTTCCCCAGCATCCCGGAGAGTCGCGGGCGGAAGCGATCGGCGTCGTAGCTGTCCTCCACGACCACGGTGCGGGCGCCCCGCGCCGGATCGGGGAGCTCGGTGTGGGCATAGAGCCCCCCCTGCAGGCAGACCATGCGGTCGGTCTTGTCCTGGGCGATGAGCTCGACGGCAAGATATCCGAAGGTGTTGGCGACGATCTTGTCGATCGCGTCGGGCGCTCCGCTTCGCAGATCGTAGGTCACGTCCTGCATGCGCGTCGGCAGCCCCGTGATCCGGCCGATCGCCTGCGCCAGCGCCTCGCCGACGTTCGCCTTCTTGCGATGCCCGTAGGCGTCAGGGGGGCCGTACTCCTCGAGCTTCCCCCCCTCCCACATGGCGCCCTCGGAGCAGATCACCATCGCGTAGTTGTGCTCGTTCCGCTCGTAGTCCTCGTTGACGGCCTTGCACAGCGCCTCGAGATCGAACGGATGCTCCGGGATGACGCAACGGAGATCGGAGATGGCCGTCGCCGTGCCGAGCGCGGTGAAGCCGGAGTTTCGCCCGAAGATGCGAAACACGCCCACGACTTCATGGGAGGCGAGATGGGTGCGCTGCCGGTTGATGAACGAGTCGGCGCGCGTCAGCGCCGTCTTGTAGCCGATCGCGTACTCGGTGCCGCGGACATCGTTGTCCATGGTCTTGGGGATGCCGACGACGGGAAAATTCCGCGCGCTGAGGGTGTGCGCGTACCCGAGCGTGTCGTCGCCGCCGATGACCACCAGGCAATCGATGCCGAAGCCCTCCAGGTTGCGGATGACCTCGTCGGTGAGATCGAACAGGTCGTCCCTCCCCTCGACGCGCGGCAGATCGGCCTTCCTGCGACGGAGGCGCTCCGGCATCTCGGCGAGAGGCATGCGATCCGGCCGCGTGCGCGACGTGTGAAGGAAGGTTCCCCCGTAACGATCGACCGTCCTCACGATCTCGTCCTTCAGGGGGACGACCTCGACCGGCCTCGCGGTCTCGGGGTCGAAGCCCATGTGCACGGTTCCACGCCAGCCGCGGAGGATGCCCGTGACGTTGGCGTCGCGACTCCCTTTCCTGAACCAGCCGCGATCCTTGGCGGCCTGGTAGACCGATTTGATCGCGGCGTTGAGACCGGGAACGTCTCCCCCTCCCGTGAGGATTCCGATATGCTTCGGGCTCATGGCGATCCCCCGATGAATACGATGAATCTCGATCGCGCTCTCGAAAGCGCCGTCCTGGCCGTGCGCGGCGCCGCCCGGCTGCTGCGCCGCCACCGCCATGATCCGCCCGCGCCGCGTCCCAAACCGGACGGAAGCGTGGTCACGGATCTCGAAGTGACGATCGAACGGCGACTCCGTCAACTGCTCCGCACCCGCCACCCCGATCACGCCGTCATCGGAGAGGAGTGCCCGCTGGAGGCCGGCGCCAGCGGATACATATGGTACCTCGATCCCCTGGACGGGACGCGCGTCTATTCAGCGAGACAGGACAATTGCAGCGTCGCCGCCACGCTCACGCGGGAGGGGACGCCGCTCCTGGCCGCCGTGGCGGCGCCGTTCACGGGGGAGCTCTACACGGCAGCGGTCGACCGGCCCGCCACGGTGAACGGCCGCCCGATCCGGGTCGCGGAGCCGCGCCCGGTGGCCCGGGCGGAATTCCTGCTCTCCTACGACCGGGGCGAGCCGGGCCTGTCGTCGATCTACAACGCCTCGGTGGCGGACGCTTTCGGGCGCCTGACCGTTCTCGCCGGCTCGTTCATTCTCAACTGCTGCCGGGCCGCGCGCGGAGCGTACGACCTCTACCTGTCCGTGAAGCGTCGCGGAAGCCCTCTCATGCCGTGGGATCTCGCCCCCGGGGTCCTGATGCTGTCGGGCGCCGGCGGCACGCTCGAGGATCTGGAGGGAGAGCGCCTCGGGGGTCTGATCCCGACCCGGGAGGTGATCGCCGGCTCGCGCGAGACGGTCGAGGAGGTCCGTCGTCTGTTCGGCCCCGCGATCCGCGATCCGCGGCCGCCGCTCCGATGGGCCCGGCGCAACGAGGAAGTCTTCGCGAGGCTCTGCGGGATGGCTCTCATCCGGGGTGGACCCGTGCTCGTGGGGATCGCCGGGGCGGGGGGCGGCATCGGGAAGACCTCCTTCGCCCGCGAGCTGGCGGCCCTGCTCGGCGACGGCCAATCCCGCGTCGTGTCGCTGGACGACTACCTCGTCTCGCGTCACGAGCGGGACGCGAGCGGCATCGGCGCGCATGACCCGGCCGCCAGCGATCTGGGGCGAGCGGCCGCGGATCTCGGCCGGCTACGAGCCGGGTCGCCCTGCACCAAGCCGGTGTACGACCATCAGCGCGGCGGCCCCGCCTCGACCGAGTCGATCGCGCCGGCGCGCTTCCTGATCATCGAGGGGGTCCAGGCGCTCCACCCGATCATCCGGCCCCTCATCGATCTCGGCGTCTTCCTGGACGCGCCTCCCGCCGTGCGGTACAGCCGCGTCTCCCGGGACATGGCCGAGAAGGGCGTCTCCGAGGCGTACGCCCGCGGGGTGCACGAACGGCTCGAGGAGGAGTGCCGACTCCACCTGATGCCTCTGCGCGACGCGGCCGACGTCGTGATCGCGGTCGACGAGTCGTTCCGGCTGCGCTGGGTCTCTCCGGCCTAGTCGACCTCCTCCGGTTCGTCCGGTCGCAACCTCTTCAGCAGACGACCCGCCGGTCCCGTGGATCGTTGCGGTTTTCATTCCGGCTCCCACCCTGATTGGGATTGCGATTCCGGGTGCGTGTCCCGTTCCTCCGACGTCGTGTATTCCGAGCCTCCGATGCGCAGGATCCCGCGCTCCACCGAGACCGGCGCCTCCCGGACCGTTTCCCCGGTCGATCCCCGCTGGTCGCAGTCGTGCGCGGGCACGCTCATGACGAGCGTCCCGGACGACTCGCCCGAGAACGACAGGCTCCAGGTTCCCTCGTAGCGGCAGTCGCGCGATCGATGGTGGGCGTGGAACGTGCCGTCCCGTGCCAGCACGAGGCGGTCGGGGGCGGCGGGGGAGGGCGCGGCCGCCAGGCTCCACTCGTTGCGGATCACCTTCGACCAGAGAGGGAACAGCCGTTCCGGCGGGGCATCCTCGCCCGCGGGTCGATCCCGCGCGCCGTCTCCCGTCGCCCCGGCGCCGTCCGGAGGTGCGGTTGCCCCGTACCAGCGCTCCCCGAGGCGCAGGCGATCCTTCGTGATCGCGAACGACAGAACGTGACGGTTCGGAAACGATCCCGATCGGTCGGCGGGACTGACGAGGAACATCACGCCCGACTGACCGGCGCCCGGAGTCATCGACCAGGTCCCCACGTGGATCCGGGCGACGTCCGAACGAATGGTGCGGCGGAAGATTCGCGTCGGGTAGAACTCCCAGGTCTCGCTCTCCGGGCCGAGGGACGGATCGGCACCGGGACTGCGCACCCAGGTGCGCCCCGTCAGGTCATCGTCGAGCGCCGGCGAAGCGGGGATGTCCGCGGCCGCGGAGCCGGCGGCCGCGACCAGCGTGAAGAGGATGAATGCGATCAGCGCAAACGGGAAGTGCTCGGGCGTCCGCCTTGACATGGTCTCCCGGAGGGACGGCGATTCGTCGCAGGAATGGCCCCATCGGAGCACAGGATCGGGAGGGATGTCAAGGACGGAGCGAGGTCGAGTCGTGGTACCGGCTCATGGAATCCTTCTCCGTCGATCGCGGGTTGCGGTCATTCGTCCGGGGCGGCCCCGTCGGCGTCGAGGCCCCGTCGATCGAGTCTCAGGATCGTCAGCAGAAGCACGTTGGCCCCGTTCTCCATGTCTTCGGGGCGGGTGAACTCGTCCGGCGAGTGGCTGATGCCGCCGACGCTGGGAACGAAGATCATCCCGGTCGGCGCGATGCGCGCCATGTCCTGCGCGTCGTGCCCGGCGCCGCTGGGCATCGTTCTGTGGCTGAGGCCGAGATCGCGCGCGGAGGCGGCGATGAGACGGCGCACCCGCTCGTCCGTGGGGGCGGGGGCGGCCGTGGCGTCGATCGGGGTGAATCGAACGCGCGTGCCGGTCCGCTGCGCGATCGCCGCCGCCTCCTCACGGATTCGGGAGAACAGAGCCTCGATCTTGGTCGAGGACAGGTCGCGCAGCTCGAGGCTCATCGTGACCCGGCCCGGGATGACGTTCGGCGCCCCCGGCTCGGCCCGGATGCGGCCGACGGTTCCGACCTGCCGGCCGGGCGTCTCCCTCACGATCCGGTTGATCGCCAGAGTGAGGTGCGCCGCGCCGATCAGGGCGTCCCGGCGCTGGTCCATCGGGGTGGTCCCGGCGTGATTCGCGAAGCCTTCGATCGTCACGTCCCACCAGTTGATGCCGACGATCCCCTCCACCACGCCGATCGCGGTTCCTTCGCGGTCGAGGATCGCGCCCTGCTCGATGTGCAGCTCCAGGAACGCGAGGATGTCCCCCCGCTCGCGCTTCACCGCGGCCAGCCGATCCGGATCGCCGCCGATCGCACGGATCCCCTCGCGGATCGTCAATCCGCTGTGGCTCCGGAGGTCGAGGGCCCCGGCGCTCAGCTCGCCCACGAGGGCGCGGCTCCCGACCAGGCCCCCCTCTTCGTCGGTGAAGACGATGACCTCCAGAGGGTGGCGCGTGAGCACGCCCCGTTCGTGGAGGACCTGGGCGCATTCGATCGCGCCGATGACGCCGACGTCCCCGTCGTAGTTCCCGCCGTGCGGGACCGAGTCGATGTGGGAGCCGGACACGATCGGAGGCAGACCGGGGACGGCGCCTTCCCTGCGGCCGATGATGTTCCCGGCGGCGTCGACGGAAACCGACAGCCCGGCCTCCCGCATGAGTCCCATGACGTAGGCGCGCCCGGCGATGTCGGCCTCGCTGAAGGCGACCCGGCTGACGCCGCCATCGGAATTGCGTCCGAACGTGGAGAGATGGAGAATCCGGCGCTCGATCCGCCCGCCGTCGACGCGCAGATCGCCGGATCCGGGGGCGGCCGTCAGAACGTGGACGGCGGCCAGCGCCGCGGCCCAGGCGATCCCCGCGATCCGGCCGGCGGATCGCGGACCCCCGCGCGCCCGCCGGCGCCGTCCCGGAGGCGCAATCGGCGAGAGGGCCCGGTTCCGGTAACGAATCATGACGTCCGTCGCGGCCATCGTCACGGTCTGAGTCCGGCCGTAGTATAATGCGGGGTCCAGCCGTCACCGACCCCGAGACCCTCTACGCTTGCAACGGCAGTACGCGACCGGAACGTCGTGCCGGTCAGGACGAGGAGGATCGATCATGGCAGGAGCGCCGTTCCGGATCCACACGGAACGCGAAGGACCTCTCGTGGCGACGGCCGTCCACAACGGTCACGAGCTGCGGGACGAGATCGCCGTGAAGATGGTCCTGCCCGAGTCGGATCGTCTTCGCGAGGAGGATCCGTACACGGGCCGCTGGACCGAGATCGGCGATACGCGCATCGTCGTGGAACGGTCCCGGTTCGAGGCCGATCTGAACCGGCCCAGAGAAACCGCGATCTACGTCCACCCGGAGGATTCCTGGGGCCTCCGGGTCTGGAAGAGCGATCTGACGGAGGCCGAGATCGAGAGATCGCTCGCCGAATACGACGCTTTCTACGAGCAATGCGGGCGGATCTTTTCCCGCCTCGAGAAGAAGTTCGGGTTCTTCGTCGTCTTCGATCTTCATTCGTACAATCACCTCAGAAGCGGCCCGGATTCGGCTCCGGCCGATCCGGAGCAGAACCCGGAGGTCAACGTCGGCACCGGCTCGCTCAACCGGACGCTCTGGGGCCCGGTCGTCGATCGCTTCATCGAAGAGATGCGCACGTTCGATTTTCTCGGTCGATCCCTCGACGTGCGGGAGAACGTGAAATTCAAGGGGCGCCAGCTGGCGAAGTGGACGCATGAGCGTTTCCCGAAGAGCGGCTGCGTCCTCGCGATCGAGTTCAAGAAGTTCTTCATGAACGAGTGGACTGGCGAGATCCATCGCGGGCCGTATGACGCCATCCTCCGCGCGCTCCGGGCCGCGGCCCCGCGCGTCGCCGATGAGGCCGGACGCGTCGCCGGCGGAGCCGTGAAAGCGTGATGGAATCGATCGCGAGGGACCCGATCCAGCCCGCCGATTCGTCCTCCCCGGCCGCGAGCGGGGGACGACCGGACGCCATCTCGGAGCGGTTCATCTCCGACGTGTGCGCGCGGCTGGCAGGCAACCTGCGCTTGCGGAGAATGCTGCCCGTCTGGGGCCGGGTGCACATCGATCGCCAGCTGCCCTTCCTCTGCGTCTACCGCAGACGGCGCGGAAAGGAGGATGCCGGGACTGAGAAGCTCGTGATGGGCGAGGCTTCGTATCTCGTCGCCACGGATCGGGCGGATCTGCAGCGCGGCCTGGGGCTCCTCATCAAGAACATCGTCCGAACCCAGGTGAAGAATTTCGGGGCGTTTCTCCTGCTGGAGATCTGGGAGGGATCCCAAGTCCCCGGTCGCTCGGGGATCCGGGCGCCGCGCCCGGCATTCCGGGTCATCGCATCGCCGCGCAGCCCTCTCGGCAGCACCGTCGCGGCGCTGGAGACGGCTCTCGGGCGGATCCGGATCCGGGGCGAACGGGCCCGGGTCGAGGTGGCGTCCGTCCGGTCGTGCTCTCCGGAGGGACTGCCGCGCCTGATGTCGGACGAGACGGCCGCTTCCCTCGGCTGCCACCTGCTCGGCATCGAGGTGTCGCCGATCTACCGCGATGCGGAGCGTCATCTGAATTTCCCCATCATCCTGCGCACCCTCCATCGCCGCTTCTCGAGGGCGCTTCAGATGGGCCTGTTCGAGTTCGTCCAGTCCAGGACGACCCAGCGCCCGAAGCACTACCTGGCCCTGGGCAGGAGGAGCTTCGTCAAGGCGGTCTTCGAGGTGGACCGCGAGCTCGCCCGCATCAGCAACGATCTCGACTTTCTGCTGGCGGTCAGTCCGACGAACGTCGAGGCGGCCTGGGACGAGTTCAGGCGATTGAGGTTCGAGCGGGAGCCCGAGTTCATCTACCGCCGGTTGCCGCTCGATCCGTCGCTCATGAAGCGCCGCCTGTTCAGCATCCCGATCGACCGGATCGAGGACCCGGCCCTCGCCCAGGTCTTTCACGACCAGCAGATCGAATTCGACAGGAAGCTCACGATGCTCATGGATCGGGGGAGCCGCTCCTTCCTCTACGGGAGCCTTCAGCTCTTCGGCGGCGTGGAGCCGCCGCTGCTGTCCCTGTCGAAAGCGATGCTGAGGAGGATCTCGCCGAAGAGCCGGGATCGGTTCACGCGCCGGGGGCTGGACGCGCGCGCGTTCGCCGCGCGGGCCGAGCGGGAGATCGAGCACTACCGTTCGATGCACGCGAAGGTGTTCAGCAGGGTCGAGGTCCGGGACGATCTGTCCGGTGTCATGGTCTCGCACGGGAACGTGCTGGTGGGGAGCGACGTGCGGATCCCGCCTTCACGGGTCGAGGCGCTCCTGTGCCACGAGGTCGGAACGCACGTCCTGACGTACTTCAACGGTCGCGCCCAGCCCTTCAAGCAGCTCTACGTGGGGCTGCCGGGATACGAGGAGCTGCAGGAGGGGCTCGCGGTTCTCGGGGAGTACCTGGTCGGCGGGCTGAGCCGCAGCCGGCTCAGGCTTCTCGCCGCGCGCGTGCTGGGCGCGGATTCACTCGTCCGCGGGGCCACGTTCGTCGATCTGTTCCGCGTCCTTCATCGGGAGCACGGGTTTCCCCGCCGCGCGGCATTCACCGTCACGATGCGCATCTTCCGGGGCGGGGGTCTGACGAAAGACGCGATCTATCTGCGCGGGCTCCAGGACGCGCTGAACTATTTCAGAAAAGGGGGATCCGAGGATCTCCTGTACGTGGGAAAATTCGGGCTCAAACACGTTCCCTTCATCGAGGAGATGCGCTGGCGCCAGATTCTGAAGCCGGCGCCGCTGCGGCCGCGCTTTCTGGACGGCGCGGCGGCGGATCGGAGGATCGATCGTCTCCGGCGCACAACGTCGGTGATGGATTTGCTGGAGAGGAACTGAAGATGAAAATCGGATTCTTCGTGAACGACGTCACGACCGAGGAGCCGGGTTACTCGACGACGCGGCTCGGCATGGCCGCAAGAAACCGGGGCCACGAGGTGTGGGTCATCGGCGCCGGCGATCTCGCCTATGACGCGGACGAGAAGGTCCGCGCGCGGGCCCGGGGCCCGAGAAAGAACCAGTACAAATCCTCCGAGACCTATCTCGAGGAGTTGCAGGGGAAGAACGCGGTCATGGAGCGGATCACGGTCGACGATCTCGACGTGCTGATGCTGAGAAACGACCCCAGCACCGACACCGGTTTTCGCGCCTGGGCGCAGACGGCCGGCATCATCTTCGGGCGGGTCGCGATGCGGCACGGCGTGGTCGTCCTGAACGATCCGAACGGGCTCGCCAAGGCGATGAACAAGATGTACTTCCAGATGTTCCCGGAGGATGTCCGGCCGCGGACGATCATCACGCGCGATCGGGACGAGATCAGGGCCTTCGCGAAGGAGCAGGGGGACAAGATCGTGCTGAAGCCCCTGCAGGGTTCGGGCGGCCAGGGCGTGTTCCTCGTGGGGAAGAACGAGCTCGCGAACCTCAATCAGATGATCGACGCCGTGAGCCGGGATGGCTACGTCATCGCCCAGGAGTACCTGCACGCCGCGGCGGACGGGGACACGCGCCTCTTTCTGATGAACGGGAGGCCGCTGCGCTACAAGGGCAAGTACGCGGCGTTCCGGCGCGTCCGGTCCGGCGAGGACATGCGCAGCAACATCCACGCGGGCGGAACCCTCAAAGCGGCGGAGCTCACCGACACGCACATGCGCCTGGCGGAAATCGTGCGCCCCAAGGTCGTCATGGACGGGATGTTCCTCGTGGGGCTCGACATCGTCGGCGACAAGCTCATGGAGATCAACGTGTTCAGCCCGGGAGGCCTGGGGAGCGCGCAGAAGTTCGAGAAGGTCAACTTCTCGCACGCCGTGATCCAGGCCCTGGAGAGCAAGGTCTCCTACATGAGGTACTACCGCCGGAACTTCGACAACGTCGAGATGGCGACGCTCTAGGTTCCGCCCGCTTCGTCGGCCGGGGCCGAGAAGCGGCTCGGGACGAGCGGGGCTGCTTCCGTGCGCGAGGCGTGGCAGCTCACGCAGACGTGGCGCGCGCCGGCCACCGTGTCCCGCCGCTCCGCCGGCGAGTTGCGCAGATCGACGTAATGGCTGTCCGGCATCGGCGTGGGCCCCCCTTCCGTCTTCTCCTCCACCATGTGACAGTCGACGCAGAGATTCTCATCCCGAGTGATCGGCAGGAAGTCCCCGATTCCGTGCGGGATGACGGGCGGCGCGCCGGGGTAGGCGCGAGGCCGGGGCGATGCCTCGCCCACGTCGAGAACGTTGTCGGCGATCGCGGGGGGCGCCGGCGCCTCGAACACGCTCCCGCGGCTCAGCCCGATCTCGGTGTCGGGCGTGCCCGCGGGTCCGGCGCAGCCGGACAGTGGCACGACGAGGAGGAGCGGCAGGGCGGCCATCCGGTTCATCAGACCCTCCCTTCGTCCGTTTCCGCCCGGTAGACCCGGGCGGCGCACTTCTTGAAGTCGGTCTGCTTCGAGATGGGGCAGGTGGCGTCCAGCGTCACCTTGTTGATGAACACTCCCTCGTCGAACCACGGCACGAACACCATGCCCCTCGGCATTCGGTTGCGCCCGCCGATCTGCACGCGCGCCTGGATCCGGCCGCGCCGAGACTCAACCCATGCCAGGTCGTTGTCGGCGAGGCCGCGGTCGCCGGCGTCCTTCGGATGCATGAAGATCCGGGCGGTCGGCACGGCGGCGTGCAGCTCCGGCACGCGGCGCGTCATGGAGCCGGAGTGCCAGTGCTCCAGCACCCGTCCGGTGGACAGCCACAGGTCATAGGTGTCGTCCGGGACCTCCGGCGGGGCGGCATAGGGCCGGAAGAAGATCTTGGCCTTGCCCTTCAGGTCCGCGGGCGAGGGATCGGTGACCCCGTCGAGATCACCGCGGGGGATCGATTTCATCGCCGGTCCGTAGAAGTCGAACCCGCTTCCTTTTCGTGCGTAGGCGTCATACTTCTCGTTGAAGCGCCACGCCGTCTCCTTGCCGTTGATGACCGGCCAGCGCAGGCCGCGCACCTCCTCCCGGAAATAGGTGTCGAACTCGGCCAGGTCGTGCGCGTGATCCGCGCCGAACCGCCGGTACTCCTCGAACAAAGCCTTCTCGGGGAACCAGTCGATCGCGGCGTGCGCGGCGGTGTCGTTGCGGCGGCCGCCGGCGACCGGATCCGGCCACGCGAACTTGCGATTCGCCGGGCTCGCGAACAGCACCGCGTGCAGCGTGTCGTCCGGTCCGTACCCCATCGCCCCGGCGGCCTCCAGCACGTCGGGGAGGGCGCCGTCCTCGAAATCCTCCGCCTGGAGGCCCGGGACCGCCTGCCGTCCCCACACCTCCTTCAGCCGGAACCGCTTCGAGAACTCCATCATCTGCCAGAGGTCGCTGCGGGCCTCGCCCGGCGGGGGCACCTGCTGCCGCCACATCTGCGTGCGCCGCTCGGAGTTTCCGTAGGCGCCCCACTTCTCGAAGATCATCGCGGAGGGGAGGATCAGGTCGGCCACCTTGCAGGACAGCGTCGGATAGACGTCGGAGACGACGATGAAGCAGTCGCGCTCGCGCGCCGCCCGGATCCAGTGGTTGGCGTTGGCGGTGGACTGGAACAGGTTGGTCACCTGCATCCAGGCCCACCGGATCGACCCGTCCTCCAGGTCCCGCATCATCTTCGTGACGTGGCTGCCGGGCTTCGGATTGAGCGTGCGCGCCGGCAGCCCCCAGATCGTCTCGCTGCGCGTCCGGTGCGCGGCGTTGTCGACGACCATGTCGGCCGGCAGGCGGTGGGAGAAGGTCCCCACCTCACGCGCCGTGCCGCAGGCCGACGGCTGGCCCGTGAGGGAGAAGGCACCGTTCCCCGGCTTCGCCTGCTTGCCCGTCAAAAGGTGGACCATGTACGCCTGCTCGTTCACCCAAGTTCCGCGCGTGTGCTGGTTGAACCCCATCGTCCAGAACGACACGACCTTGCGCTTCGGATCCGCATAAAAGTCGGCGAGTCGCTTCAGCTTCTCGGCGTGCCGGTCGAGCGGCTCGTCGGGATCCCCCTTGGAGAGGGGAGCCACGAATTCGAGCGTGTAGGGTTCGAGCGCCTCGCTGAAAGTCTCGAACGCGATCTGCCAGTGTCGCCCCGCGGATGCGGCGTTCCGCTGCTCGACGACGTGGGGCTTTCCGGGATCGAGACGCCGGGCGATCGCCTCCTCCCGCGTGAGTGAGGTCTCGCGCTCCAGCGCCTGAACGTCGCGCTCGGCGTCGTAGGCGTACCGGTCGGTGTCCCGCATGCCGTAGCCGATGTCGGTCGGGCCGGTGGCGAAGACGCAGTGCCTGCCGACGAAATCCCGATCCATCGCGCCGCGACGGACGATCTCGCGGGCGATGTAGTTCCAGATCGCCAGATCGGTCTGCGGCCTGAAGAGGATCTCGACGTCGGCGATCTCGGAGCAGCGGTTGCCGAAGGTGGTCAGATTGACGACCCGGTATCCCGGATCGGCCAGGCGGCGGTCGGTCACGCGGGCCCACAGCATCGGGTGCATCTCCGCCATGTTGGCGCCCCAGGCGACCACCGTGTCGGTCAGCTCGATGTCGTCGTAGTTCCCCGACGGCTCGTCGATGCCGAACGTCTGGATGAAGGCGGCCACCGCGGAGGCCATGCAGTGGCGTGCGTTCGGATCGATGTTGTTGGATCGCCAGCCAGCCTTGAGCAGCTTGACCGCCGCGTAACCTTCCTGAATCGTGTACTGCCCGGAGCCCATGATCGCGACGCCGGCGGGGCCCAGCTCGCGATGGACGCGCTTGAACTGCGCCTCCATTTCGTCGAATGCCCGCTCCCAGGAGACCGGCGTGAAATCGCCCCGCTTGTCGAACCGCCCGTTCCTCATCCTCAGGAGGGGATGCGTCAGGCGATCCTCGCCGTAGGCGATCTGGGCGTTGGCATAGCCCTTGACGCAGAGGAGCCCCCGATTGACGGGATTGTCCGCGTCCCCCCTGACGGCGACGATGCGGTCGCCTTTCGTGGCGATCTGGATGCCGCACCCGACGCCGCAGAACCGGCAGACGCCTCTGTCCCAGCGCCAGCCCGGCTCGGGATCCGCGGACAGAACGGCGTCGCCCAGCGGGAGCCCGAGGGCGGAGGCCGCGGCGGAGGCCATGCCGGCCTTGATGAACTCGCGTCGGGAATCGTCGATGATCATGGCGTTCCTTTCCGTGCGCGCCCGGAACCGGCGGTTCCGGGGCGATCCGATTCGATCGCGGATTTGAGGTAGTGGTAGTGAAGCCCGGCGGCGAGCACGCGCCGGTGCGCCTGGATGCGGCGGAGCGCCTCCTCCTGCGAGGCCAGCGTCTCACCCTCGTGAACGACGATGAGCCGGCCGCTCGCCTCGTGCCAGTGGCGGACCTCCAGGCCGGGCATGGCGTCCAGATCCCGCCGGACGGAGGCGAGATGCCGTGGAGCGGTCGTCACGACGAAGGCGGAGAAATGCATGGGCACGATGTCGAGTAACCGGGCGGCCATTATACGCGATCGGCGAACCGGCGACGCGCGGCGAGCCGATCGACACGGCGCTTCGCGCGCGACGCGCTCGGGAGGGTGGTAAGATTTCCGCGAGGAGGGATTCCCCACATGAAGCGACCGAAGACGTGGCTTCCGGGTGCCGCTCTCACCATTCTGTGTGCCACCGCGACGTGCCTCGTTCCGGGCTGCGCGCCGGACCGGGCTCCGGGGAACCGCCCGGGATCCGCTTCACGGACGGGCCCCCCGCAGTCGATCGGGCCGGGGGAGGGCGAGCTCTCCATCGTCACCTGGGCCGGTTACGTCGAGCGGGGCGAGACCGACCCGCAGTTCGACTGGGTCACGCCGTTCGAGAAGGAAACCGGCTGCAAGGTCGGTACCAAGATCGCGGCCACGTCGGACGAGATGGTCGCCCTGATGAACGAGGGGGGCTTCGATCTGGTGACCGCCTCGGGGGACGCCAGCCTGCGCCTCATCTCGGGCGGCCGGGTCCAGCCGATCAACATCGCTCTCGTGCCCGGGTGGAACTCCATCGATCCGCGGCTGCAGAACGCGCCGTGGCACACGGTCGGCGGAACGCACTTCGGCGTGCCGTATCAGTGGGGATCCAACGTCCTCGCCTACAACACGAAGGTGTTTCCAGCGCCGCCGGACAGCTGGAAGGTCGTCTTCCAGGAGATGAAACTGCCCGACGGCCGGTCGAACCGCGGGAGGGTGCAGGCGTTCGACGGGCCGATCTACGTCGCGGACGCGGCGCTCTACCTCATGCATCACAGGCCCGAACTGGGCATCCGGGATCCCTACGCCCTCGATCACAATCAGTTCGATGCCGCCATCGATCTCCTGCGCCAGCAGCGCACCATCGTCGGACGCTACTGGCACGATGCGATCACGCAGGTGGACGATTTCGTCAACGAGGGCCTGGCGGCCAGCAGCTCCTGGCCGTTCCAGGTCAATCTCCTGCAGGCCCGTGGGGAGCCGATCGCCAGCGTCATCCCGATCGAGGGTGCCACGGGCTGGGCCGACACCACGATGATGCACGTCGACGCCCGGCACCCGAACTGCGCCTACATGTGGTTCGAGCACTCGATCTCCGCGAAGACCCAGGGGGATCTGGCCGCCTGGTTCGGCTCGGTGCCCGCCGTCCCCGCCGCCTGCCGCGGAAACGCCCTGCTCGGCGAGGGCGGTTGCGAGCGGAACGGCGCGGGCAACTTCGAGAAGATCCACTTCTGGAGGACGCCGGTCGCGGATTGCGGCGGCGGCCGGCAGTGCGTTCCGTACCACGAGTGGGTGACGAAATACATCGCGGTGATCGGTGGCCGGTGAGGACCTGACCCCGGTCGTCCGGTTCACGCGCGTCAGCCGGCACTTCGGCGACGTGCGGGCGGTGGACGACGTCAGCCTCGACATCCGGGACGGCGAATTCTTCTCGATGCTCGGACCGTCGGGCTCCGGGAAGACGACCTGCCTGCGCCTCATCGCGGGCTTCGATCGGCCCACGTCCGGGCGCATCGAGCTGCACGGGCTCGATACGTCCCGGCTTCCTCCCTTCCAGCGCGACGTCAACACGGTCTTCCAGGACTACGCCCTCTTCCCGCACATGTCGGTCGAGGAAAACGTCGCGTACGGCCTCCGGATCAAGAAGGTTCCGCGCGCCGAAAGAGGCCGGCTCGTCGACGAGATGCTCGATCTCGTGCGGCTGCCCGGGGTCGGGGCCCGCCGGCCCGCGCACCTGTCGGGAGGGCAGCGGCAGCGCGTGGCCCTGGCGCGCGCCCTGATCAACCGTCCGCGGGTTCTGCTCCTCGACGAACCGCTCGGGGCCCTCGATCTGAAACTGCGCCAGCAGATGCAGACCGAGCTGAAGGCGATCCAGGAGCAGCTCCGGATCACCTTCGTGTACGTGACGCACGATCAGGAGGAGGCGCTCGCCATGAGCGATCGCCTGGCCGTCTTCCACCTGGGGCGGGTCGAGCAGGTCGGGACGCCGGCCGAGGTGTACGAGCGGCCCTCCACCTCCTTCGTCGCCAATTTCGTCGGACTGAGCAACCTGATCGAGGGAGCGGCGGCGTCGGCGATCGCCGGCTCGCCCGCGCCGTTCTCCATCCGGCCGGAGAAGATCCTCCTGCTCGCGCCGGGCGATGCGGTCCCTCCGGACTCCTGCTCGGTCGGCGGGCGGATCCGCGACGCGGTCTATCTGGGGATGCACACGCGGTATCTCGTGGAGATCGACGGCGGCGCCGTGCTCACCGTGATCGCGCAGAACCTGAACGCGGCCGCCGTCGACGTCCACGCCGCGCGCGGCCGCGCGGTCCGCCTCGCCTGGCCGCGCGCGCACAACCGGCGCATGGAGGAGCGGGGGTGAGCCGCCGCGCCCTGTCCACGTTCCTCTTCCTGCGGCCGCGTCTCACCCTCGTCCTGCTGATCGCCCCGCCGCTCCTCTGGCTCGGCGTCGTCTATCTGGGATCGCTCCTCTCGCTCGTCGTCCAGTCGTTCTTTCACCTGGACGATTTCACGGGACGGGTCATCAGGCGGTTCACGCTCGACACGTACCGCGACCTGTTCACGGCCGCGAACATGGACATCGTGGTCCGGACCGCGACGATGGCGGGGGCCGTCACGGTGGCCGCGGCGGTCCTCGCGTTTCCCCTCGCCTACTACATGGCGCGCTACGCGACGCCGCGGATGAGGGCGGCGCTCACGCTCGCCGTGCTCCTGCCCCTCTGGTCCAGCTACCTGGTGCGGGTCTATTCGTGGAAGCTGATCCTGGCGAAGGAGGGCGTGCTCAGCTGGATCGTGGAGCGGGTCGGTCTGGGCCGGCTGCTCGAAGGCCTCCTCGCCCTGCCGGTGATCGGCGGACCGTCCCTCTCGGTCTCCGCGATCGGGACGTTCCTCGCTTTCCTCTACGTCTGGCTTCCGTACATGATTCTGCCGATCGAGGCGGCCCTTGAGCGGGTGCCGCGCTCCCTTCTCGAGGCTTCGAGCGATCTGGGCGCCCGGCCCTTCCACACGTTCCGGCGCGTGACCCTGCCGCTCGCCTTCCCCGGCATCGTGGCCGGATCGATCTTCACCTTCTCGCTCACGCTCGGGGACTTCATCGTGCCCGGCACGCTCGGCAACTCGAGCCTGTTCATCGGGCAGGCGGTCCTGGCCCACCAGGGGACGGCGGGCAACATCCCGCTGGCGGCGGCGTTCACCGTCGTCCCCATGGCGATCATGGGGCTCTATCTTCTCGCGGCGAAGCGTCTGGGGGCGTTCGATGCGCTCTGACCCGGGCGGGAAGGCGCCGATCGGATTGAAGGCCGCGGTGGCGGCCGTGCTTCTCTTCCTGCACCTGCCGTTCGGGATCATCCTGCTCTACGCGTTCACGACGGAGGACGCGTCCTTCAGGTTCCCTCCGCCGGGGCTCACGCTGGACTGGCTCGGCGTCGCGTGGAACCGGCCCGACATCTGGGCCGCGCTGGGCCTGTCGCTCCGGATCGCCGCCCTGGCCACCGCGGCGGCCCTCGTCCTCGGCACGCTGGCGGCCGCCGCCGTTCACCGGACCCGGTTCTTCGGGCGCGAGGCGGTGTCGTTCCTGCTGCTGCTCCCGATCGCCCTGCCGGGCATCGTGACCGGGATCGCGCTCCGCTCCGCCATGAGCCTGATGGAGATCCCGTTCAGCCTCTGGACCATCGTGATCGGCCACGCCACGTTCTGCGTCGTGGTCGTCTACAACAACGTGCTGGCCCGGCTGCGCCGCACGCCGGCGTCCCAGACGGAGGCCTCGATGGACCTCGGGGCGACCGGCTTCCAGACCTTCCGGCACGTGCTCCTGCCGAACCTCGCGACCGCGCTCGTGGCCGGAGGCATGCTGGCGTTCGCCCTGTCGTTCGACGAGGTGATCGTGACCACGTTCACGGCGGGACAGCAGCAGACGCTGCCGATCTGGATGCTCAACCAGCTCACGCGGCCGCGACAGCGGCCGGTCACCAACGTCGTCGCCGTGTTCGTGGTCCTCGCGACGTCCGTGCCGATCCTGCTGGCGCACTATCTGACGCGCGACGTCAGCGGGACGCGGCGCTCACGCGCTGCCGGGCGGTGAACGACGGGGACCGTTCTACTGATGATCGCGGGGGATCGTGTCCTCCCAGGTCTTCTCGCGCACGAGCGTTCCGTTTCTGAGCAGGCGCCGCGTGTAGGTGTAGTGGAAGTTTTCCGCGTCGCTGCGGAACCACAGCGCGGCCTCCCAGGTGAGCGTGCGGTCCTCCAGCTCGACCGTCTGGCGGTGCTCGCCGCGCAGCGAGGTGCGGTCGGGGCGGTCGTTCGACGTCTCGTGC
>JBFGDZ010000068.1:0-17506 GCA_041580375.1 Candidatus Polarisedimenticolia bacterium
AGGTGTGGATCTACAAGGGCGACCTGCTGCGCGAGCGCGGCCGGAGAGTCATCGGGGCCGGGGCCTGAGGGACTCGAGAAAGGTGGGAGACTCGGCAATGTTGCTGGACGTCGAAGCTCCCCGAATCATGGACGCAGAGCAGACAATGACGACTTTTTCGAAGCCAGAACGGCATAGCACCCGCGGCACGGGCGCCGCGCCGTTGTCGCCTGGCACGAAGCAGGAGGTGCGCCCGTGCTGATGCCCAAGAAGGTCAAGTATCGGAAGCAGCAGCGCGGCCGGCGACGCGGCAAGGCCTGGCGCGGATCGACCGTCGCCTTCGGCGATTACGGCCTCAAGGTCATGGAGGCCGGCTGGATCACCGACCGGCAGATCGAGGCAGCTCGCGTGGCGATCACCCGCTTCGTCAAGCGCGGGGGCAAGATCTGGGTGCGCATCTTCCCCGACAAGCCGGTCACGAAGAAACCGGCCGAGACCCGCATGGGGAAGGGGAAGGGCTCGCCCGAGGGCTGGGTTGCCGTGGTGAAGCCGGGCCGGGTTCTGTACGAGATGGAGGGCGTCACACCCGAGATCGCCAGGGAGGCGCTCCGTCTCGCGGGCAACAAGATCGGCCTGCGGACCGCCTTCGTCCGACGGGGGATATGACGATGCCCCAGGTGAAGGCCCGGCATCTGCGGGACAAGACGATCGACGAGCTGAGGCAGCAGGAGAGCGTGCTGCGGGAGCAGATGTTCAAGCTGCGGTTCCAGAAGGCCACGGGACAGGCGGAGAGTCCGCAGAAGATCGCTCTCGTCCGCAAGGAGCTGGCGCGCGTCCTCACCGTGATCACGGAGAAGACCGCCGACGCTCCCGAGGGAGGGGAATCCGGAGGAAAGGACGGCGCATGAACGAGACTCAGACTCCGACCACCCGGCGGCGCCAGGATCGGGTGGGAGTCGTCATCAGCAACAAGATGGACAAGACCGTCGTCGTCGAGGTGGCGCGGATGGTCGTGGGCCCGCTCTATCAGAAGTACGTCCGCCGCCGCAGCCGCTTCATGGCGCACGATGAGAAGAACGAGTGCCGCATCGGCGACACCGTACGGATTCTCGAAAGCCGCCCGTTGTCACGCAGGAAGCGGTGGAGGGTGGCCGCGGTCGTCCGGAAGAGCCCGGCGGATTAGCCGCAAGGCCCGTCGCGCGCGTTCGCGCGGCGGGAGGGCGCAGGAGCGCGCGGCAGAGCCGCGTGGCGCGGTGAGGGACGAGACATGATTCAGATGCGGACTCTGCTCGAGGTCGCCGATAACTCCGGCGCCAAGCGGATCTCCTGCATTCACACGCGCGGGCGCTCCGTGAACATCTACGCGCGCATCGGAGACGTGGTGACGGCGAACGTGAAGGAGGCGATTCCCGAAGGGACCGTGAAGAAGGGGCAGGTCGTGAAGGCCGTCATCGTCAGAATGAACAAGGCGCAGAAGCGCAAGGACGGGACGTACATCCGTTTCGATCAGAACGCCGCGGTCCTCATCAACGACGCCGGCGAGCCGATCGGGACGCGGATCTTCGGCCCCGTGGCGCGAGAGCTCCGGGAGCGGAACTTCATGAAGATCGTCTCCCTGGCGCCCGAGGTGATCTGAGAATGCGCGAAGGCGGGACCATCGGGAAGATCCGGCTGCGCCGCAACGACAACGTCGTCGTCCTGTCGGGGAAGAACCGCGGAAAGACGGGTCGCATCCTCCGCGTCATACCGTCCGAGGGACGGGCGATCGTGGAGGGCGTGAATTTCGTGCGGAAGCACACGCGCCCGAACCCTCAGAAGAACATCAAGGGGGGTATCCTCGAGCGCGAGGGACCGATCGACTGCAGCAACCTGATGATCGTGTGCGGCGAATGCGGCCGCCCGACGCGGATCGGAAACAAGCGGTTGGATGACGGCCGGAAGATGAGGATCTGCAGGGCCTGCGGCGGCGCCCTCGAGAAGGGCTAGAGGCGAGGCATGGCGCGCGAAGGAACGGCCAGGGCGGCTTCAGCAGGACATCCGGTTCCCCGGATGCGGCAGACGTATCGCGACGAGGTTGTGCGCCAGATGATGGAGCGGTTCGGCTACAAGAACCCGATGGCCGTTCCGCGCCTGCACAAGATCGTCATCAACATGGGCGTCGGCGAGGCGAACCTGAACATCAAGATCCTGGATGCGGCGGCCGATCAGCTCACCGCCATCGCGGGGCAGAAGTCGGTGATCCGTCGGGCGCGCAAGTCGATCGCGAACTTCAAGATTCGCAAGGGGATGCCGATCGGCTGCATGGTGACGCTCCGCGGCGATCGGATGTACGAGTTCTACGACCGCCTGATCTCCATCGCTCTGCCGCGCGTTCGCGATTTTCGCGGGCTGTCGACGCGATCGTTCGACGGGCGCGGCAACTACACCCTGGGGATGAAGGACCAGCTCGTTTTCCTCGAGACGAATTACGCGAAGATCGACAAGGTGCGCGGCATGAACATCACGCTGGTCACGACGGCCGAGACGGACGAGGAGTGCCGGAACCTCCTCACCCTTCTCGGCATGCCTTTCCGGCGGGACTGAGGGGATCACATGGCAACGAAGGCGTGGATCGCGGCGATGAACAAAAAGCACAAATTTACGACCCGTCACCGCAATCGATGCCGGCGCTGTGGACGGCCGCGCGGCTACTTGAGGAAGTTCGAGATGTGCCGCATCTGCTTCCGCAATCTCGCTCTGCAGGGCTCGGTGCCGGGAGTCATCAAGTCGAGCTGGTGAGAGCTCCGGAGCGGTCGAACAGGGGGACGACGAGGACATGAACGATCCGATCGCAGACATGCTCACACGGATCCGCAACGCGGTCATAGCGGGGCACCGGCGTGTGGATATTCCCGTATCGAAAATGAAACTGGCGATGGCGGAGATCCTGAAGCGTGAAGGCTATGTGTCCGACGTCGAAACCGTGCAGAAGGGAAAGTTTCCGGCGATCCGCGTCACGCTGCGGTACGACGATGAGGGACGATCGTTCATCTCGGGCCTGGCGATGGTCAGCCGTCCGGGTAAGCGGGTGTACGCCGGTCACGACGGCATCCCGAGTGTCCTGGGCGGCATCGGCCTGAGCATCGTCTCGACGTCGCGCGGACTGATGAGCGGTCGCGAGGCGCGCACGGCCGGCGTTGGCGGCGAGATCGTCTGCAACGTGTGGTGAGGAGGTCTAGATGTCGCGGGTGGGACGGAGTCCGATCACTGTGCCCGGCGGCGTGACCGTCAAGGTGGACGGCTCGCACGTCGTGGTGGAGAAGGGGAAGGTGGCGCTGAGGCAGCCGCTGCCCCGCGGGATCACCTGCGCCCTGGACAGTTCGACCGTCACCTTCGCCAGGGCCAACGACAGCCGGCGGCTCCGCTCGCTGCACGGGCTGACGCGCGCCCTCGTGGCCAACGCGGTGAAGGGCGTGAGCCAGGGATTCACGCGGGAGCTCGAGATCGTGGGGATCGGATACCGGGCCCAGGTCGAGGGACAATCGCTCCAGCTGGCGCTGGGGTTCTCCCATCCGGTGGAATTCCCGATCCCCGATGGGATCGCGATCAAGGTCGACAAGCAGACGAAGCTCTCCATCAGCGGGGCGGATCGTCAGCAGGTCGGACAGGTGGCCGCGGAGATCCGCGGGTTGAGGCCTCCGGAGCCGTACAAGGGCAAGGGCATCCGCTACGCCGGAGAGACCATCCGGAAGAAGGCGGGCAAGACCGCGAAGGCGGGAGCCTAGGCGATGGTGAACGAGCACGATCGGATCCGGTCCAGGGAAAAGCGCCACGCGAGGGTGCGCGCGCGGGTCCGCGGGAGCGCGGCGCGACCGCGACTGTGCGTCTTCCGGAGCGTCAAGCACATCTACGTCCAGGCGATCGATGATGTCTCGGGCGTGACGCTGGCGAGCGCATCCAGCACGGATCTCGCCAAGAAGGGGCACAAGACGACGGGCAACGTGGAGGCCGCGAAGGCGATCGGGACGCAGATCGCCGAGCGCCTCAAGGAGAAGGGCATCGGCAGGATCGTATTCGACCGCGGCGGGTATCTGTATCACGGACGCGTGAAGGCCATCGCGGACGCGGCCCGAACCGCGGGCCTCGAGTTCTAACGGCGCGGGGAGCGCAGAGGACGGGCGTGGGAAAGATCAAATCGGACATGCTGGAGCTGAAGGATCAGGTGGTCCACATCAACCGCGTGACGAAGGTCGTCAAGGGCGGCAAGAACTTCCGCTTCACCGCGCTCGTCGTCGTGGGCGATGGACGCGGCCACGTCGGGTTCGGCTGCGGCAAGGCGAAAGAGGTTCCGTCCGCGATCGCCAAGGGGGTCGACCGCGCGAAGAAGAACCTCATCCGCGTGCCGCTGAAGGGTACGACGATCCCCCATCCGGTGCTCGGCCTGTTCGGCGCGGGACAGGTCCTTCTGAAGCCGGCCTCGCCCGGAACCGGCGTCATCGCGGGAGGTCCCGTGCGCGCCGTGGTGGAGTCGGCCGGGATCCAGGATGTCCTGACGAAATCCCTCGGAACCACCAATCCCCACAACGTCGTGAAGGCGACGTTCGAGGGGCTGGCCAGGCTCAAGGATCCGCAGGTCGAGCTTCAGCGCCGTCGCGGAACCGCCGGGGCCGCCGATGCCTAGCACGCGCGGCAAACGCCCGGCGGGCAAAAGCGCCGGCGCGGCCTCACGGAGCCGGCGGGTTCGCTCCGTACCCCGCGCGCCGCGGGCCGGGAAGCCGGCGCCGGAGGCGGCCACCGGGACGGCCGCGCGCGAGCGCGGAGGGCCGATCGTGACCATCGAGCAGTACGGGAGCGGCATCGGCTGCATGTCGCGCCACAAGAGGATTCTGAAGGCCCTCGGCCTGCGCCATCCGCATCACCGGGTGCAGCGGCCCGACAACCCCGCCGTGCGCGGCATGGTGCAGGCGATCTCCCATCTCGCGCGGATCGTGGAGTCCTGACATGGCGAGGAAACTGGATCTCTCGAATCTGACGCCGGCCCCGGGGGCCCGGCGCAAGCCGAAACGGATCGGTCGCGGCCCCGGATCGGGCCACGGAAAGACCGCCACGCGCGGGCACAAGGGCCAGCGATCGCGATCGGGGCGCAAGCAGTACATGGGATTCGAGGGCGGGCAGATGCCGCTGCATCGCCGCATCCCCAAACGCGGCTTCACGAACATCTTCCGCAAGGAATTCGCGATCGTGAACGTCGGCGACCTGGCATCGCTCGAGGGCGAGATCACTCCCGAGGTCCTCAAGCGTGAGGGGTTCATCCGGCGGATCAGGGACGGCGTCAAGGTACTCGGCTCGGGCGATCTCAAGAAAGCGATCGTGGTGAAGGCTCATCGGTTCAGCCGGTCGGCCATGGACAAGATCAGCCGGGCGGGCGGTCGGGCCGAGATCCTCGATCCCCGATCCGGCGAACGGAAACCCGAGACGGCATGATCGACGCAATCAAGAACATCTTCAGCATCCAGGACCTGAGGAAGCGCGTCATTTTCACCTTCCTCATGCTGGCGGTGTATCGTGTGGGCGGCCACATTCCCGTGCCGGGGATCAACTTCCATGCCCTGGAGGCCTTTTTCAGGCAGCAGGGCGGGGGCCTGCTGGGGTTCCTCGATCTGTTCTCCGGGGGGAATCTCAGGCGTCTCACGATCTTCGCTCTCGGCATCATGCCGTACATCTCGGCCTCCATCATTCTGCAGCTGCTGACGGTCGTCTGGCCGTATCTCGAGAAGCTGTCCAAGGAGGGGGAGGTCGGTCGAAAGAAGATCACGCAGTACACGCGCTACGGGACCGTGCTGCTGTCGGTCATTCAGTCGTTCGGGATCGCGGTCTGGCTGGAGAGCATGGGAGGAGGCGCCTCGGCGATCGTCACCACGCCGGGATGGGGGTTCCGTCTCATGACCGTGCTGACGCTGACGACGGGCACGGCGTTCATCATGTGGATCGGCGAGCAGATCTCGGAGAGGGGCGTCGGGAACGGGATCTCGCTGATCATCTACGCGGGGATCGTGGCCGGCCTGCCGTTCGCCGTGCAGACCCTCTATCAGGACGTCGTGACGGGCAACCTGAACATCCTGACGCTGCTCATCCTGCTGATCATGATGGTCGGCGTCGTGGCGATCATCGTCTGGGTCGAAAGAGCGCAGAGACGGATCCCCGTTCAGTACGCGAAGCGCGTCGTCGGCCGGCGGATGTACGGGGGGATGCAGACCCACATGCCGCTGCGACTGAACACGGGAGGCGTGATACCGGTCATCTTCGCGTCCTCGCTGCTGGCCTTTCCGCTGACGATCATGCAGTGGATGGGCGTGCAGAACAAGCCGGGATGGGACACGTTCTACCGGCAGCTTGACTACACGATGCCGCTCAACAATCTGCTCTACTTCGTAGCGATCATCTTCTTCTGCTACTTCTACGTCTCGATCATCTTCAACCCGATGGACGTGGCGGACAACATGAAGAAATTCGGGGGATTCATTCCCGGCATACGGCCGGGCCGGCGCACGGCCGAGCATCTCGACAACATCCTCACGAGGCTGACGTTCGTGGGATCGATCTACCTGGGGCTGATCGCGCTGCTTCCGCAGGTGCTGATCAGCGGCCTGAATGTTCAGGCTCTGCCGTGGGTCGGGCCCACGTTCGACCGGGTGCTCCCCGGCTTCCTGACCCAGGGGCTGGGGCTCAAGTTCTTCTTCGGGGGCACGTCGCTGTTGATCGTCGTGGGCGTGGCCATGGACACCATCCAGCAGGTGGAGTCTCAGCTGATCATGCGGCACTATGACGGGTTCCTCAAGGGCGCGAGGGTCCGGGGCCGGCGCGGTTGATCGATGGCCGGGGAGGCGAACCGGGCGCTGCGTCTAGTTCTCTTCGGGGCGCCCGGAGTCGGGAAGGGGACGCAGGCGTCGGAGATCCAGGGGCGGACCGGAATCGCCCACATCTCGACGGGCGACATGCTGCGGACGGCGGTCCAGCAGGGCACGCCGGCCGGGATGACAGCGCAGCGGTTCATCGATCGCGGCGATCTGGTGCCGGACGAGGTCGTGGGGGATCTGATCGCGGAGCGGCTGGAGGGGGACGATGTGCGGAAGGGGTTTTTGCTGGACGGCTTCCCCAGGACGGTGCCCCAGGCGGACCGTCTGGACGCGATTCTGGAGAGCAGGGGTCAGGCGCTGGATTGCGTGATCAACATCGAGGTGAGAGAGCGGGAGATCGTGGCGCGGCTCACGGGCCGGCGGACCTGTCCGTCGTGCGGCGCCACCTTTCATGTGCGTTTCCAGCCGCCCCGCACGGCGGGTGTCTGCGACTCCTGCGGAGGCGCCCTGGAGCAGCGCTCGGACGACACGGAGGAGGCGATCGCGAGGCGGCTCCGGGCCTACCGGGCTCAGACCGCACCCCTGCTGAACCGTTACCGTGCCGCGGGGCTCCTCGCCACGGTGGACGGCGGGGGGGAGCCCGACGAGGTGTACGCCCGCATCGCCGCGGCGGTTCCGGGGTTGCAGGGATGATCATCTACAAGTCGAGGGACGAGATTCAGACCATGGACCGCTGCAATCGGATCGTCACCCGGATCCTCGCGGAGCTGGTACGCCAGGTGCGGCCCGGGATCAGCACGCTGGATCTGGATCGGATCGCCGAGAGCATGTGCCGGGACGAGGGCGTCCGGCCGGCGTTCAAGGGCTACCGGGGATTTCCCCGCGTGCTGTGCGCCTCGGTGAACGAGGAGGTCGTGCACGGCATCCCGTCGAAGGACAGGGTGCTGGGCGAGGGAGACATCATCGGCCTCGACTTCGGGGTCGTTCTCGACGGATACTTCGGGGACTCGGCGGTGACGGTGCCCGTGGGGCGGATCACGCCGGAGGCGCAGAAGCTCCTTCGGGTCACGCGGGAGTCCCTGATGCGAGGGATCGACGCGGCCCGCACGGGGAACCGGCTGTCGGACATCTCGGCCGCCGTTCAGAGCCACGTCGAGGCGAACGGATTCTCGGTCGTCCGCGACTTCGTCGGACACGGGATCGGCACGTCGCTGCACGAGGATCCGCAGATTCCGAACTACGGGCCGCCCGGCTCCGGCCCCGTTCTGAAGGAGGGGCTCGTGCTGGCGATCGAGCCGATGGTGAACTGCGGGGGCGCGGCCGTGCGGGTCCACGCCGACAACTGGACGGCGTCGACGGTGGACGGCTCGCTGTCGGCGCACTTCGAGCGCTCCGTGGCGATCACGGCGGACGGCCCCTTCGTGCTCGGGGGCGGGATGGAGGTCATCTAGGTGCCGAAGGACGACGCGATCCAGGTCGAGGCGACCGTCGTGGAGCCGCTCCCGAACGCGATGTTCCGGGTCCAGCTCGACAACGAGCACCTGGTTCTGGCGCACATCTCGGGAAAGATGCGGAAGCACTTCATCCGCATCCTGAGGGGAGACCGCGTTCTCGTCGAGCTGTCGCCGTACGATCTGTCGCGAGGACGGATCGTCTACCGATACAAGTGACGGGGCGGCTCCGGGAGGAGATCGAAGGTGAAGGTGAGAGCATCGGTGAAGAAAATCTGTGACAAGTGCAAGGTGATCAAGCGGCGCGGGGTCATCCGCGTCATGTGCGAAAACCCCAAGCACAAGCAGCGCCAGGGGTAGGAGGTTCGTCGTGGCCCGCATCGCCGGCATCGACCTGCCGCAGAACAAGAGGATCGAGATCGCGCTGACCTACATCCACGGGATCGGCCGATCGCGGAGCAACCGGATCCTGACCAACGCGACGGTCGACAAGAACATCAAAGTGAAGGACCTGGCCGAAGACGAGGTGCGCCGGATCCGCGGCGTGATCCAGGAGGAAGGCCAGGTCGAGGGAGACCTTCGCAAGAACGTCCAGATGGACATCAAGCGGCTGATCGACATCGGCAGCTACAAGGGCCTGAGGCACCGGCGCAACCTTCCGGTGCACGGCCAGAGGACGCACACCAACGCGCGGACGCGCAAGGGGCCGCGCAAGACGGTGGCCGGGAAGAAGAAGGCTCCGACCGGAAAGAAGGGATAGCGCGCGGATCGATGCGTGAGGGTCGGTGATCGGGGAATCGAGGACATCATGACAGAGTCGAACGACAGGAAGGGTGACGGCGGCGGTCCGGAGGAGCGGAAACCCGCCGAGGAGGGTGCCGCGGTCGACGGGCCGGCCCCGGAGGCGAAGGCGATCGAGGGCGCCCCACCGGCGAAGACCGCGAAGGCGGCGGGTGGCGAGAAGCCCGCCAGGGACGAGAAGGCCGCGAAGGGGGAGCAGGCCGCCAAGGGGGAGAAGGCCGCGAAGGCGGAGAAACCGGCGAAGGCCGAGAAGCCCGCAAAGGCGGAGAAACCGGCGAAGGCCGAGAAGCCCGCAAAGGCGGAGAAACCAGCGAAGGCCGAGAAGGCGGCCAGGGCCGAGAAGCCTGAGCCGGAAGCGCCGGCCGAGGCCGTCGCGTCCGCGGCGGGGGAGGCCCCCGCGCGCAGGACCGGCAAGAAGAAGGAGAAGAAGAACGTCCCGTTCGCTATTGCGAACATTCACGCGACGTTCAACAACACCGTGATCACCTTCTGCGATCAGACGGGGAACGTCCTGTCCTGGTCGTCCGCGGGATCCGTCGGCTTCAAGGGCTCGCGCAAGGGGACGCCGTTTGCCGCGCAGCTGGCCGCTCAGGCCGCGGGCAACGCCGCGAAGGAGAACGGCGTGCGTCAAGTGGAAGTCCGGGTCAAGGGTCCGGGTTCGGGGCGCGAGTCGTCCATCCGGGCCATGCAGGCGATCGGGCTCGAGGTCAAGGCGATCAAGGACGTCACCCCGATCCCGCACAACGGCTGCCGGGCGCCGAAGCGCCGGCGGGTCTAGAGCAGGGAGGCTATCTTGGCGAGGATGCGAGGTTCCGTTTGCCGGCTGTGCCGCCGCGAGGGCATGAAGCTGTTCCTGAAGGCCAACCGCTGCTTCACGGAGAAGTGCGCCATCGAGAAGCGCAACTTCGCACCGGGAGAGCACGGGAAACGGCGGGTGAAGATGCAGGGCTACGGAATCCAGCTGCGGGAGAAGCAGAAGGTGAAGCGGCTGTACGGTCTCCTCGAGAACCAGTTTCATCTCGGCTTCCGGGAAGCCAACCGCAAGAAAGGGATCACCGGCGAGCTGCTCCTCATCAACCTCGAGCGGCGCCTGGACAACACGGTGTACCGGCTGGGTTTCGCCGGTTCGCGGGCGCAGGCGCGCCAGATCGTCGCCCACGGTCACGTGAAGGTCGACGGCCGCAAGGTGGATATCCCCTCGTTTCTCGTGAAGCCCGGACAGACCATCGCCCTCAAGGACGGCATGCGGAAGAATGCCGGCGTGCAGGCCTCGATCGAAGCCGCTCGCGGGCGCGGAATCCCGGCGTGGCTCACGCCCGATCCCGACAACTTCCAGGGCACCGTGGCGGGACTGCCCACCCGCGATCTGATCACCCTGCCGATCCAGGAGCAGCTGATCGTCGAGCTGTACAGCAAGTAGTCGAACTGGGGGGCCCGCACGAGCGGACCGCCCGAGGAGGAGCGACCCGATGTTGTGGAAAGGATTCCAGAGGCCGAAGCGCCTCGAGTGCGACCCCGAGTCGCTGACCCCGACCTACGGGAAATTCTACGCCCAGCCATTCGAGAGGGGCTTTGGGACGACAATCGGCAACGCGCTGCGGCGGGCCCTGCTCTCCTCCGTCGAGGGAGCCGCGATCACCGCGGTCAAGATCGAGGGCGTTCTGCACGAATTCACGTCGGTTCCGGGCGTCCTCGAGGACACCATCGACCTCATTCTCAACCTGAAGCAGATACCGATCAAGCTGAACGTCAATCATCCCGAGACCATCTACCTGAGGGCCGAGGGCGCGATGGAGGTGAAGGCCGGTCACATCGAGAGCAACCCCAATGTGGAGATTCTCGATCCGGAGGTTCACATCGCCACGCTATCGGACGAGGGGCGTCTCAACATCGAGATGCGGGTCAAGCCGGGACGGGGCTACGTTCCGGCCGACCGGAACTATGACGGCGACCTCACGATCGGCTACATCCCGATCGACTCGCTGCACTCGCCCGTCAGGAAGGTGAGCTACGTCGTGGAGGACGCGCGCCTGGGCCAGACGACCGATTACGACAAGCTCACCCTCGAGGTCCGCACCAACGGTGCCGTCAGCCCGCAGAGCGCCGTCGGCCTGGCCAGCAAGCTCCTCAAGGACCATCTCTCCATCTTCATCAACTTCGAGGAAGTGCCGGAGATGGACGAGGAGGACATCGACAAGGAAAAGGAGCGCCTGCGCGAGAACCTCCTGCGCTCCATCGAGGAGCTGGAGCTCTCGGTGCGCTCTTACAACTGCCTGAAGAACGCGGACATCAAGACGATCGCGGATCTCGTGCAGCGCACGGAATCGGAGATGCTGAAGACCAAAAACTTCGGCCGCAAGTCGCTCAATGAGATCAAGGAGCTCCTCGCGGGCATGGGGCTCTCGCTCGGGATGCAGGTGGAGCACATCCTGGAGCCCAGGGAGGAGTGACGGCCTCATGAGGCACAATATCGGGCCGAGAAAGCTGGGGAGGACGTCCAGCCACAGGCGGGCCCTCCTCAGGAACCTCACGACGGCCCTGTTCAGGCACGAGCGCATCAAGACGACGCTCCCGAAGGCTCGCGAGCTGAGGCCGTACGCCGAGAGGCTGATCACGATGGCGAGGCGCGACAGCCTGCACGCGCGCCGGAACGTCCTGCGCGAGGTGAGCGACAAGGAGGTCGTCAAAAAGCTGTTCGGCACGCTGGCACCCCGGTTCGCGAGCCGTCCGGGCGGCTACACCCGCACGCTGAAGTTGGGACCGCGGGTGGGGGACGGCGCGGACATGGCCATCGTGGAGCTGATCGGTTCGGAGCCGACCTTCAAGAAGCAGAAGGAGGAGAAGAAAGCGCGGCGCGAGCGGAAGGCCGCCGCCAAGGCCCGGGAGGCCGAGGAAGCCGCCGCCGAGGAGTCAGCGGCGGAACCAGCCGAGGAGAAGACCGCGAAGAATAAGCAGTGAGGTTCTGCCGGACGCGCTCAGGCGCGCCCGAGCGATCCGACTCGATGGGGGGAGCCCTCAGGCTCCCCTTTTTTGTGCGCCGAGCCGTCCGCTCCGGGTGGATCGGTCCGAGCGGAGGCGCCGGATCAGGTCGGTCGAGGCGTGCCTCTTCCGATCTCCGGCGATGCGCACGCGCCCGCCGTAGGACAGGACGACGTCGCGCTCCGGGACCGTACGCGGCGTGTAGTCGGTTCCCTTGCAGTGCACGTCGGGGCGCAGCGTCCTGAGGAGAGGGGCGACCGTCCGGGCGGAGAAGATCACCACGGCGTCGACGCCCTCGATCGCCGCCACGATGCGGGCCCGGTCGCGCGCCGGAACGAGCGGCCGGCCGGGGCCGCGCAGCAGCCGGGACGAACGATCGTCGTTGACCGCGACGATCAGGAAATCGCCGAGCCGGCGCGCGGCCTTCAGGTAGCGCACGTGGCCGACGTGGAGCGGATCGAAGAGCCCGTTGGCCATGACGATCCGGGGGCGCGGGCGCCGGCGCCGGAGCGCGGCAACGCGGCGCGCCAGAGCGGCGCGGGTCACGGCCGCCGATCGAGCGCCGGGTCGGTCTCGACGGCTCGCCGCAGTTCGTCCCGGCCGACGGTCGCCGTTCCGCGCTTCATGACCACGATGCCGCCGGCGTAATTGGCGAGCAGCGCCGCCTCGTGAAACCCGCTGCCCGAGAGGGCGGCCAGCGTGAAGGTGCTGATGACGGTGTCGCCGGCTCCCGTGACGTCGGCGACCTCGTCGGTCCCGTAGACCGGCACGTGGATCGGATCCCGATCGCCCGTGAACAGGGACATGCCGTGGCTGCCGCGGGTGACGACGATCGCCTCAGCACCCAGCGTCCCGCGCAGAGCGTCCGCGGCGCGCCGCAGGCGCGCCGGGTCGTCATCGATCGGCTCGCCGAGGGCCGCCTCCGCTTCCTGCAGATTGGGCGTCGCGGCCGTGACGCGACGGAACAGGCGCAGCTGGGCGCGCGAATCGACGAACAGCGGCAGCCGGGCGGCGGCGAGGGCGTCGGAGACCGGGCCGATGGTCTCCGGGTTGAGAAGACCCAGACCGTAGTCGGAGACCAGAGCGCCGCGCACGTCGGGGATCGCGCGGCGCACGCCCTGCTCCAGAGACGGTTCAGCGCCGGACACCGGCGGACCGCCTCCGCGGTCGATCCGGACGATCTGCTGCTTGGTGGCGTGGGGACTCCCCGCGAGGATGCGCCGCTTGGTCGGCGTGCCGTACCCCGCCTGGCGCCACACGCCCGCGACGTCGATCCCGCGGGCGCGGAGCAGATCGAGCAGATGCCCGCCGGCCTCGTCGTCACCCAGGCGTCCGACGACGACGGGGCGGCCGCCCAGGTCGAGGATGTTGTTGGCGGAGTTCGCGCCGCCGCCGGGAAGCCGGTCGACCCGGCGGTGATTCAGGATGAGCACTGGCGCCTCCCGGGAAACGCGTCCGATCTCACCGTACTCGAACTCGTCGAGGACGAGATCCCCCACGATCAGCACCCGCACGCCGATCATGCGATCGATGGCTTTGAGAAGATCGGAGCGCCCCGGGCCGGGCTTCTCGCCTCCCCGCTTCCGTATCTCGCGTGACATCAGCCCGCCTCCGGCGCGGACGCCGGCCGGTTCCGTGAAAGGGCGCCCTCGCGCTCCAGGATCCACCGGACCGCCCGCAGGAGATCCTCCGCGATGTGCGAGGGCTCACTCCTGAGACGGTGACGCTGGTGCTCGAGGAGACCGCGGCCGTATCCGGTCATGACGAGCACGCCCGGGACGCCGGCGCGGGCTCCCGCCTCGATGTCGATCCAGCTGTCGCCCACGATGTAGGAGCGCGAGAGGTCGATTCCCAGGTCGCGCGCCGCCCGCTCGATCAGGCCCGGTTTCGGCTTGCGGCAGTCGCAGTCGCGGCGGTACGGCGGCTCACCCTCGTGGGGATGGTGCGGACAGTAGTAGATGGCGTCGAGGTCCGCGCCGGCGTCCCGGACGAGCGAGCCGAGTTTTTCGTGCACCTGCCGAACGAGGGATTCGGGGAAGTAGCCCCGAGCGACGCCGGCCTGATTCGTGACGACGACCGCGAGGAAGTCGCCTTCGCGGGCGAGCCGGATCGCCTCCGTGCTCCCCGGCAGAAGACGGTAGCGCGAGATGTGGTTCACGTACCCGACCTCCTCGCTGATGGTTCCGTCACGATCCATGAAGATGGCGCGGCGCTTCATGACGCCCGTGCCCCGGCCCGCCGGCTCGATGTCGGGGGGGATCCGGCGGGGCCCGCAGCCCTCGCCGGCGGCGGCGCGGGCGGCCGGACCGCGTCGCGGGGCGCCGGGCGCGTGCGCCAGCGCTCGTGCATCCACAGCCACAGATCCGGATGCCGCCGGACCTCCGTTTCGAGAAGGGCGGTGCACGCTCGCATGACCTCGTGGATGTCGTCCGCCAGCGCGCCGCGACGCGCCGGTCGCATGGGGGGGAGGTATCGGATCAGGAGGCGGCCGTCCGGGAGCGGGTAGGAGAAGACCGGGAGGATCGGCGCGCCGCTCTTGAACGCGAAGGTCGCGAGCGAGGGGGTGGTCGAGGCCGCGTGGCCGAAATAGTCGACGAAGACGCCCGCGTCGCCCCGCACGTTCTGATCGATCATGATCGCCACGGCCCGGCATTCCCGGAGGGCCCTGAGAACCCCCCGCGCGGCGTTGCGTTTGGGCAGCAGCGTGTTCCCCGCAAGGCGGCGCGTCCGCGAGAGAAGTCGATCGAACCACGGATTGTCGAGCGGCCGCACCACCATGCACATCGGATGTCCCAAACGGTGCTGCAGGAGGGCCACGAGCTCCCAGTGCCCGAAATGACCGGAGAAAACGAGCACGCCGCGCCCGTCGGCCGCCGCAGTCCGGAGATGCTCGACCCCTTCATAGACGGCGATCCGGTCGGTCGCCGCGCGGAGCAGACGCGGGAAATAGGCGGCGTCCACGCAGATCATGCCCAGGTGGGCGAAGGCCGATCGCGCGATCCGCGCGCGCTCACGGTCGCTCCGATCGCGGCCGAATGCGCGCCGGAGATTGTCGTGCGCGATGCGCCGGTGGCGCGACGAGACCACGTAGAAGAGCCGTCCGCATGCGCGACCGATCGCCTGCCCGGCGCGGCGCGGCATGAGCGCCAGGACGGCGAGCGAGGCCCGCGCGATCGCGTAGAGGGCCAGGGAGGCGGTTCGTCCCGTCATCGGGGCGCCCCGCTCCCGCGCGCGCGCCCGGAATGGAGGGCGTTCAGACGGTCGAGCAGCCACGCGGGCAGGTCGGAGCCCTCGGGAAAGATGATCCGCAGCGAGAGCGCATAGAGCGGAGGCGATCCGGTCGGCCAGTCGTCGACGCGCACGAGGTCCTTGTCGGTCGTCACGAGGACGTCCACTTTGCCATCGCGCGCGGCGCGGGCCACGTCCTCGATGTCCCGCCGCCGGTAGCGATGGTGATCGCGAAACCGCCGCGCTCCGACGACCCGGATGCCGAGGTCGCCGAGCTGGCGCTCGAAGCGCTCGGGCCGCGCGATTCCGGAGAATGCGAAGGCGGCCAGTCCCTTGAGTGCAACCGGCGCGAGCGACTCGCCGTCCTGACGGACCAGGGCGCGCGGCTCGATGAGGGCATGAAAAACGTCGAGATGCGGATGATGGCGCTCCAGGATCGGCGCGAGGACGGCCGGCACACGCCCGTCCGATCGGGTCAGCACGAGAGCGTCGGCGCGATTCACGGAGCCGGGCGGTTCGCGCAGCGGCCCGAGGGGCAGCATTCTACCATTTCCCCAGGGATCCCGGCCGTCGACCAGCAGGAGGTCGATGTCCCGGCGCACTCGGCGGTGCTGAAAAGCGTCGTCCAGGAGCAGGACCTCGGCCGGAAACGATCGCAGGAGCAGGCGGGCCGCCTCGATGCGGTCCGCGCCGACGGCGACGGCGACGGAAGGATTGTCGCGGGCGATCAGGTAGGGCTCGTCCCCCGCGAGCCGGGGGTCCGTGAGCAGCGCGCGCCCATCGGAGACGATCCGCGGACCGGAGCCGCCCGCGCGACCGTAGCCGCGGCTGATGACCGCGGCGCGGTAGCCCGCCTCGGTGAGGACGCCGGCGAGATGGGAGCAGAGCGGCGTCTTTCCCGTGCCGCCGACCGTGAGATTGCCGATGCTGATCGCCGGGCAAGGCAGCCGGCGCACGGGAAGCCAGCCGGCGTCATAAAGGGCGTTGCGCGCGCGCACGGCGGATGCGAACAGGCCCGACGGGAGGCCGAGCGCGAGGCGCGCGGCGACTCCGGCGTCGGGCGCGGGGCCGCTCACGGGCGGGCCGCGGGCAGGATCCCCGCGCCTGCCGGCCGGTCCAGCACCCCGGCGATCAGCGCCACGGTGCGGTCCAGGGCCCCGCGATGGGCCTCGACGACGCGGAGGGCGGCCTTCCCGGCGCGGGCGGCGAGCGGACGATCCGCGAGAAACGCCGACGCGCGCCGGCCGAGATCCCGCCCGTCGCGAACCACGAAGCCGCCGCCGGCCTCGCGGAGAGATCGCGCGGCGGCGGCGAAGTTCTGCACGTTCGGGCCGAACAGGACCGGCTTGCCGAGCGCGGCCGGCTCCATGAGGTTCTGGCCGCCGCGTCTGGAAAAACTTCCCCCGACGAAGACGACGTCGGCGGCGGCGTAGAGTCCGGCCAGATACCCGACGGCGTCGACGACGAGCGCGTCGCATCCGGCGCGATCCGCCGCCTGCCACCGGGCGGCCCGCAGACCCGCCCGACCGAGGGCCGCGACGGCGCGTGCCGCGTCCTCGGGATGGCGCGGGACGAGGACGAGGCGGGAGCGCGGATGGGTCTCGCGCACCGCGCGCAGAGCCTCGATCACGTGAGCCTCCTCGCCGGGGGCGGTGCTGCCCGCGATGAAGATCGGGTCACTCTCCGCGAACCCGAGACGCCGCCGCATCGCGGGCACGTTCACCTCCGGGGGCGGGACGTCGAATTTCAGATTGCCGGTCACCCGGATGCGATCCCGCGGGGCGCCGAGGGCGGCGATGCGCTCCGCGTCCTCGCTCGACTGCATCGCGAACAGGCGGACGTCGTCCAGGACCCGCCGGAGGAACGGACGCACGGCGCGGTAGCGCGGGAATGCGCGCGGCGAGATGCGCCCGTTGACGAGCAGGACCGGCACGCCGCGGCGCCCGCACAGACGCAGGAGATTGGGCCAGATCTCGGTCTCGAGCAACAGGACGCCCGCAGGGCGGAGACGATCGAGCAGGCGACCCATGCTGCGCGGCAGATCGAACGGAAAGCACGAGAGCGAGTCGGGCGCCTCGCCGGCGCGAGCGGGCGAGGCGGCGAGCGCGCGGCCGGTCGCCGTCACGGTCGTCAGGTGCAGGGCCCGCCCCGGCAGGACCCGCCGCAGCGCCGGCACCAGGGAGAGAGCCAGGCGCACCTCGCCGACGGAGACGGCGTGCAGCCAGAGCCCCC
>JBFGDZ010000069.1:0-17435 GCA_041580375.1 Candidatus Polarisedimenticolia bacterium
GATCACGTTCGGATCGTCCGCGCGCGTCGCCGCCCTGAGATCGACCCGCAGCCGCATCGAGGAGCCCTCGTACCGGTCGCGCACCTCGCGCACGATCCGGCGCTGGACGGCCTCCAGAGAGCCGATGAGAGCCGCGAGCAGGGCGCAGGCGGCGAGGACGGGGCGCGCGATCCGGCTCGTCGTGAACACGTCGGGCATTGTATCCCGCGGCCTGGCGTCCGGCACCACGATGCTCCGGGCGCGGGCCGAGCGCGAGGACTGGAGAGGCTCCTACGGGCCGGCCGGCGGCGTCCCTTTCACGTGCGTGTCGTACCAGGCGAGATAGCGCGTGTAGAGATCCTCGCGGTAGGACGGCCGGCTGATGGAGTGGTACTGCCCCGGGTAGACGACCAGCTCGGCCGTGCGGCCCAGCCGGCGGAGCGCCTGGTAGAGCTGCTCGGAATTGAGGATCGGGACGTTCCAGTCGATCGCCCCGCCCACGATGAGCGTCGGAGTGACGACCGCCTCGACCCGATTGAACGGTGAGAGCCGCTCCCACAGATCGCGGTTGCGCCACGGCAGGCCCAGCTCGGTCTCCCACCAGCGCTGGTACTGGTCGTGCCCGTAGTTGGCGACGTACAGGGTGGCGCTGGCCCCCGTGATCGCGGCCTTGAAACGATCCGTCTTCGTGATCACGTGGTTCGTCAGCATGCCGCCGTACGACCAGCCGCCGACCCCGAGCCGCTCCGGATCGACGTTTCCCCGGCCGATGGCGTGATCCACGGCCGCCATGACGTCCTCGTAGTCCTTCTCGCCCCAGCTCCTCCAGATGCCCATGGAGAACGCCTGGCCGTAGCCGGACGAGCCGCGCGGGTTCGGCAGCACGACGACGTACCCGTTCGCGGCGAACAGCTGGGCCTCGAAGTTGAAGCCGTAATCGTACTGGGCGACCGGACCGCCGTGGATTCGCAGCAGGGCGGGATAGCGCGCCGAGGCGTCGAACCCCGGCGGCCGCACGACGAACGCCTCGATCGGAGTCCCGTCACGGCTCTCGAACCGGACCTTCTCGACATCGCCCAGGCGCAGGTTCGCCATGAGGGCGTCGTTGGCGCGCGTGAGACGGCGCAGGTCGCCGTCCCGGAGGAGAGAGATCTCGGGCGGACGGCGGGGCTCGCCGATGAGAGCCGCCACGGCGCCGTCCGGCCCCAGATCGAAATCGTTGACGACCCGGGGTCCCTCGAGCACGCGGGTCAGGCGGCCTCCCTCCCGCGGGATGCGCGCCAGGTTGAGCTCGCCGGCGTCCTCCAGCAGGAAGTAGATCGATCGACCGTCGCGAGAGAACCGCGGGGTCGAGACGTGGCGATCGATCGAGGCGGTGAGGACGCGCGCCTCTCCGCCGGCGGCCGGTACGACGGCCAGGTGCGGCGTGGCGTAGACGATGGCGTCGACGTCCGTCGTCGACAGGAATGCGATGTGGCGGCCGTCCGGGCTCCAGGCGGGACCGGAGTCCGGGCCCGGATTGACGGTCAGGCGCCTCAGCGTCGCGCCCTTGTCGGTCGCGTCCGCGGAGACGACGAAGAGGTCGGTGTTGTAATTGGCGTCCGGATCCTCCGTTCGGTTGCTGGTGAACGCGATGAACCGGCCGTCCGGGGACCACGCCGGCTCCGCGTCGTCGTACCCGCCGGACGTGATCTGGTTGAGTGATTTAGACTCCCGGTCGAAGACGTAGAGATGGTCGCGGAGCGAGTCGAGATATCCGACGTAGTCCCGCTTGAACTGAAGTCGTGTGATGACGTGCGGTTTCGCGGCCTCGTCCGGGCTCTTCTCCTTCCCTTCGGAGGCCGCGATCTCCTCGGGTGTCGGATCCTTCAGGACCAGCACCAGGCGGCGACCGTCCGGCGACCACTCGTACGCCCGGACGCCCTGCGGGACCTCCGTGAGACGCACCGCGTCGCCCCCCTCCCGGAAGAGTGCGTAGACCTGCGTCTTCCCGCCGTCCCGCGCCGCGAGGAACGCGAGATGCCGGCCGTCGGGACTGAAGCGCGGGCTCGAGGCGGAGCTTCCCGGGGCGGTCATCGGGACGGCATCCCCGCCATCCGCCGGCGCCATGAAGATGCGGCTCGCGGTCTCGTCCTTCTTCCGGTCGGTCGTCGTCACGGTGTAGGCGATCCACCGGCCGTCCGGGCTCCACCTCGGGTCCGAGATCGAGGCGATGACGAAGTAGTCGGCGATCGCGATCGGACGGGGGGACGCCGCCGGGGGTGCTTCCGCGACCCGCGCCGCCGCGGCCGGCGCGGCGAGGAGGAGCAGCGCGCAAAGCAGGACGGTCCGGATCCGCCGGGCCGGGCGTTCCGCCAGCCGGTCCGAAGGACCGGGAATCGCCTCAGACGGTGAATTTTTTGCGCAGATAGACATTGATCCTCCTCCCTGTTAAGCGTAGATACAACAGGATATCAGGTCGCATCCCGCCGCGAGGCGACCTCGCGGAATCTCGGTTTCACATCGTGGAGGGAATCGATGATCCCAGCAGCCGGATCAAAGCGTTTATTTGGGGCCATGCTGGCCGCTCTCGGCATCCTCGCCTCTGTCGTCGTCATGACGACGCTGCCCCGTGCGGATCGCGGCGGCCGGCAGACGCTGCCCGCCTCGGAGAAGCATCTCGAAGCGCAGATGCTGAAGAAGCTCCAGCGGCTTCCCCGCTTCACCGCTGCGGAGCGGCGGGCGGATCACGCCGTCCTGGGTGATCACCGGCCCGTTCTCCCGTCCTCCGAGGCGCGGCGGAACCTGATCGAGACGGCCGCCGGCTGGATCGACCCGAAGAATCCCGGGGAGTTGCTGGGGCGTCTGCCCGCGGACCTGCGCGGCGGCGGCCGCGGCGTCGTGGACGTCGCCGGCAAGGGGCGGCTGCTCGAGACGGGCGTCAACATCCTGCAGATCGAGCAGGGCGCGCTCCGCGATCGGGGCATCGCGGCGATCCGCGACGCGATCGGGGCGGCGGGAGGCCACGTGCTCGACACGTTGCCGAGCCGGGGTCTCGTCGTGCGGACGTCGCGGCCCGGTGCCGCGCGCGCCCTCGGCGAGCTCCCGTTCGTCGAGGCGGTGATCGAGTACGCCCCCGGCCTGAAAATCGAGCCGGAAACGGGCCGCATGCCGCTGATCAATCGAAACCGCGCGGCCGGCGAAACGATCCGGCTGAGAGTGCAGATCTGGCCGGGCGAGAATGCCGAAAACGCGCGCCGGAGCCTGGCCGGGATCCTCGGCGAGGAGAGACTGGTGCACCACAGCCTCGACGGCTCGGTGTTCCTGGTCGAGGCGACGCCCGCCGAGGCGCGCCGGATCGCCCGGCTGCCCGCCACGCGGGGCCTGTCGGAGGAGCCGGAGTTCATCCTGTCCAACGCCGAGATCCCGACGATCATGATGATCGGGAACACCCGCGCGCACGGCATCGAGCTGCCGTACCACGACGCCGGCGTGGACGGCGGGGGAATCGACACGAACGGCGACGGCAGGCGGCTGAACAACGGGACCGACACCGTGCCGCCGCAGATCGTGGCGGTGACGGACAATGGCCTGTCGGTCGACGCCGTGCACCTGTCGCACACGGCCACGCAGGCGACCGTCCCGATCAGCGCTCCGATCGGACCGAACCACCGCAAGGTCCACGCGCTGCAGAACGTCGCCGACCCGAGCCTGTCGACCTGCGACGCGGCGCTGTCCGGATCCAACACGCACGGCAACGTCGTGGCCGGCATCATCGCCGGGAATCCGGGGGAGCTCGGCTTCATCTACAACCGGGCGTTCAATCCGGAGCGGGTTCCCGAGCGAGACACCACGCGTCTCGATGCGCTGGCCAAGGGGGCGCGGATCCTGGCGCAGGACGCCGCGGACTCCACGTTGTGCAACGTGGCCGAGCTGTTCGAGCGGGGCGGCAACGTCAATCCGGGGCTCCTGATCGATCGTCTGAACGCGGCGATCTGTCCGAGGAGCGGCGGGACCGGCGCCTGCGCCGGTCTCGTGGGCGGCGGGCAGGAGGTGCACCTGCACGTCATGCCGTTCGGAACGCCGAACTGGGACAACATCGTCGTGAACGTCTCCAACGGGACCTACCCCCTCGAGGCCAGCCAGATCGACACGTTCCTGGTCAACAACCGGGACTACATGGTCTTCGTGCCGGTCGGCAACCAGGGACAGATCCCCGAGGACGCCTTCTTCGAGACGCGCTGGCCGGATCTGTTCAACGGCACGGCGGCGGACAACGATCCGAACATCGCGGTGGAGCCGCTCCAGGTCACGCCGCCGGCGACCGCCAAGAACATCGTTTCGGTCGGCAGCAGCCTGGCGGATCAGGGGGGCATCGGCTTCTTCTCGGACGAGCGCCCCGAGAGCTTCCCGAGCCACGGGCCGGCCACGGCCGCATCGCTGCGCACCGCGCCTCTGGTGCTCGCGGTCGGTGACGACTTCGGCATCGGATTCCAGGTGGCGGCGACCAACCGCAGCGGCGACAACGACAACAACAACCCGGTCGAGAACCGGATCGACGATCAGAATTTCGGCACCTCGTTCGCCTCGGCCGTCGCGACGGCCTCCGGCGCCGTGATGCGGGACTATTTCGCGCAGGGCTTCTATCCGACCGGCACGCGGGTCGACGCCGATCGGATGCCGGTCGTGTCGGGAAGCCTCGTGCGAGCCGCCATCGTGGCCAGCGCGAGCTTCCTCGAGGTGCTGGCGACGCCCGCGCGGACGACCAACAGCGATCGGGTCGTGGCCAGCTCGCGCTCCGTCAACATCGGCGTCGTGGCCGGAGTGCCCGTCGGCGTGATCGGCAACGGCGTGCAGGGCTACGGCCGCATCGTGCTGGATCACGTCCTCCCGCTCGCCAGCTACACGCCGACTCGCCCCCTGGGCGCGCCGTTCACCCTGGAGTATCCGGCCGCCGGGTTGATCCTGTATGACTCTCTGGCCACCGGCGAGCCTCCGATCCAGAACCCGCCCGGGACCACCATGACCGAGAAGACGTTCGTCGTCGACGGCCCGGACGCCGTGATCGCGGACGGCACCCGCGTCATTCCGGCCGGCCAGCTGCGGATCGCGATCAGCTGGCCCGATCCGCCCAGCGCGGCGGGCAGCGGCGGAACGCTGATCAACGACCTCGATCTGGAGGTCGAATCGCCCGGCGCGGACAACGACATCGCCACCGCGGCGGACAACATCGTCTACGACGGCAACGTGTACATCTCCGGCCGGCCCCTGCCGTCGGGGCAGTGGTCGCTGGGGCGCACTCCCGCCTCCGCCGGGGCGAAGGACACGAGGAACACCGCGGAGGCGGTGCACCTGGCCTCGCTCGTCGACGACGTCACCGCCAACCAGCTCGTCACCGGAACCTGGAAGGTCCGGGTGAAACGCGGCACGGGCGGCGCCATGGGGAACGGCACGATCACCCGGATCGACGGCGCCAACGAGGATCTCAATCTGAACGGCCGCCGCGACGCCGGCGAGCCGGACACCGACGGCGACGGGCTGCTCGACGCCGGCGGCCAGCCGTTCGCGCTCGTCATCGCCGGTCCGGTGTTCGGCTCCGGATCGCAGACCTGGAACGGGACGTCGCACGTCCTGCCGTCGAGCCGCGTCCTGATCGACAAGGTTCACTACAACTGCTCCGATACCATGACGATCGGCGTGTTCGACGCCGATCCGGCCGTCACGGCGGCCGACGTGACGGCGCGGACTCTCGTGCGGGTCGTGGACGGCTCGGGGACGGTGCTGGACGAGGAGGACGGCATCTCCTTCACGAGCGTGTCGCCCGGAAGCGGCAATTTCAGCGGAGCGCGCATGCCGGTCCGGCTCGGAGCGGTCGGCGTCCCGCGCAACGGGATCGTCGAGGGGGACGACGGGCTGACGGTGGTCGTCCGTTACAGCGACGCGCCGCGCGACGGCGAGGCGCGGGGCGACTTCCGGTGCACGCCCAATATCGTGCGGACCGAGTTCAGCCGGCAGGGCGTGCCCGACTCGCAGACCCTAGTGGCCGGCGGCTGCGACAACGACGCGTACCTCGACGCCGGCGAGCGCCTGACCTACTCGGTGGCGCTCTCCAACTTCGGATCCGGAGAGGCGAACGACCTGCAGGACGTCATGGCGACCCTGACGCCCCAGGGTCCCGGCGCGGGCGCCATCCGGGTCCTCGACTCCCCGAAGAACATCGGGAGGCTGCCGGCGAACTCCTTCGCCGGGATCACGTTCCTCCTGGCGGTCGACGAAACGGCGGCCAACGCGCTCAGCCTGGCGGACCGGAGGGTCGATCTGGTCCTGTCGCTCCAGGGGCGGGCGCAGAGCGTTCAGCTCAATCGGACCTCCTACAGCTTCAGCCACGTGATCAACGCCGACAAGGAGTCGCTCCACTACTCGACCGATTTCCCGGCGGGCGGCCGCGAGGTGCGCGATTTCAACCGCAATCTCCAGATCGATCGGGCCGATCGGTTCGATCCGTTCTTCGGCATCTTCTGGCCCGACGAGGACATCGTCTTCTCGAGCCTGTTCACCGTCGGGACGCCCGGCGGGAACATCTCCAACACCCTCGGCGAGGATCTGGACGAGAACGGGGTCCTGGATCCGGGCGAGGACATCATCGTGAACGGGCTCCTCGACGGCGGCATCCTCGCCGGCCCGACGCCCTCCTCGGCGGATCGCGTGCCGTGGAACTTCGACCGGAACAACGGCGGCTTCTACACGGTGCGCGGGCCGTTCAGCCGCCCGGGGGGACTGACGACCCCGTCGGTCTGGGAGCACGTCCGTCTCGGGCACTGCGGGTTCCAGACGGCGATCGCCGACGGCAATTCCAATCGGTGGTTCCAGAACAACGGCGCGGGCATCTGGCACACCGGCGACGGCAATCCCGCCACGCCGTCCCTGTCGTCCAGCGTCTGCGATGATCACTCCGTGCCGCGGGACGGCGCCACGCCGCCCGAGGCGGAGCGGATCAGCGACTTCCTGATCTCCCCGATCATCCAGAAGGTGAACCAGGTCCCGGACGCGCGCGGTTTCGAGTACGGCGTCGAGTTCCAGCGGTTCGGCTTCAACCTGAACATCCAGTTCCTCCAGACCGCCGCCCAGGCCGACACGACGGGGGCCGTTAACATCGACGCCGACATCGACAGCGACACGAACACGTGCCTGCTCTGCCGTTCCTACTCGTACAGCATGGGTGGGTTCAATTTCTACAGTTACGGGCTGTATCCGGGCAGCACGGAACCGCAGCGGACGTTCGGGATCACCGTGGATCCCGACGGCTCGCTCTCCGCCGGGATGCAGTCCGCGGTCAGCGGCGACGAGGTCGGCTTCACGGCGTTCACCTCGGGCAGCAACGCCAACAGCAGCAGCCCGATCCCCGTGGCGCCGCCGGACTACAGGCCGTTCCCCGATCCCGGGGCGCCGCAGATCTGCGCTCCCGGCTGCACGGTCCCGGCGGAGTGCTGCGAGCAGAACACCGTCGCCGGTCCCGGGAGGAACTACGACGTCGTCCTTCTCGACTGGGAGGACAGCCAGCTCTCCCTGAGCCTGGGCACCGGGCAGACGGAGGCCTTCGGCGGCCCCGCCCCCGGATCGCCCAAGAACCGCTGGCAGTTCGGGATCAGCTTCTCGACCATCGAGACCGCCGCGGGAATCGGCGACTACGGCATGGGCATCGACGACGTCATCTTCGAGTGGGACGAGTTCCATCCGGTCGACGAGGGCGGCGATCCGGCCTGCGGACGCTTCGGCGGGCCCGGCCAGCCGGCGGGCCAGCAGTGCGCCACGCTCACAGTCGACAGGACGGCGATCTACGAGTGCAACGAGACCGTCGAGGTCACGGTGTTCGACCCGCCGCGCGCCGGCCAGGGCAGCGTCACCGTCTTCGCCACGACCGATTCGGACGGGATCCCGTTCTCCACCGGCGTGATCACGGCCAACCTGCCGCGCAAGTCGTTCGACATCCCCGCGGTGCCGGGCGAGCCCGGCCTGTTCCGCGGCTTCGTCACCATCAGCACGCTGATCGACGACACCGTCCTGTTGTTCACGAACCCGCAGACGGACGCCACGCTGAACTTCTTCTATCTCGATCCGACCTGCGACGGCGACGCCGACGGCCAGACCGGGGAGAACGAGTTCGGGAACGTCGACAACGACGGGATCGACGCCGGCGACAACTGCCCCTTCCTCTACAATCCGCTTCAGGAGGATGCGGACGGCGACGGCATCGGAGACCTCTGCGACAACTGTCCGAACATCGCGAACCCCAATCAGCAGGACTCCGATGGCGACCGGATCGGCGATCTCTGCGATTTCGACGACATCGATTTCGACGGGATCGTGAACGGCCTGGACAACTGCAAGGACGTCTACAACCCGGGCCAGACGCCGGGCGGTGGCCAGTCGACCCGGGGGCTGGCGTGCAACGCGACCTCGGATCGCGACGGAGACGGCATCAACGATAGGCTGGACAACTGCGTCCGCACCCCGAACCCGTCGCAGACCGACCGGGACAGCGATCAGATCGGCGACGCCTGCGACGGCGACTGCCTGAACCCGCGCTCGGCGGTCCTCTCCGCGGGGTCCTGCAGCCGGACCAGCGCCACGATCTGCACGGTCGACGCGAACTGCCCGATCACCGGAACCTGCAGCGAGACGCCGGGGAAATCCTGCACGGCCGACAATCAGTGCTCCGGTCCGACGAACGTCTGCATCAATTTCTCCCAGGAGACGTGCCAGCGGCTCGGCGTCATCAACGACGGGGGCTGCGGGCTCGTGAACGACGACTTCGACGGCGACAGCGTTTCCGACAACGTGGACAACTGCCCGACCGTGCCGAATCCGACGATCGTGCCCGGCACCGTGAAGCAGCTCGACACCGACTCGGACGGCCGCGGCGACGCGTGCGACCCGACCGAGACGATCGACGACGACAACAACGGGATCCCGGACGACGCGATCACCTACCGCACGTTCGTGAACTGCGACCTGCTCCCGGCGGCGTCGCTCGTCGTCCTGGCGGCGTCCGTTCGGGACATCGACGGGGACCTGGACAGCTTCGCCGACGCGGGCGAGACGGCCAGGATGAGCATCCAGGTCCGGAACGCCGGACCCGATCTGACCGGAGCGCAGCTGATCCTGACGACGACGGATCCGGACATCTCCTGCATCACGAAATCGACCGTCATCGTCGGCTCGTTCCCGCGCGGGGCGGTCATCGACACCGCGACGCTCGGGATCCCGGACGGCGAGTTCGAGTACATCGTGAGCCAGACGACGGAGACGACCAACCCCGCCGCGGCGGCGAAGGGGGTCTTCGCGCTCACCGTGACGGCCAACGAAGTCTCGGGGACGAGGAGCCGGGTGACGATCGAAACGCTGCTCGACCTCGACATTCCCGGCGGCGGAATGGAGCCGGATCGGATCCCCGGACCGGACGGCATTGCGGGGACCGCGGACGACGGGCTCTTCTTCGAAGACTTCGACACCGACCGGGAGGGGGGCGACGGCCGGATCAGCCTCAGCCCGCTGCCGATCGGCACCCCGGGCAGCCTGAACGACACCCTCGGCGTGACGGTCGGCACGTCTCCGGGCGGGATCAACATCCTGTCGGGGACGCCCTGCGCCGGCTTCGAGGTGCCGCCCGTGGAGCCGAGGTGCATCATCGATCCGGACAACGACATGGACTGGCACATCCACTGCCCGTTCGGGGAATGCGACAACAAGGCGACCCACGGGACGCCGTCCGACGGGGCCCTCTCGTTCAGCGGCACCGACCCCGGCTTCAGGAACTCGCTGCACTGGGGCGCCCATTACGAGTCCGGCACGATCAACGGCGACACGACACAATTCCGCCAGCTGGCGGCCTGGATGACGCTGCCGATCAACCTGACGCTGTTCCCGCAGGCCGGCGACCTCGAGCTGTCGTTCTTCCACATCGTCAGCCTGATGGACAACAACAGCACCGGCGGCATCATCGACGGGCAGGCGGTCGATTTCGGCGACGTGCACATCCAGGTCGACCAGAACATCGATCCCGCGATCGACGAGTGGGGGGTCTGGGACAAGCTGGCCCCGTTCCAGAACGTCTACGATCACATCGCCTACGTCTGGTCGAACTACGGCCCGTCCCCGACCTACTGCATCTTCACGCCGAGCGACAGCGGCACCGCCCCGCCGGCGCCGCGCGGCGTGCGGGAGCTGATGTGCTTCCCGATCGGGATCTGGTCGCATTGCGGCAATCCGTACGACCAGACGACGGTGTTCGACTGCGACGGCCCCGGCTTCCCCGGCGCGACCGGGAACGGCCTGTGGGTCCAGAGCAAGTTCAGCCTCGCCAACTTCATCGGCCAGAGGGTGCGCGTCCGCTGGATCGCCCAGTCGTGGGACTTCGGCGGCGGCAACTCCTACTACCAGGTCGGCGGCACCTGGGCGAACTTCCAGGGCGAAGACGGCTGGTGGGTGGACGACATCCGGGTCACCGGCGCCATTCAGGCCCAGTTCAGCCCGAGCGCCGACCTCGATCCGCCAGGCGCCGCGGCCTGCCCGAGCGACCGCTGCCTGGAGGGGCTGGGAAGCGACAACGGGTTCGACATGGCGATCCGCGTGCTGGACGCCGACGGAAACGGGATCATCGTGGCCGGGGAGAAGATCCTCGTGTCGGCCTCCCAGACCGATCCGGTCGGCGGCTGCATCGGGGGCAGCACTCAGTTCCGGTTCTTCCGCGACGGCGTCCTCGTCCAGGAATGGTCGGCGAGCCCCAGCTTCCAGGACAGCCCGCGGAGCGCGGCCACCTACCGCGTTCAGGCGCGCTGCAGCATCGACGCGTCGTGCACCAGCACGGCGTCGCCCACGGCCGCCAACACGATCTCGATCCAGGTCTACCGCGGCGACGGCGACGAGATCGATCTCGACGCGAGCCTCGCGGGCGGAGGCGGGACGCTGCTGGAGTGGATCTCGATCCCGCAGCCGATCCCTCTCACGGGGTACGACGCGTACCGCGGCACGTTCTCCGTCGCCGGAGACGCGGCTCTGGGCACGCTGTCCTCGGCCGCCTGTCTGGGGTCGCGCGTCGCTCAGCCGGCCGGGGCGCCCGGACCGATCGTCTCGGCGACCGACGGCGGCGCGAATCCCGCCGTGGGCTCGATCCACTACTACCTCGTTGGATACGCCCACAGCACGGCGGCGGGGCCGCGATCGCTCCTCGGGCGCCGGAGCAACGGCACGCTGCGCACCGAGCTGCCCATCTGTCCGTAGGGAGCGCCGGCGTCATACCCGGGGCCGGCGATGGCTCCGGGGATGACGCGGGTCCCGCGGTGAACGCGGGCACCGGGGTCCGCCCGGGCCCCATGCTAGACTCGATCGCATGCGGATCTCCCGCCGCGTCCTTCTGGCGGTCCTGTCCCTGGCGTTTCTCTATCTCGCGATCTCCGTACGCCGCCTCGATGCGCCCGGCGCCCTCTTCGTCGTCGAACCGCTGGGCCCGTTGAGCGGGCCGCGCGTGGCGCGCGGCGGGTGGCGGATCGTGCCCCGCCTCCTGGGCCGGGTCGCCGCCTACCCGGGCGGCTCCGCCCGCACGCGCGTCGAGATGAGGGGCGCTCGATCCGTCCTGACGCGCGAGGGGGCGAGCATCGAGCTTCGGATCCACCTGGTCTACTCCATCGATCCCGAACGGCTCATCGATCTCCACCGGCGTCACGGGCCGCGCTTCGAGACCGGCTGGCTCGCCGACCGGGTCCGGAGCGCGGTGGCTGAGCAGGTCGCGGGCCGCGATGCCGCGGGCCGCGACGGCCCGATCGGCGAGGCGGCGCCGATCCGCGGGGCGATCGACGACGCGGTCCGCCCGGACGGCATCCGCGTCGAGTCGGTTCGCGTCGTGGCGTTCGGCGGCCCCGGCTCCGGCGTGGAGGGGATCGTCCCGGCCGGCGTCGAGCCGATCGATCGCACGGTCGTTCTGATCGGCGTGGACGCCTTCGATTGGCGGGTGATCGACCCGCTCGTCCAGGCCGGACGCATGCCGAACCTCGAGGCCCTCGTTGCGCGAGGCGCCCGCGCTCATCTGCGCACCCTTCGCCCGATCCTGTCGCCCGTCGTCTGGACGAGCATCGCGACCGGAGCCGGCCCTGCTCGGCACGGCATCGTCGATTTCGTCGTCACGGCTCGCGACACCGGCGCGCCGATCCCCGTCACCTCCTCGATGCGCCGCGTTCCGGCCCTGTGGGAGATTCTCGGGGCGCAGGGGATCGAAGGGGACGTCGTCGCCTGGTGGGCCACGTGGCCGGCGACCCCGTTCCCCGGACGGATGGTCACCGATCGCGTGGCGTATCAGCTGTTCCGCGAGACGGCCGGAGGGGACTGGAGGCGCGCGGACCCGGAGGCGGATCGTGCGAAGACCTGGCCGCCGTCGCTCCTGGAGGAGATCCGTCCTTTGATCCGCCTGCCCGCCGAGATCCGGGACGACGAACTCGAGCCACTCCTGGGCGGCCGCCTCCCCCCGCAGCCGACGGAAGGACAGCGCGAGCGTCTCGACGGGCTGCGCACGATCGTCGCCGCCGCGGCGACCTACCACGCCATCGCGCTGCGTCTCTTCCGTTATGGCGGTCCCGGGTTCAGGACGGTCTACTACGAGGGGCCCGACACGGCTTCGCACCTCTTCATGGGCTTCCGGCCGCCCGCCCTGGAGGGGTTCGATCCGACCGATGCGGCGATCTTCGGGGAGGTCGTCGATCGGTTCTACGAGCTCCAGGACCGCTACATCGGCGAGATCGTCGCCGCCGCGGGGGAGGACGCGGTCATCGTCCTGGTCTCGGATCACGGATTCAAGTCGGGATCGGATCGCCCGCCGCGAAGCGATCCCCGCATCGGCGGTCCCGCCGCGGCCGACTGGCACACCCCGGTCGGCGTGCTCGTCCTGGCGGGCCCCGGGATCCGGGCCGGATTCGATCTCGGCGCCGCCTCGGTCCTGGACGTCGCGCCCACCCTGATCGCACTGTACGGCCTGCCGGTCCCGCGCGACATGGACGGCCAGCCGCTCGTCGCCGCGTTCGAGGAGAAGCTGCTCGAGCGACGTCCCCTGGCCTGGATCGACTCCTACGGGGGGCGCGAGGGGTCGATGGAGCCGGCCGCCGGGACGGGCGGTCCGCAGCAGGCCGAGCTGCTCGAGAAGCTCAGGAATCTCGGCTACATCGGCGAGGAGCGGCTCACCGCGCACAACAACCGGGGCCTGCTGGCCCTCGAGGAGGGGGATCTCGACGCCGCCATCGATCACTTCGAGCGCGCGCTCGACAGCGGCGAGTCCTCTCCCTCTCTGGCGCTCAACAATCTGGCGGAGGCGTGGAGGCGCAGGGGGGATCCGGAGCGCGCCAGGACCCATGCGCGCCGCGCGCTCGCGGCCGACCCGCGGAACAAGCACGCGGAGGTGATCCTCGCCCGGGTGGCGGAGGCCGCAGGCGATCCCGGCGCCGCCGAGGCCCACCTGCGCCGGGCGCTCGACATCGATCCCGCCTTCGCTCAGGCGCATGCTCTGCTCGGCGCGCTGAGGGAGGCTCGCGGGGACGACGCGGGGGCTCTGGCCGCCTATCGCAGGGCGGTCGAGATCGCGCCGCTCGGCGCCGACGAGCACGCGCGCATCGGGGAGATTCACCGGCGGCGGGGCGAACTCGAGGAGGCGGCCCGCTCGTTCGAGGAGGCGCTGCGGTGCGACCGGCGGCATCTCGCGGCGATGAACAATTTCGGCCTCACGCTGCAGGAGATGGGCCGCCTCGACGCGGCGCGCGAACTCTACGAGCGCGGACTGACCATGCGGCCGGGCCATGCCGTGCTGTTGAACAGCCTCGGGACGCTGCTGGCCCTGCAGGGGAAGACCGACGAGGCGATCGCGCGGATCGAGGAAGCGGTGCGGTCCGACCCCGGCTGGCCCGTGGCGCAGGGCAACCTCGCTCTGCTCCTGGACGGGTCGCCCCGCGCGGCGGAGGCGGGCGCGGCGTTCGAGAGATGGATCGCTCTCGAGCCGGAATCCGGCGGCGCGCGCATCGGTCTGGCGGAGTGGCACCTGCGCCGCGGCGAGGTCGCGGCCGCGCGCGCCCTGCTGGAGGAGGCGGCGCGGCTGGCGCCGCGCGACGCCCGCGCTCAGACCCTTCTCGGAGAAGTCTACCTGCGGCTCGGCCGGACCGAGGAGGCGATCCGGGCGCTGCGCCGGTCTCTCGCGATCGATCCGGGCCAGGACGGTGTCAGGCGGCGACTCGCCGAGATCGGGGGATGATCGCGGCTTGCCCGGAACGGGGCGCACCGCTATAGTGGCCGCCGCACTCATGGATCACGCAGGCCGGACCCTGAGATCCCCCGCCCGGCGGCACCCGTCGCCGCTCCTCCTCGTGCTGGCGGCCGCCGTTGCCTGCCATGGCGGACCCCGAACGCCCGAGGCGCGGGTCCGCGCCGTCATCGAGCGCGCCCAGCAGGCGGTCGCCGAGAAAGACCTCGGGATCCTGACCGAGCTGGTCTCGAAGCGGTACGAGGACGCGTCCGGACGCGATCGGGACGCCATCGTCACGATGCTCCGCCGCCAGTTCGTGGAGTTTCAGTCGATCCATCTGCTGACCCGGGTTCAGTCCCTCGAGCTGCCGGAGCCCAAGCGCGCGGAGGCGAGGGTGCTGGTCGCAGCGGGAGCGACGCCGCTGTCGGAGGAGGATCTCGCCTCGATGCGGGCCGATCTCTACCGCTTCGAGCTGACGCTGGCGGACGAGGATCCGGGCGGATGGCGCGTGGTGCGTGCCGCCTGGCGGCGCGTGGGCGCGGGCGGCCTGATGTGATCGTTCCCGGCCCCGCCCCGAGGGGCCGAGGCGGGCCGTCTCGACACAGATTAGGGGCGCCGCGTGTACCGGATGATGAGGCCCGGCGCCTCTTTGCCGTCGGGCAGGCTCTGATACATCGTGAACGTCCGGTGCCGATCGTCCACGAAGCGCGTGACGGTCCGCCAGCGCTCCATCTGGCCGTCCGCCCCGGGCCCCTCCATCAGCATCGTGAGAGAGTTCGTGGACTCGTCGAAGTCCCCCTCGGACAGCCACGGATAGGTCGCGGTCGAGTCGACCCACATACCGAGGTACTTGCCCCGGGCCGGGTCGTACCCGTAGGTACCGCGCCCGTGGTAGGGGGCACCCCCGATCTCCCCTTCGATCTCGGTCACCAGCCAGAGGCCTCCGCACTCCATCGTGGCGGTCTCGACGGCGCGGGAGATGCGCGGCGGCTCGCCGGGCGAGCGGATCTCGATACGCGCCGTCCAGGATCCTGCGGAGCGGGCCAGGATCGCGTGTTGCGGCGTCGGTTTCGGCCCCGCGTCGCCGGGTCTCGCCTCCGGGACCGGAATGTCCTCGCGGGTCGCGGCCCCGGCGTCCATCTCCACGGGCAGGGCGGCCAGGGCGACGGCCGCGGCGAGTCGTGCGAGTCGAAGACGAGGGGTGATCAACATACCGGCTGACCTCCAGGAGACGCGGGCGCGCCCCGACGGTTCGAACCCCGGCCGCGCGCGGGACCGGGCGCCCCTTTTATACGCGGCGATCCGGTCCCGGGCAAGCCGCCCCGCCGCGGGGGCGGAGCCGGTTGGAATCGCGATCCTGGGCTAGAATAATCGGCTCGGAGGATCTGTTGAACAGCCGGATGGTCCACATGGAGGTGTCGATGCGAATTCCGGCCCGGCGAGTCATGCGTGGGGCGGTGGCCTGCGCCGTCCTTCTGTGCGCCGGACTCGCGGCGGCGGGGACGGTGCCGGCAACCGGCGTCGACGCGGATGCATCGGATCGCGTCCTCGAGGGCGCCATCGTCGGCCGGGCGAACGTGCAGCGCGTCGTCTCCTCCACGCTCACCCATACCGCCCGCGCGGTCCGGCCGGGCCAGTCGGTGACTCTCATCATCGACATCGACATCCTGGAGGGATGGCACGTCAATTCGTCCCGCCCCTCCCTCGAATACCTGATTCCGACGAGCGTGGAGTTTCCGGAGGAGGCCCCCGCCCGGGTCGTGGACGTCGCCTACCCCGAGGGAAAGATGGTGAGGCTGAAGTTCGCCGGGGGAGAGCGGCTGTCGGTCTACGAGGGGGAGACCGTCATCCGGGCGACGATCCGTCCGCTTCCGGAGACTCCCCCGGGCGAGGCGACGATCCCCGTGCGGCTCACCTACCAGGCCTGCAGCGACACGACCTGTCTTCCTCCCGAGACCCGCGAGTTCCGCGTCGCCCTCAGCGTGGAGGGTTCCCCGGTCGCCTCGGGAGCGGGATCGCCACCGACCGGCATCGATCCGGCTTCCGCGACGGGGCCGGAGGCGCGCGGAACCGGTCTGGCCGGTGCGGACCTCCAGATGCTCCGCCAGGAGCGAGGGCTGCTCATTCTGATCGCCTTCGTCTTCGTCGGCGGCCTCGCCCTGAATCTGACGCCCTGTGTCTACCCCATGATCCCCGTGACCATCGGGTTCTTCACCAGCCAGGCGGCGGGCGGGTGGGGCTGGCGCGTCGGGCTTCCCTCGCTCTACGTCCTGGGGATGGCGTTCACCTATTCGATCCTGGGTCTCGCGGCGGGGCTCACGGGAGGACTGTTCGGCTCCACGCTGCAGAGCCCCTGGGTGATGGGAGCGCTCGTCGCGCTGTTCGTCGTCATGGCCCTGTCGATGTTCGGTCTGTTCGAGTTCCGCATGCCCTCGGCGCTGACCCGGTTCGGCGGAGGGCGCCGCGGCCCCGTTGGCGCGCTCCTGATGGGCGGAACGGTCGGTCTCGTTGCCGCCCCCTGCATCGGACCGTTCGTCGTGGGCCTGCTCGCCTTCGTGGGGGCCTCCGGCCAGCCCGTGCTGGGATTCTGGCTCTTCTTCGTGCTGGCCGTGGGGCTGGGCCTGCCGAGCCTGGTGCTCGGAGTCTTTTCGAGCACCATGGCCAATCTCCCGCGGTCGGGGCAGTGGCTCATCTACGCCAAGAAGGTCATGGGCATCGCGCTTCTGGCGGTGGCGATCTACTTCCTGCAGCCCTTCCTGACCGATCGACAGGTCGGGTGGATCGCGCTGGTCTTCGCCCTCGGGGCGGCGCTGTACCTCGCCCTGCTGGAGCGCTCGCGCATCGCCAGCGCGTGGTTTCTGGTGACGCGCGTCCTGGTCGGCGCCGCGATCCTCATCGCCGGGCTGTGGCTCGCGATGCCGCTCGTCAGCGCCCGCTCGGGCCCCGAGTGGGGCCCCTTCTCCGCGGAGGCGCTGGAGACGGCGCGGGAGGAGGGGCGCCCCGTGATCATCGACTTCTTCGCCGAATGGTGCCTGCCCTGCAAGGAGCTCGACCGTCACACCTTCTCCGACCCGCGCGTGATTGAGGCGACCTCCCGGTTCGCGCTGCTCAAGGCGGACCTGACGTCGTTCTCCTCGGAGCCGATCGCGGACCTGCGCGACCGCTTCGAGGTCGTCGGCGTCCCGACGATCGTGTTCATAGA
>JBFGDZ010000070.1:0-17207 GCA_041580375.1 Candidatus Polarisedimenticolia bacterium
CCCACCGGACGGGCACCAGCAGCGCCAGGCCCTGCTCCAGGCCAAGGACGAGTGGCTGAAGACCAAGGCGCGGCTCGAAGGGGAACTCCGGGACAGGATCCGGGAGGGCCAGAAGGGGCAGCGCGCCCTCGAGGAGGCTGAATCCTCGCTCCGGGAGCGCGATCGCCGGCTGCGGAGCCGGGAGCAGGACCTCGATCAGCGCGAGGACGAGCTGCAGCAGCGCCAGGGGCTCACGGCGCGCCATGACGAGAAAGTGCGCCGCCTCAACGAGGAGCTGAACGCGCAGCTCGGCAAGATCGCCGGTCTCACGCGGGAGGACGCCAAGCAGATGCTCATCGGCAACCTGCGCCAGGAGGTCCGCTTCGAGACCGCCAAGATGATCCGCGAGGCCCGGGAGGAGGCGCAGAGCCGGGCCGAGATCGAGGCCGGGAAGATCATCTCCCTGGCGATCGAGCGCACCGCGTCCGACTGGAGCGCGGAGAGGAGCGTGACCACCTTCGCCCTGGGCAACGACAAGCTGAAGGGACGGATCATCGGGCACGAGGGGAAGAATATACGGGCGTTCGAGAAGGCCACCGGCGTCCAGCTGCTCATGGACGATCAACCGGGGGCGGTGGTTCTGTCCTGCTTCAATCCGATCAAGCGGGAGATCGCCAGACTGACGCTCGATCGCCTCCTCAAGGAAGGGAATATCCACCCGCGCCGCATCGAGGAGCTGGTGGCGAAATTCAAGCGCCGCGTCGAGGAGCAGATGCTGAAGGCCGGGCAGGAGGCGCTCCGGGAGCTCGGCATCAACGGCATGCAACCGGGGCTGGTGCGGACTCTGGGGCGGCTGCGATACCGCACCTCCTACGGACAGAACGTGCTGGCGCACTCGATCGAGGTGGCGAAGCTGACGTCGATCATGGCCTCCGAACTGGGAATGGACGGGGTGCTGGCCAAGCGCGCCGGCCTGCTGCACGACATCGGGAAGGCGATCGACTTCGAGCGCGAGGGAACCCATCCCGAGATCGGCGTCGAGGTGGCGAGCCGGTACAATGAGCATCCGATCGTCGTGAACGCCATCGGCTCGCACCACGAGGACGTGGAGGTGATCCACCCGATCTCCGTTCTCGTCGCGGCGGCCGACGCCATCTCGGGTTCCCGGCCTGGAGCGCGGCGCAAGAGCATCGTCGACTACGTGCGGCGGGTCGAGCAGCTCGAGGGCCTGGCGAACAGCATGGAGGGGGTGGAGAGCTCGTACGCCATTCAGGCCGGCCGGGAGATCCGCGTCATAGCCCGCCCCGAGCAGGTCGACGACGACTCTCTCGCGATGCTGGCCTCGGATCTGGCGAAGAAGATCCAGTCCCAGATGGAGTATCCGGGACGCATCAAGGTGACGGTGATCAGGGAGATGCGTGCGACCGAGACGGCGCACTGATGAGGTGATTCCATGACTCAGATGGAGATGGCGAAGCGCGGCAAGATCACTCCGGAGATGCGTCACGTGGCGCGTGTTGAGGGGGTGGACCCCGAGGACCTGCGCCGCCGCATCGAGGCCGGCGTGGTCATCATTCCGAAGAACGTGCGCCACGATTTCAACGCCATCGGAGTGGGTCAGGGCCTGTCGACCAAGGTGAACGCCAACATCGGCACGTCGGGCCACCACCAGCAGCTGCACGAGGAGCTCGAGAAGCTGAAGATGGCGGTCCGGTGCGGTGCCGAGATGGTCATGGACCTGTCGACCGGGGACCGGCTCGACGAGGTGCGCGCCGAGATCCTCAGGCGCTGCCCGGTCATCCTCGGCACGGTCCCGATCTATCAGGCCGTCGCGGATCTGGGGTCGGTCTACGAGCTCACGGCGGACGGCCTGTTCGACGTGATCGAGAGCCACGCCCGGGACGGCGTGGACTTCGTCACCGTCCATTGCGGCGTCACGCGCGAGGCGGTGCGGCGGATGGACGAGGATCATCGCATCGCCGGGATAGTCTCGCGCGGCGGATCGATGCTCGCCTCCTGGATGGCCCGGACGGGAGAGCAGAACCCGCTGCTCGAGCACTACGATCGGCTGCTGGACATCGCCTACGAGTATGACGTGACGCTGAGCCTCGGCGACGGCATCCGCCCCGGCGCGACCGGCGACGCGACGGACGCCGCGCAGATCAGCGAACTCCTGACGCTCGGCGAGCTGACCCGCCGCGCTCACGAGCGCTCGGTCCAGGTCATGATCGAGGGCCCGGGGCACGTGCCGATCCAGCAGATCGAAGCGAACGTCCAGCTCGAGAAGCGCGTCTGCCGCAACGCGCCGTTCTACGTGCTCGGACCCCTCACGAGCGACATCGGCGCGGGTTACGACCACATCACGGGGGCCATCGGGGGGGCGGTCGCCGCCGCCGCGGGCGCCGACGTCCTCTGCTACCTGACGCCGGCCGAGCACCTGCGGCTCCCCACCATCGAGGACGTCCGGGACGGCGTGATCGCGACGAAGATCGCCGCCCACTCGGGCGACATGGCCAAGGGGGTGCTCGGGGCTCAGGCCCGCGACGATCAGATGTCGCTCTACCGCAAGCGGCTCGATTGGGAAGGGCAGTACCGGCTGGCCCTGGACCCGGAGAAGGCCCGCGAGATTCGCCGCGGGAGCGAGGACTACGACAAGGCGGTCTGCACGATGTGCGGGACGCTCTGCTCCATGGCTCTGGAGAACAAGCGATACCAGCTGGGAGAGCTGATCTCGACCCCCGAGGACGAGGCGGTGCACCGTCACGTCCGGGTCGGATCGCCGGCCTACCGGCGCGGCGTCGAGCCGCAGCGGACCGGGCACGCGTGAGCGCGAGGAGGGGATGACTCCGTTCCGGAAACGGCTCGTCGAGCGCAGCGGACTCGGGCCGATCGCCGAGAAGGTGCTGGCCGGTGAGCGTCTCGATCGCGACGACGGCCTGACCCTCTACCGTCATCCCGATCTTCTGGCCGTCGGCGCCCTCGCGAACCACGTGCGCGAGTCCCTGCACGGCGACTCCGCCTACTACATCGTCAATCAGCACATCAACCACACCAACATCTGCGTCGCCGGCTGCAAGTTCTGCGCGTTCTACAGGACGCGCCGCCAGCCCGGCGCCTACGTGCTGTCCACCGATGAGGTGGAGCGGCGGATGATGCAGTTCATCGACCGCCCCATCCGCGAGATCCACATGGTCGGCGGCGTCAACCCGGATCTCCCCTTTTCCTACTACCTCGACGTGGTGCGGACGATGAAACGCGTCCGCCCCGAGGTGCACGTCAAGGCATTCACCATGGTCGAGATCGCCGCCATGGCCGAGAACTTCGGAATGTCCTGGCATGACGTGCTGTCACGGCTGAAGGATGCGGGGCTGGGATCTCTTCCGGGGGGAGGCGCGGAGATCCTCACGGACCACGCTCATCAGGTCCTGTTCAAGGGTAAGATCGATCACACGGACTGGATCGAGATCGCGAAGACGGCTCACCGGCTCGGGCTCAGGAGCAACGCCACGATGCTCTACGGGCACGTGGAGACAATCGAGGAGCGCCTGGATCACATGATCCTCCTGCGCGAAGCCCAGGACGAGACGGCGGGGTTCATGGCCTTCATTCCGCTCGCCTTCCACCCGGAGAACACGCGCCTGTCGCATCTGCCGAAGCCGTCGGCCGTGGAGGATCTGCGGCAGGTCGCCGTGGGACGGTTGATGCTCGACAACTTCCCCCACGTGAAGGCCTACTGGATCATGATGACCCCCCGGGTGGCCCAGAGCGCCCTGCACTTCGGAGCCGACGACATGGACGGCACGGTCGTCACCGAGGAGATCTTCCACGAGGCCGGCTCCGGATCGCCCCAGCTCGTCAGCCGCGACGACCTCGTGAGGCTCATCGAGGAGGCCGGCCGCGTTCCGGTCGAGCGCGACACGCTCTACAATCCCGTCGAGCCCGCGCCGGAGAGGTCGCGAGACGGACTCGATCATGCCGCCGCCGCGGCGCGGCCCGCCCCGGCCCCGATCGACGCCGGTCTCTAGGAGTCCGTCCATCCGGCCCGGCCCGGGGGGCGCGCGGATCACCACCGACTGCACATTCGAGCGGGAGAGCCGGAGTGTGGATCCATCTGAACGGCCGACTCGTCGACGAGGCCGAGGCGCGCATACCCGTCTTCGACCGGGGGCTGCTGTTCGGGGACGGCATCTTCGAGACGATGAGGTCGGTCGCGGGGAGGATCTTCCGCCTGGGACGGCACCTCGGCCGGCTCGAGCGCTCCGCTCGCCTGATCGGGCTGGCCCTGCCCTGGCAGCCGGCGCGCGCTGGCGCGCTGCTCGGCGAGCTCCTCGAGGCGAACGGGCTGAAGGAGGCGCGCATCAGACTGACCATCACGCGGGGGCCGGGGCGGCCCGGGGATTATCTCGCCGCCGAAGGCCCGCCGACCGTCATCGCGACCGCGGCGCCGTTCACGCCCCTCGGAACCGGGCTCTACGAGAGCGGGGTCCGGGTCGCCATCGCGGACCGGCGGGCGGTGCCGGGCTCCGCCATCGACGCGTCGATCAAGTCGATCAGCCGTCTCGCATCGGTCCTGGCCAGGCGGGAAGCGCGCGCGAAAGGCGCCTTCGAGGCGATCCTCCTGGACGCGGACGGGTGTCTCACGGAGGGGACCGCCAGCAACCTGTTTCTGGTCGAGCGGGGGGGGCTCGCGACCCCTCCGGTGCCGGCGGGAGGGCTGCCGGGCATCACCCGTGAGACGATCCTCGAGCTGGCGCGCTCGGCGGACCTGCGCGCGCGGGAGGAGCCCCTGCCGGCGGAGCGGTTGAGCGCGGCGGAGGAGGCGTTCCTGACCAACACGTCCTGGGAGGTGCTTCCCGTCACGCGCGTGGATGGCCGGTCGATCGGTGAAGGGCGGATCGGTCCGGTCACCCTCGATCTTCTGGCGCGGTACCGCGACCTGCTGCGCCGCGAGTGCTCCGGTGATTGAGGCGCTCGCCGGTCTCGAGCCGCTCTCCCGCCCGCGCGTGGTCGAGTACGAGGGGTGGATCGAGCCGGCCCGCGTCCTGGACGGCGTCCGTGGGGCGACCCGCCCCGTCCTCCTGCTGAGCGGCTCCGAAGGGCATCCCTCGGCGCGTTTTTCCATCCTGGCCTGGGACCCGGCGGGCATCGTCTCCTTCACGCGTCGGGGCGCGCGCGTCGAGTCGGGCGCGGGCCGGAGCGCGCTGGCGCCGCTCGACATCGATCCGTTCGATCTCCTCCGCGATGTTATCCCGTCCGACGCGTTCGCCAGGCTGCCGGGACTTCCGTTCGCCGGCGGGGCCATCGGGCTCCTGGGGTACGGGCTGCGCCGCTACGTCGAGGCGCTGCCTCAGCGCCCGCCGGACGTCCTCGCCGAGCCCGATCTCTGGTTCGGGCTGTACGACGCGGCCGCCCTGTTCGATCACGCCGAACGCCGGATCGCCCTCGTCGCCGCGGGTCTGGCCCCGGGTGGAGCGCGCAGGCGTGACGAACGGGCGGCGGCCCGGCTGGACGACCTGCGTTTCAGGCTCGGCGCCGCCCGGCGTCCTCCGGACGGCCGGTCCGGGAAGCGGGGGGCGGAGGTGGAAGCGCGCGTGGCCGTCTCCCTCACGCCCCGCGTCGAACATCGCCGACGGATCGAGCGGGCCCTGGAGTACATCGGAGCGGGCGACATCTACCAGGTGAATCTCTCGCACCGCATCGAGTGCTCCTTCGGGGGAGACCCGGTCGATCTGTTTCTCGACCTGGCGCGGGACAACCCGGCCCCGTTCGCGGCCTATCTGGACACCGGAGCGATCCGGGTCGTCTCGGCGTCGCCGGAGCGGTTCCTCTCCCTCCACGGAGGCCGCGCCTCGAGCAGCCCGATCAAGGGAACCCGGCCCCGGGGACGTACGCCCGACGAGGACGGCCGTCTGGTGCAGGAGCTCCTGGGAAGCGCCAAGGATCGGGCCGAAAACGTCATGATCACCGACCTGGTTCGGAACGATCTGGGGCGCGTGTGCGAGCCCGGGAGCGTCCACGTCGAAAAGCTGTGCGGGCTGGAGAGCTTCGCGACCGTGCACCACCTGGTTTCGACGATCTCCGGGCGGCCCCGGCCGGGGCGCGATCGCGTCGATCTCGTGCGCGCTCTCTTCCCCGGCGGCTCCATGACCGGCGCGCCGAAGGTCCGTGCCATGGAGGTGATCGACGAGCTGGAGGCGGAGGAGCGCGGGATCTACAGCGGCGCCATCGGCTACCTGTCCCTCGACGGAGGCATGGACCTGAACATCGTGATCCGGACGATCCTGTGCGCCGGCGGACGCGCGCATTTCAGGGTCGGGGGAGGCATCGTGGCCGATTCGGATCCGGAGGCGGAGTTCCGCGAGACCATGGACAAGGGCCGGGCCCTGCTCAGGGCGCTGCGGGCGAAACCGGAATGAGGGCGGCCGCTCAGAAGGAGAAGGCGAGGTGGAGGGCGGTCCAGTTCTCGGCGGGCTCGTCGTCGATCGACGCGGAGAGGGCCGCGTGCGCGCGCCGTCCGAAGCTGCGCGTCACGGAGAGCCGGAGCGGCTCGTCACGTACGGGAACCTCGATGCGCGCGCGCACCCCGAAGAATCTGGGGCGCAGCACGAGCCGCGGATGGGCGTCGACCTTGAAACCGACGCCGATCCCGAACCTGGACTCCGCGGGCGGGGCGATCTGTCCGGCGCCGGGCGGGTCGCCAGCCTCGGGGGCGGTTCGCCCGGATCGGCCGAACCGCAGCTGGGGCGATCGGGCGCCGTCGGCCCAATCGAGAAGCGGGCCCAATCCGAGCGAGGTCCGGGCCACCTCTTCGAGGTAGCTGGTCATCGTCTTGTCGAACGCCCGGGTCAGGACGCGCTCCGCCTGGTAGGCCCTCTGCTCCTCGGCGATCGAGTCGAGCGGCCCCGCGAGCAGCGCCGGATCGTGAGGATGCCTCTGCTGATAACGGACGTACTCGCGCTCCATGCGCCCCATGAACTCCTGCGACAGGCTCCAGCGCGTGAAGCTGCGGCGCACATCGGGTTCCAGCGCCGCGCTGAACGCGATGAGGTTGTCGGCGGTCAGTATGAAGCGGGGGCGCTCCGATTCCGCCCGGTCCCCGTAGATCAGGTCGCGCTTCTTCCACTGCTCCGCGGGGGGAGGCTGGAATGGAATGCCGGTCGCCGGCTCGGCACCGAGAATCGCCGTGGTGCCGAGCAATCCGAGGATCGGGATGCCCGCCACCATCGACGCCGTTCGACGTGCTCTCATGACGTTGCCACCACCCTTCCGGATCCGCGGGACTCAGCCCCGCAGGTTCCGTCTCCGCTCCAGCGCCCCCTCCGGAGGCGTGGCGCCCTGGCCTGTCCAGGTTCTGGACACCGGGCACGGATGCGAGCCGCAATTGAGGGAGAATGGCATGGTCAAATATACGGATGATTCTCCCAAAAGTCAAGCCCAGTAAAGGTTTCCGCGGATCAGGGGCCGCGCGAAAATGGCGCCGGAAAACGGACGATCCGGGGCCCGGGCCCCCGGTCCGCGGGTGCTATAATCCGCCCCCTTCCACGATGACCCGCCCGCGCCGGCATCCGGAGGACGATCCGTGAGCCACCAGGCCCTCCTGCTGTTCCAGGTCGCCTGCGGGACCGCGATCATTCACGCCCTGATCCCCGATCACTGGCTCCCGTTCGTGATCATGGCCCGCTCGCAGCGGTGGAGCGAACGGAGAACGCTGCTGCTCGCGGGACTGGCCGGCCTGCTGCACGTACTCGTCTCCATCGCCGTGGCGGCGGCCGGGATCGCGGTCGGGGCCGGCTCGGCCCGCCACCTGGCCGAATACGCGGGCCGCTCGCTCGAGTTCTTCGCGGGCGTCCTGCTCGTGATCTTCGGTCTGGGTTACGGGATCCTGGCGCACCGGCGCGAGGCGCGCGCGCACGCGGGAGGGAACCCGGAGACCGGTGATCCGATCGGGGACGGCCACGTGCACGCGCACGGACATATTCTCGAGCGCTGGTTCCGTCGCGCCGTGACGGGCGGAGCCCTCGTCATCATCATCGGGATCAGTCCCTGCGCCCTGCTCGTGCCGATCCTGTTCGCCGCCTCGGCGCAGGGGATCCTGCCCCTCGTGGCCGCGGGAGCGGGATTCGCGGCCTGCACCATCGGCACCATGATCGTGATCACGTTCCTCGCCTCGCGGGGCATGCGAAGCCTGCGGCTTCCGTTTTTCGCGCGCTACGGGGATCTGATCAGCGGCCTGATGATCGCCGCGATCGGGATCATCGTCCTGCTCGAGGAATTGTGAGCGCGGGCTCACCTTGAATTGCCCCGGTGATTCTGGTATAAGACGCGCCGATCGATCCGGCCGCGCTCGCTTCGCAGGGCGCGTCAGCCCCGACGAGGAGAGCCGATGTCGCTCCTGACGATCCGGGAAGCCGCCCAGCTGATCGGACGCACACCGGCGACGATCCGCCGCTACATCCGTTCCGGGCGCCTGCGCGCCGAGAAGAGCGAAGGCAAGTTCGGGGAGGAATACAGGATCCTCCGGGACGATCTCCTCGCGCTCGGCATCACCTCGAATCCGATCAAAGACTCCGAGGCCCTGCAGACGAGGAGGCCGGATCCAGCGCCGGTGCACCCGACCGAGGTCATGGTGCCGATCTCCGTCTACAACGAGCTGCTGATGAAGCACGAGCAGATGCTCGTCCAGTACGGCATGATCCGGGCCGGGGGTCAGAAGCTGCTCGAGTTCAAGGTCGACTCGGAAGCCAAGGCGGAGGAGCTGAAGCAGGCGAGGGAGCGCTATCAGGCGCTGCGCGCGCGCGCCGCCAGGGAGATCAAGTTCCTCCGCAAGACGGTGCGCGAGGCGGAGATCGAGATCGAAGAGCGCAACATCGAGATCACGCTGATGCAGGAGAAGATCAAGAGACTCGAGAGCGCGGCCGCGGGCGCGGCGGCGGCCGACACGTTCGAGTCTCAGGTCGAGGAGATCCGGGAGAAGGAACGCTCCGTCGCCCGCCTCGAGGCGCCCGATCCTCCGGCCGGCCGCTCATTTCCCGCACCCGAAAACTGGATGGACGTCTTCTCCCCCGGAAAGCGGGGCGAGGATCACTGAGAGGAGCGGCCCCTGCGGGAGGGTCGTTTTTCGGGCGCGAGGCTGCTGCCTCCCGTCTGCGGATCGCGATGGCGCCGGCGCTGCGGGCTCACTGGAGGAGAGTCGTGCGCGAAACCGCCCCCGGCGGCCGGGGAGCGCCGCACGAGATCCGGGCGGCCGGGATGTCGCGCGTCGTGCGGCGTCCCGCACTTCTCCAGGATCGATCGGATCAGATCATCCCGCGTCATCTACCATCCTCCGGCGATATCCCGAACGCACGCGGAGCCCGATTCGAATATAGAGGCCGGCCGGATCCGTTCAAGCGGGAAGGCGTGGGCATACGGATATGAAATCGCCGGGATCGTGGGAAGGGCGCACGGGGGGCGGCGACGCGATCCGGATCGCGGTGATCGCGGGGGCTCTCGCGTTGGCGGCGACGGGTCCGGCTGCCGCAGTCGAAGTCACCGGAGATCATCGTCTCATCCGCTCCTTCGTCGAGGACCCGGCGATCGTGCAGGCGGGATGGCTGGGGCTCAGGGCGTCCTACGCCCGGCAGGATGAGGGCCGGGATCTCCTGGGGGAGGTGATCACCGCCTTCCGCCTCGGGGAGGAGATCGAGGCGGGACTGTTCGCGGGCCTACTGGACCGCAGGCGCGACGCCGGGGACCTGCTCTTCGGCACCGCGGCCCCCCGGGCGGTCGATGGGGCGGGGCTGGCCGACGCGCGGGTGTACGGCAAGTACCGTCTGATTCGCAGTCCGCTGGAGATGTCGATCGGCGCGGCCGCGACGCTGCCTCTCGCGGATGAGGATGCCGGCCGGGGGCCAGGCCGATCCGAATACCAGGCCTTCGTCGGGCTCCGGAAGCGGTTCGCTCGATCGACCTGGATCTGGACCGCGTCGCTGACGGAGCGCGACGATGCGAAGTCCCCGGGCGGCGCCGGGGGAAACACGACGGGCCGATTCGGAACCGGAGTCCTCGTGCCGATCTCGCTGATGTGGGTCTTCATTGCGGAAGCGACCTATGAGGGCGCCCCTTACGGAGATGCCGACGACATCGCGGACCTTCTGATCGGCCTCGACTGGCGTCCGACGGAGAACACGGTCGTCCGCGGCGCCATCGGCGGCGGCCTGACGGACGCAACCCCCGATTTCGAGGCCGTCCTCGCGGCGGCCTTCACCTTCTGAACGGAAGCCGGAGCCGAACATGAAGCGAAACACCCCTTTGTACCTGGTGACGTCCACCCTGCTGCTCTTGCTGGCGTCCACGCCGGGAGCCGGGTCGGCCGAGATGACGATCTTCGACGCGCCGCGCGGAGGTTGGCTGGGATCGCTGCGCGCGGACGCGGGCTTCGAGGTTCTTGAGGAGCGCGACGGCTGGCGCAGGATCCGGCTCGAGGCGTGGGTGCCGGCCGGGAGCGGTGGAGCGGAGACGGCGGCGCCGTCGGGCTCGACCTCCCGGGAACGGGCTCCGATCGGTCACGGAGCGACGGCGCGGATCCGTGGCGTTCTCCAGAGCGCGGGCGGTGATCCTCCTCCCGCGTCAGTCGTTCTCCTCGTGTCCGACCTGGAGCGGCTCGATCAGGAGCACGCCCGGGCGGGCGCCGCGTGCTCCGCGCGCCTCAATGCGATCGATGCGCGTCTCGCGGCGCTCGAGAAGGACTATCGGGAGGCGCTCAACTCCTCGGACAATTTCCGCGTGGCGGCGACGCGCAGCGACCGCATCCGGGACGAGCTGCGCGCGGCGGAGAGCGACCGCGCGAGGGCGTCCCGCGACTGCCGCGATGAGGCCGACGCGCTGTTCCAGCGCCACGCGGCGCGACGGACGATCTCCGACGCGGGGGGGCGTTACGAGTTCGACGGCGTGAACCCGGGCCGCTACCGGGTCATCGCGACCCGCGCGGCCGAGCCTCCCGTCGCATGGGCCTTCGACTGTCCGGTGGAGGGCGGCGGGACGATCGTGCTGGACCCCGGCGCGCATCGATCCGCCTTCGCTCCCTACTGGGATCTGCGCTGAGGTCCCGCACGCCGCCGCCCGGGCGTCACAGCCTCAGATGCACGAGCGTCACGCCGACTCCGCCCTCGTCCGGGGGCGCGCTCGCGAAGCTCTCCACGTGAGGATGGCCGGAGAGCAGTTCCGCGATCGCTTTCTTCAGACGGCCGGTCCCGAGGCCGTGGATGAGGCGCACGGGGCTGAGGTTCTCGACGCAGGAGTCGTCCAGGAACTTGTCCACGAGCGCGAGCGCCTCCTCGACGCGCAGGCCGCGCAGGTGGAGCTCGCCGGAGGGCGCGGTTCCGCCGCCGGGGCGCCGCTGCACGGTCACACCGCGCGGAAGGCTCCGGCGGCGTTCCCCCGGCGCTCCCGCTGACGAAGGCTCCGGAGCGCACTCGCCACGCGCGACGGTGAGCCGCTTGCCGCGCACGCGAACGTCGACCCGATCGCCGCGGATCGATTCGATGATCCCCTCCTGCCCCAGGCCCTCGATCCGGACACGTGATCCCGCGCGCAGCGTCTCTCCCGCCCGCTCCCCGGCCCGGGACTCCGGCCGGACCCGGCGGACGATGCGCCGGGCCTCTGCGTGCAGCCGGGAAGCCAGCCGACCCTCGCGCCGCCTCCCCCGCGCCCGCGCTCCATCGTCCTTCAGACCCTTCAGGTACCGCTCGCCCTCCTCGCGGATGTTTCTCAACGCGAGCTCGATCTCGGTCGAGAACGCCTCGCGGCGGCCGCGCTCACGCTCGGCCCGCTCCGCCTCGAAGGCCGACCGATCGGCGACCAGCCGGGCGCGCTCGTCGTCGAGGAGGCGGAGACGCTCCTCCAATTCAATCGATTGCTCCTGCAGTCGCCTCAGATACTCCTCCACCATCCGCCCCGAGGAGCCGGAACGGCTCCGGGCGTCGGCGAGGATCGACTCCGGAAGGCCGATCCGCGCGGCCACCTCGAACGCGCCGCTCCTTCCGGGAATCCCGGGCAGCAGCCGGTAGGTTGGCAACAGCGTCGTCTCGTCGAACTCCATGGCGGCGTTGGCGCATCCCGTCGTGGTCGCCGCGTACGCCTTGAACGCTTCCATGTGCGTGGTCGCGAGCACCGTGGCGCCGGCACTTCTGTAGTGATCGATGAGGGAGACGCCCAGCGCGACGCCCTCCTCCGGATCGGTGCCGGTTCCGACCTCGTCCAGGAGCACGAGCGCCGGCGCGCGAAGGTCGCGGCTGATCGCGGCGGCCGTGCGGATGCGCGCCGAGAAGGTGCTCATGTGATCCGCGATCGACTGGCCATCGCCGATGTCGATGAAGACGCCGCGGTAGATCGGCAAGCGGACGCGGTGCGCGGGAAGCAGGCATCCCGACTGGCGCATGAGGGCGAGGAGCCCCACCGTCTTGAGCGCGACCGTCTTGCCGCCTGTGTTCGGTCCGCTGATCACCAGCACGCGCGTTCCCGGGTCGAGAGCGAGATCGAGCGGGACCATGGTCGATCCGCGATCTCCGAGGCTGGCCTCGAGCAGGGGATGGCGGGCCGCCGACAGTTCCAGACCGTCCTCGCCGCCCGGATCCGCCGGGACTCCGCGCATGTCGCGCCCGAGCGCGGCCCGGGCCATGATCAGATCGATGCGGCCGAGCCGCTCGCTCAGCGACCGGAGCTCCGCCAGGCGGCCGCGCAGCAGGTCGCCGTATTCCCGAAGCAGGCGCTTGATCTCGGCCGACTCTCGATCACGCAGTGTGACGATCTCGTTGTTCAGATCGACCGTCTCCATCGGCTCCACGAAGACGGTCGCGCCGCTTCCCGAGACCCCGTGGACGATTCCCTGCAGCGACGCGCGGGACTCGATGCGGATCGGCACCACGTGGCGCTCGCTGCGGATGGAGACGAAATCGTCCTGCAGGGCGTGGGCGACCTCGGGCCGCGAAGTGATCTCACGCAGGAGCGAAGCGAGGCGCTCGTTGCGGCGCTGAATCTCCCGCCGGATCGCATGCAGGTCGTCGCTGGCGTGATCCTCGAATTCGCCCGTCGTCGCGATGCGCCCGTCCAGGAAACGGACGAGATTCCCCAGATCCGGGAGATCGCGGGCCGCCTCCCACATACGCGGGAAGCCGCTCCGCACCTCGGTGATGGCCGATTTCACCGCCCTCCCCGATTTCATGAAGCCCAGGAGATCGAGAATCTCGAGGGGGGTGAGGAGGCTCGCCTCCACGGACAGGCGCGCCAGGATCGGCTCAGGATCGGCCACCGTCCCGAACGGGAGGGCGCCACGCTCGCTCAGGTAGCGCGCGCCCTCGACGGTGAGTTCGCTGTCACTCCGCACCTTGGCGGCGTCCGTCGCCGGACGCAGGGCCGCGGCCGCCGCCGAGCCCGGCGGGGTCTGCGTCCGTTCCCGCAGGAGGGTCAGGATCGCGGGGAACTCGAGCGCACGGAGGACGGATTCGTCCAACGGGGGAGGCCTACCAGAAATTGTACTTTTTTATTGACAAGGCACTAGGTCTTGTGTAGCATCCAGGCTAGGCAGTCTCCTCATGACATATAGGCGATGTCGAAGCGGTCATCATGGTCCGTCATCGACATCAGTACGCGCCGCTCATGAGGACAGCAGACGTCGGCTGCCCGCGCCGGACCGGGTCCTGGGGCCTGGCCGGGGGCGGACGATGGGGGAGTCATTGGAATTCCCGGAACTGCCCGCCATCCCGAAGTTGACCACGCCTTGGAGATTTTTCCACCACCATCCCCACACACAGGCTGGAAGCGCCAACTCCCAGCTCCGCGGTAGTCAACCCTCAGGATAATCGCAATACGGGCAGTTCCGGGAATACAGCAAGGCCGCCCGGCCCGGACCCGGGCTCTGGCTGACCGGCCTCCCCGGAAGTATAATCCACTCCCGCAAGCGAGACATCGGAAAGTTCTCCGGGCGCCTTGGATGGCGTCCGTCGGGGGATGAAACGTGATCCGCTGGTACGAAAACCGCCGACGGTCCCGGCCGCCGGTCTGGCCCGCACTGGCCCTCCTCACCACGGGCGCCGCCCTCCTGGCCGTCGCACCGGTCGCCCTCTCCATGGAGGCCGGGGCCGGCGAACAGGAAGCGGAGGATGAAGGGGCCGTCGCGCCGCCGCCGCCGCGCCAGGTCCGGTTCCAGGCCCCCCCCTCCTCCGAGACGCCGCGCGACGGCGCCGGCCGCCTGACGCTGACGCTCGATGGGAATCGCCGCTGGTGCACCTACCCTGACGATCGGGTCGTCAAGCCGCCGCGTAATCCGCTCCCCAGACCGGGTACGCGCGATACGCGGCGCAGCAATGTCTTCACGTTCGGCTACCAGTTCACGATCGCGGCCGTCCGGCGCGGCGATCCGACCCGCCTGCACATGCTCTACGAGTCACCGGTCGTCCGGACCGCATCGATGCGGGCGGCGGCCAAGCTCGGGCGGGGAGGCAAGAGGGCGGTCGTCGGCCCGGGCGTCGGGGGAGGAGGCCGCGGCGCGGACGCCCCACGCGGGCTGGATTCTCCGGGCGGCCTCGTGCCCTTCTGGGACCCACAGTACCGTTGCACGACCCTCGACGAGATGTTCGAGTTCGATCTCGCCGAGGGGATCTACGACGTCTACGCCGCGTTCGACGTGATGAACGCCCGCGGCGACTGGGCCCATCGCACGGTGGCCTTCATCGAGGAGGTTCCCGTGAAGGCGGGCCGCCGCACGCGGCTTCAGGGTCTGCTCAATCTGACCGGCGCCAGACAGCGCGACCTGGAGCTGGTCCGGGCCACCCTCGACGAGGCCGGGACGGGTCCGGGGGAGCCTGCGGTCGCTCCTTGAGAGCGCGGCGGCTGGCGCTTCTGGCCGGTCCCTGCCTCGCCGTGCTGATCTTCCTCCCGGCCCTCGGGCACGAGTTCGTCTTCGACGATCGGGGCGCGATCCAGGCGAACCCGCTGCTGCATGACCTGCGCGATCTCCCCCGCATCCTGATCGCCCCCTACTGGTCCACGGCGGGAAGCGCGGGCGGTCTTTACCGGCCGCTCACCACCCTCACCTTCGCGCTCGATCGTCTCGTGGCGCGGGGGCTGCACCCCGGCTGGTTCCACCTCGTCAATCTGCTGCTTCACGGCCTCGCGACCTGGCTCGTGGTGCGTCTGGCGGGGCGAATTCTTAACGGCACCGCCGCCCCGGCTCTGGCCGGTCTGCTGTTCGCGGTGCACCCCGTCCATGTGGAGGCGGTGGCCGGCGTCGTGGGCCGATCGGAGATCCTGGCCGCCTGCGGAGCCCTGGCGTCCGTGCTGGCTCACCGGCGCGCACTGGAATCCCCTCCGGGGCGGGCCGGCCGCTGGATCGCAGCCGCGGGCGGTGCGGGCTTCATGGCGATGCTGGCCAAGGAATCGGGGGTGATCGCGCCCATTCTCTGCCTGCTGTCGGAGATCGCTTTCCCCGCGAGCGCCACGCCCGCCCGCGCACGCCGCCTCACGCTGTACGGAGGACATCTGCTGGCGCTCGCCGGCTATCTGGCCGCGCGGCTGGCCGTTCTGGGAGGACTCGGTCTCGAGGCTCCCATCCATCCGGTCGACAATCCGGCCGCCGCCGCCGGTCCCCTCGACGGCCGCCTCACGGCGTTGGCGGTCCTGCTCCGCTACGCGGGCCTCCTGGTCTGGCCGGCTCGTCTCTCGGCCGATTACTCCCATGCGCAGATCCCGGTGGCCGGCGGCTTGCTCGATCCGGCCGTCCTCGCGGGCGCGGCGCTCGCCGCGGCGGTCGTCATCGGGGGCATCCTCGTGATCCGCGTCCGGCCGGCCGCCGGGTTCTCCCTGCTCTGGATCGCCGTGAGCGCATCCCTGACGACCAACTTGATCGTCTTCATCGGCACGCTGTGCGCCGAGAGGTTGATGTATCTGCCGAGCGTCGGGCTGTGCCTCCTGGTCGGTTGGGGCGTGGCCGCGTGCCGCGGGCGCTGGCGAACGATCGCCGTCGGATTCGCGATCCTCCTGGGCGCCGCGGGGGCCGCCCGCACCCTGGCGCGCATCCCGGACTGGAAGGACGATCTCGCGCTCTACGGGAGCGCGGCGCGCGTTTCACCCCGCTCGGTGCGCATCCGATTCAATCTCGGCAATGCCCACCTCCGACGTGGCGACTGGTCGCTCGCCGAGGAGAACTATCGCGCGGCCCTCGACATCTATCCGGGTTTCGACGACGCTCTCATGAACCTCGGAATGGCGCTCCTGCAGCAGGGCCGGGTGCCGGAGGCGATCGAGCATCTCACGGCCGCCGTGAAGAGGAATCCGCGCGAAACGGAGGCCCGGGTCAACCTGGCGTCCGCCTACCGCGCCATGGGCGATCCGTCGCGGGCGGAGGCCCTGCTCCTCGAGGTCCTGGACGAGAATCCGCGATCGGCGAAGGCCTGGAACAACCTCGGATCGATCGCGCTGTCGCGCGGTGAGATCGAGAGGGCCGTGACGTGTCTGCGCAGGGCGGTCAACATCGATCCCGGGATGGCGGTCTTTCGGGTCAATCTGGCCGACGCGCTCAACGCGGCAGGGATGGCGGACGAGGCGGACTCGCATTTCGAGGCCGCTCACCGGCTCGACCCCTCCCACCCGGAGGTGCGCAGAGGTCGCGGCGAGGCGGCGCTGCGCAGGGGCGAGGTGGAGACGGCCGAGAGGGCATTCCGCGCGGCCGCCGCCGGACGGCCCCCATCGGCGCGCGCCGCCAATTTTCTCGGCTTCCTGCTCGCGCGCCGCGGCGACCTGGACGGCGCGCGGACGGCCTACGAGCGGGCGATCCGGATCGATCCGTCGCTGTACGACGCCCACAACAGCCTCGCAATGATTTACGGGGAACGGCTCGGCGACACGGCGAGGGCGATCGATCACCTGGAGCGATCGCTTCGGATCGAGCCCGGCCAGCCGGATGCGGAGAGGATCCGGCGCACGCTCGAGGAACTCAAGGCCCGCGCGGGAGGGGGCGACTAGGCGCTCCGTCGCGCCGGCGCTCCGACCCGGCCCGACGGGAGAAACGGGAAGGCTTCCTAGTTGGAGGTCCCGGGGGCTCGCGACCGCTTGGCGCCGCCGGCGCGCAGGCTGGCGAGCTCCTCCTGGATCATCGTCTTGAAGCCCTCGAACGAGCGGTCCCGCACGCGCTTACCGTTGACGAACAGGGTTGGCGTTCCGAGGACCTTGGCGGCCGCTCCGTCCGCCATGTC
>JBFGDZ010000071.1:0-17031 GCA_041580375.1 Candidatus Polarisedimenticolia bacterium
GAGGCCGTCAGCCGGAACCGCTTGGCCGCGCCCCGCTTGGTCTTCATCTTGGGCATCGAACGTCTCCTAACGCCTGCCGGTCGCGCCCGGGGATGCCGCGGGCGCCCCGGCCGTCTTCCGGGGTGCCAGGATCATGTAGAGGAACGGCCCCTCCTGGCGGGGCTCCGACTCGACCGTTCCGAACTCGCCCACTTCCTCCCGCAGCCGGGTCAGGATGCGATGCCCGATGTCGCGGTGCACGTTCTCGCGACCGCGGAAGATCACCGTCGCCTTCACCTTCTTGCTCTTCGAGAGGAAACGTATGATGTTGTTGCGCTTGAACTCGTAATCATGCCGATCGGTCTTGGGGCGGAACTTCACCTCCTTGACCTGAATGGTGCGCTGTCTCTTCTTCGCGTCGTGCGCCTTCTTGTTCAGCTGGTAGCGATACTTCCCGTAGTCCAGGATCCGGCAGACGGGAGGGACGGAGTCCGGCGACACCTCGACGAGGTCGAGCCCGCCGTCCAGCGCGATCCGCAGCGCCTGCTCGGGAGGCATGATTCCGAGCTGCGTCCCGTCCGCCCCGATCACCCGGATCTCCCGGGCGCGTATGCGCTCGTTGATCCTCAGCTTGCTTTCCGGCTTGCGTACCTCCCATCTCCTGCGAGGAGGGCTCATGCCTGAGGTCCTCGTGTCGGTCGTTTCATGGACCCGGGCTCCTTTCCGTCTGCATGGCGCACATGCGGTCGCGAATCGCCTCCAGTTTCATCGGTCCGAGATCTCCTTCGCGCCGGCTCCGGACGGCGACCGTGCCGGCTCCGGCCTCCCGCTCGCCCACGACGAGCATGAACGGAATCTTCTGCAGCTGCGCGTCACGAATCTTCGCCCCGATCTTCTCGCCCCGCGCGTCGCATTCGACCCTGAGTCCCGCGTCGCGGAGGGCCGCCCGGACCGTGCCCGCGTATTCCTCCGTGCGCTGGCTGATCGGGAGGACGATCGCCTGCACGGGTGCCAGCCACAGGGGGAAGGCGCCCGCGTAGTGCTCGACCAGCCCTCCCATGAACCTCTCGAGGGAACCATAGATCGCCCGGTGGACCATGACAACGGGGGTCGGGGCCGAGTCGGGTCCCGTGTACTGAATGCGCAGGCGCGACGGCAGATTGAAGTCGAACTGGATGGTGGGACCCTGCCAGGAGCGGCCGATGGCATCGAACATCCGGATGTCGATCTTGGGGCCGTAGAACACGGCCTCGCCCTCGCGCCGGATCGCTGCGAGCGATCGACTCTGCAGCGCCCGGACGAGGGCGCCTTCGGCCATCTCCCAGCCGCCCGCGTCACCGGCGTACTTCTCCGGGTGGGCGTCGTCGCGGACCGAGAGGTCGATCTCGTACCGTTCGTAGCCGAAGGTCTTCAGAAACTCCAGGCAGAGATCGAGCACGCCCTCGATCTCCTCCTGGACCTGCTCGCGGGTGCAGAAAATGTGGGCGTCGTCCTGCGTGAAACCGCGCACCCGCATCATGCCGTGCAGGACGCCGGATCGCTCGTAGCGGTACACGGTCCCGAGCTCGGCGTAGCGGATCGGAAGATCGCGATACGAACGGAGACGGGATTTGTAGATGAGGGAATGGCCGGGGCAGTTCATCGGCTTGATGACGTATCCCGATCTCTCAATTTCGAACGTGTACATGTTTTCGCTGTAGAAATCGAGATGACCCGACTGGCGCCAGAGCTCGTCCTTCGCGATGTGCGGCGTGGTCACGAGCTGATAGCCTCCCCGGACGTGGCGCTCCTTCCAGTAGTCCTCCAGGACCTGACGGACGACGGTCCCCTTCGGATGCCAGAAGATCAGGCCCGGTCCGGCGGAGTCCTCGACACTGAACAGGTCGAGAGCCGGGCCGAGCTTGCGGTGATCGCGCTTCTTGGCCTCCTCGAGCATCTCCAGGTGGCGTTCGAGTTGCTGCTCGCGGGGAAACGCCGTTCCGTAAATCCGCTGCAGCTGCTGGTTCTCTTCCGATCCCTTCCAATACGCGCCCGCCAGGGACAGCAGCTTGAATGCGCGCAGGTGGGCGGTTGAGGGCAGATGGGGCCCGGTGCAGAAATCCATGAAGTCGTCCTGCCGGTAGCAGGACACGACCTCGCCCCCCTTCTCGTCCACCAGCTCGACCTTCAGCGTGTCGCCGAGCGACCGGAAGTAAGTGAGCGCCTCCGACTTGGGCATCTCCACCCGCCGGATGGGCAGGTCGCGCCCGGCGATCTCGCGCATCTTCGCCTCGATTCTCTCGAGATCCTCCGGCGTGAACGCCTCGGCCCGCTCGAAGTCGTAGAAGAACCCCTCCTCGGTCGCGGGTCCGATGCCGATCTTGACCTCGGGGAAGAGCGACTTGACCGCGTGCGCCATGAGATGGGACGTGGTGTGCCGGAAGATCTCCACGGCTTCGGGAGAGTCCGCCGTGATGAACGAGACGCGCGCGTCGCGCTCCAGGGGCAGGTAGATGTCCCTCTGGACGCCGTCCACGACCGCGGCGATCGCGCGGGCGCCCATGTCGGGATCGACGGAGCGCGCGATCTCCTGCAGCGGCGTGCCCCGGACGAACGCCCGGACGATCCCATTCGGCAGTGTCACACTCACGTTCTGCACGCTCGGTCCCTTCATGAACCAGGAGCCTGGTCGAGTCTTGCGACGGGCCGCATGGATCCGTCCGGAGCGGCCGGAAACGGCCGGGGGCGGGGCGGTTCGTAGATGGTAGGCGCGAGCGGATTTGAACCGCTGACTTCTACCGTGTCAAGGTAGCGCTCTCCCCCTGAGCTACGCGCCTTCACATGAGGTTCCATTTCGTGGTGCGCGGAGGTCCTCCCCATTCGCTTCGCGAAGCGCGTAGTATATGGGTGCGCGCGCGCTATTGTCAACAGAACAGAGGCACTTCCGGTTGCGGAGCGGAGCGGCCGGGGCGTATCATCCGGAGCGTCCGGAAGACGAGGTCGCGGATGCTGATCGTGATGGCCAGGGGGGCGACTGCGGAGCAGGTCCGCGCGGTGGAAGATCGCGTGCGGGCGCTGGGCCTCCGTCCGCATCCCATTCCCGGCGCGGAGAGAACCGCCATCGGGATCACCGGCAATCATGGGCCGGTTCCGGCGGCGGAGTTCGACATGCTGCCCGGAGTGCAGGAGGTCATCCGGGTCACCCGGCCTTACAAGCTGGTGAGCCGGGAGGTCAAGCCGGAGAGCACCGTCGTGGAAGTGGGTGACCGCCCGATCGGAGGGGGGCGGCTGGCGGTCATCGCCGGGCCCTGCGCCGTCGAATCGGAGCAGCAGATGCTGGCGATCGCCCGCGCGGTCGCGGAGGCGGGTGCCGACCTGCTGCGGGGCGGGGCGTTCAAGCCGCGCACCTCCCCCTACTCCTTCCAGGGCATGGGGGAGGAGGGTCTCCGGATCCTCGCCCGCGCCCGGAAGGAGACCGGTCTGCCGATCGTGACCGAGGCTGTGGACGAGGATTCCATGGCGCGGGTGGAGGAGTATGCCGACGCCGTTCAGATCGGGGCGAGGAACATGCAGAACTTCTCGCTGCTCAAGCGGGCGGGTCGCTCGAGACTGCCGATCTTCCTCAAGCGGGGCCTGTCGGCCACCCTGGATGAGTTTCTCATGGCGGCGGAGTACATCGTCTCGGAGGGCAATAACCGCGTCTTCCTGTGCGAGCGGGGGGTGAGGACGTTCGGCGATCACAGCCGCAACACGCTCGATCTGTCGATCGTGCCGTCGGTGAAGAGCCTGAGCCATCTGCCGATTCTCGTCGACCCGAGCCACGGGACGGGCCGGCGGGACAAGGTCCTGCCGCTGGCCCGGGCCGCGATCGCCGCGGGGGCGGACGGGATCATGGTGGAGGTGCACCATCAGCCCGAGAAGGCGCTCTCGGACGGCCCCCAGGCGATCCTCCCGGAGCAGTTCACCGAGCTGATGCGCTCGGTCCGCGCCCTCGCCCCCCTCGTCGGCCGCTCCCACGACTGAGCATCACCCCCTTACGGAACTGAACATCCCATTACCGAATCGTGCTCGTTCCGGGGCGAATCCGCACACGAGCCCCGCCGGCGGTGTCCTGCGTCCCGACATAAGCGGCCGGGTTTGCTCGCCTTAGAGGGGAGGACCCCGGCGCTCCCCCCCGGCGTGCCGCTGGTACGCGCCTTGCTCCTTCCGGGGCGGCCCTCCCGGAGCCCACCGGGGGACGCGGCCGGTTCCCGCCCGGGGTTCCGGGCAGGGATAGATCGCCACGGAGGGGCGGGATGATCAATCAGGACGAGGTCTTCGTCATCTCGGAAGAGGACATCCTCAAGCCGAGTCAGAAATCGAAGGGCAAGACGGCGAAGCGGCGCTCCTCACCGTTCTCGTTCTCCAGGCGCGGGAAATCGGCCAACGGTGACAGCGCCATCGAGGACACGGTCTCCGCCACGCCGAGGCCGACGCGCGCCATCACCGGAAGCGCTCCGCACCCGGCCGCCGCCGGATCGCTGTCCCTGTTCGTCTGGGGATTGGGTCAGTTCTACAACCGGGATTTCAGGATCGCCACGCTCTTTCTGATGTTCGAGCTGCAGGTGCTGGCCTTCCATTACCTGCTCTACATGACGTGGGATCGCATCCGTGATTTCGCCGTCCTCTTCTTCGTGGACGAGTGGGAGCTGCTCCTGTACGCTTCGTCCATCGATTTCTGCCTCATCTTTTTCCTGATCTACAACGTCGCCCACGCCTATCGGAGCGCGGAGGCGCGCGGAAGGGATTTCGGCGGGCTGCACATGCCGATCGTGTCGGGGGCCGCGTCGATGGTGATACCGGGGTGGGGCCAGATCCTCAACGGACAGCTCGGCAAGGCCTCGCTTTTTCTCTACGCGTTCCTTCTCCAGGCCTACTGCCTCGTCCTCTATTTCCACTCGCCTCTCTACCGGGTCCTCGCGGCTCTGGATCCGCAGCAGTTGCTCCTGGCCCGGACGACGTGGATCGGCATGGGCGTTCTCTTCGTCACGACGCTGGCGTGGATCATCAGCGTCTACGACGCCGTCCTGGTGGCCCGCTACACGGGGCGCCTGCGAAGATAAAAGGCGCGCCCCCCTGTGGGAGAGCGCGCCTCATGTCTCGGCCTGGATCAGGCGATCTCAGTTGTCGCCGCCGTACGCCCCCTGCTCGAGCCCCGGGAACCTCAGTGAGACGTGGCACAGGGTGTACGGATTGGGGATCGCCTTGGACGCGCCGCGGATACCCCTGCCGGACGAGCCCCTGAGGCCGAACGGCTGGCTGACGGTCACCGTCTGGGTCGACGTCGAGAAGACAACGCCGCGGCCCGTGTACCCGCCGTTCGCGGCGGAACTGCCGGCTCCGGCCGCCCGCACGTCCACCGACAGATCCTTCCCGAAGCAGATCTTGCAGGGCGTGTATCCCGCGGCGAGGGCATTCTCGAGCGACTTCTCGTGCCCCCGCCCGCGAACGTCGCCGCTTCCCACCTTGTGGAAGACGACGCCCGGCCGGGTCACCACGACGGACGAGTCATCGTCCGCGAGTGCCGTGCCGGGCAGCAGGGCGGCTACGGCGAGAACGAGACCTGCGGCGAGCGTGACTCCGACACCTTTCGCTCTCTTCATGACAGTAGACCCTCCACACGGAGAAGGCGACAGACCACTATTAGCACCCGCGAGTACGGCCCGTCAAGAGGGGAGGCCGGGCGGCATCACCCGAGACCGTGAATCGTCCCGTCTTCGTCCAGATCCATGCCGAGGGCGGCCGGTTTTTGAGGAAGCCCGGGCATCGTCAGGATGCTCCCCGCCAGGGGGTAGAGGAACCCGGCCCCGGCCGCGATCCGGACGTCGCGGACCGGCAGGACGAACCCCTCCGGACGGCCCTTGAGAGCCGGGTCGTGGGAGAGTGAGAGAGGGGTCTTGGCCATGCAGATCGGCAGATCCGCGTACCCCTCGCGCCGGCAGAACTCGAGGCGCTCGCGCGCGGCCTCGCCGAATTCGACGCCGGAGGCGCCGTACATCTTCCGGGCGATGGTCTCGATCTTCTCCTCCGGCGACGACTCGAGCCGATAGAGCGGCCTGAACGCCGAAGGCATGGAGGCGGCGCGCACCACCGCCTCGGCGAGCTCCAGACCGCCGTCCCCGCCCCGGGCCCAGACCTCGATCGGGATCGCGGCGGCCGCCCCGGCGCGCCGCGCCTCCTCAACGACCGCCTCGATCTCGGCCGCGCTATCCCCCTCGAATCGGTTGATGGCGACGATCGCCGGCACCCCGTGCAGTTCGACGTTCTCGATATGCTTCGCCAGGTTGGCGCAGCCCCGCCGGGCGGCGCCGGGATCCGGCCGGCGCCAGGTCGCCGGGTCCCGGGCGTCGATCGCCGCGCCGCCGTGCAGCTTGAGGGCCCGGATCGAGCAGACGATGACGGCGGCGGCGGGCTCGGCTCCCATGACACGGCACTTGATGTTGAACAACTTCTCCGCGCCGCATTCGGATCCGAAGCCGCTCTCAGTGACGACGTAATCGGCCAGCTTGAGCGCGATGCGGTCGGCCAGGATGCTGCTGTTGCCGTGCGCCACGTTGGCGAAAGGGCCGCCGTGGACGAGCGCCGCGCCCCCCTCCAGATTCTGAACCAGGTTCGGCTTCAGGCTCTCGCGCATCACGACTGCCATCGGCCCCGCGGCGCGGAGCGCGGAGGCCGGAACCGGGCGGCCGCCGCCGTCCAGACCGATCAGGATGCGTCCCAGTCGCTCCTTGAGATCGCGGACCCCGGTGCACAGAGCCAGGATCGCCATCACCTCGGATGCCGCGGTGATGTCGAATCCCGTCTCGCGCTCGACGCCACCCGGGCCGCCTCCCGACGCGATCCGCACGCGGCGCAGGGCGCGATCGTTCAGATCCAGGGTGCGTCCCCACTGGATCGCCGCGGGGTCGAGCCCCAGGGCGTTGCCGTGATGGATGTGATTGTCGATCAGGGCGGCGAGCAGATTGTGGGCCGCGGCGACGGCATGGAAATCCCCCGTGAAATGGAGGTTGATCTCCTCCATCGGCACGATCTGCGAGTAACCGCCTCCCGTGGCGCCGCCCTTGATGCCGAACACCGGGCCCATCGACGGCTGCCGGAGCGTGCAGACCGCCCGCTGGCCGATCTTGCGCAGGGCCTGGGACAGTCCGATCGTGACGACGGTCTTGCCCTCGCCGAGCGGGGTCGGATTGATCCCCGTGACGCAGATGATGCGGCCATCGGTGCGGCTGGCGAGCCGGTCGATCGCGTGCAGGCCGATCTTCGCCTTGTAACGGCCGTAAGGCTCCACCTCGTCGGGCAGCAGGCCCAGCGCGGCGGCGACTTCATCGATCGGTTTCAGACGCGCTCCCCGGGCGATTTCCAAATCCATCGGGATCACGGTTGCCTCCGGTTCACTCGGTTGTGTTGTCGGACAGGGCCTGCCGGAGCCGGTCGAGTCCGGGAGCGTTTGGGTCAAGAGCTTCGGCCGCCTCCATCTCGGCGCGCGCCGCGTCGCGCTCGCCGGTGGCCAGGAGGGCGCGCGCGAGCAGCACGTGCCCCCGCGGGGTGTCCGCGTACCGGAGCGCGTTCCGGGCGGCCTCCGCCGCCTTCCCCGGATCGTCCTGCTCCAGCGCCACCGTGGCCCTGAGGAGGTGGAAGTCCTTCTCGTACGGATGCGGTTCCGCGCTCGCGCCGTCGAGCATCGTGGCCGCCTCGCTCCAGCGCTCGGAGCGGACGAGGATGCGGGCCGCCTGGTAGAGCGCCTTCGGGTAGCCCGGCCGCTCGCGCACGGCCCGTCGGAGGAGCCGGAGGCGATCCTTCGAGTCGGTCTCGGCCATCGCCCGGCAGTACGTCTCGAACGCCAGCAGCGGCACGTCCCCCGAATGCCTCTCCAGGATCGAGGCGCGCGAGCCGCGGATCGGAACGCCGTCGTCATCCAGCAGCTCGAGCGCGACGCGGTTCTGCAGCTGCAGCAGATCCGTCAGCCGCCCCTCGCGGGACACCCACGGCCGCGCCTTCTCCCCCTCCAGATCGATCGACCGGGCGGAGATCGTCAGGGCGCCGTCGGTCACGAGGAAACGCCCGAGGACCAGTCGATCCGGCCGGCTGGCGGAAGAGCGGGATCGCATCTTGCGTCCCAGCTGAATGGCGCTCGCCAGCATCAGCGGCGCCCCTGCCGGCAGGCCGCTCCCTTCGTAGAGGACGGCCCTCTCCTCGTCGTCGACGACGCGGGAGCCGGTCCCCTTCAGGTACTCACCGAGAGTGAAAGCGAGGCAGGTGGAGAGCCAGTCCAGCGAGGGCTCTTCGGCCACGTTCTCGTAGGGCAATACGAGATAGGTCCTCCCGGCCCCCGACGGCGCCGCGGACGGGGCTCCGACCGCCGCGGAAAGGAGAGCGATCGCCAGCGTGGACGCGAGTAATGATTTCATGGGCCGGCCCTCCTCGACCGATCGCCGACCTGGGCGGGTTCCTCGGCCGACTCGGATTTTCCGAAGAACATCTTGCCGGCCGTCGTCTGCAGGACGGAGGTGACCGCGATCTCGATGGTGCGGCCGATGTGCCGCTTCGCGTTGTCCACGACGACCATCGTGCCGTCGTCAAGGTACCCCACGCCCTGATTTGACTCCTTCCCCTCCTTGAGGATGAAGACCTTCATCGACTCGCCGGGCAGGACGACAGGCTTGAGAGAGTTGGCCAGGACGTTGATGTTGAGCACCTGCACGCCTCGCAGCTCCGCGACCTTGTTGAGGTTGAAGTCGTTCGTGATGATCTTCCCGCCGAGCTGCTTGGCGAGCTCGATGAGCTTCATGTCGACCTCCCGCACCTCGGGAAAGTCGACCTCGGAGATGATCACCCGCACGTCACGCCCCTTCTTGATGCGTTGCAGGATCTCCAGCCCCTTGCGTCCGCGGTTGCGCTTGAGCGGATCCTGGGAATCGGCGATGTACTGAAGTTCCCGCAGCACGAACTGGGGAACGACGAGCGACCCGTCCAGAAACCCCGTCTCGCACACGTCGGCGATGCGGCCGTCGATGATGACGCTGGTGTCGAGAATCTTGTGGTTCTGGGACGGACCACCGCCGGACCAGGCGGACTTCAGGACGGACAGGGAGAACCGCTCGCCGCGCGACGCACCGATGGCCAGCCCGCTGTAGCCGAGGAGGAGGAAGAGAAAGCCCCGCAGGGGAAGGGGATCGGCGACGCCGATCGCCTCGAAGGGGAGCAGAGCGCCGACCATCGCCGCGGCGGCTCCGCCCGCGATCAGCCCGGCGAGCCCCCCCAGGAGAACGTTCAGCTCCCGTTTGCGGAACAGGTGCTCGAGACCGAGGATCGCGGCCGCCGCGCCGATGCCGAGGGCGGGACCGGCGATGTCGAGCGGCTGCAGCGAAGGCGGACGGATGCCCGCCCCGAGGGCCACCGACATGACGACGAGGACGATCCGGAGTATCAGAATGCCCACGCAGGTACCTCACGCCCCCCGCGGGGGGGCCGGGATGAAGCCGACGGACTCGAAGTTGATGTGCGCCCAGCAACGCACCCGTTCATGATAACGCCTGCGGAGGCTCGGAGGCCAGACCTTTGGCGAACCGCGACCGGATCTCCCGTCCTCCCGCCCGCCTGTACAGGCGCGGCACTCGGGAGCCGATGCCGCAGAGGATCTCCCAGGTGATGGTCTCGGCCCACTCCGCCACGCGATCCGCGCCCAGGCGATCCTCGCCCGAGACGCCGATCAGGAGGGCTTCGTCACCGAGAGCCGCGCCGGGGATCCCGGAGACGTCGATGGTCGTCAGGTCCATGCTGATGCGCCCGACGATGGGGGCCCGGCGCCCCCGGACGAGCACGTGACCGCGGTTGCTCAGCAGTCGCGGAAGGCCGTCGTCGTAGCCGATCGCCAGGGACGCGATGCGGGCGCGGCGGTCGGCGACCCAGGTGCGTCCGTAGCCGAGCGACGTGCCCGGAGCCACATCCTTCACGTAGATGATGCGCGACCGGAGGCTGAGGACGGGCCGGAGGGGCAACGGGGTCATGAGCGTGGACGGTGGGTACCCGTACAGAACGATCCCGGGCCGCAGGAGCCCGAGCCAGGCGGGCGGATAGTCGATGGCGGCGGCGCTGTTCGCCAGATGGACGAGCCGGGGGTCGAGGCCTGCCTGCCGCACCGTCGCGACGGCGTCGCGGAAGATGGTGATCTGCTCCGCGGTGAAGGGATCGGCCGGATCGTCTGCCACCGCCAGGTGGGAGAAGATCCCCTCCACGACGATCCGCCCGGAGGCGGAGGCCAGCGCGGGCAGGAAGCCGGGCAGATCCGGAGCGGGCACGCCGAGACGGCCCATGCCGCTGTCGATCTTGAGGTGGACCCTCGCCACGATGCCCCGGGCCGCGGCCGCCCTCGCCAGAGCGTCCACCTGATCGGGCCGGTAGAGGGCGGGCGTCAGGTCGTGCGCGAGGAGCAGGTCCGCCTGGGGCGGCGCGAAGCCGCCGAGGACGAGGATCGGCAGCCGCAGGCCGCCGGCCCTCAGCTCCACGCCCTCCTCGGGGATCGCCACGCCGAGCCAAGCCACCCCCTCCTCCTGGAGCGCCCGGGCGATCGGCACGGCACCGTGGCCGTAGGCGTCCGCCTTGACGACGGCCAGCAGGGGGCGCGAGCCGGTGCGGCGGCGGACCTCCACCAGGTTGGAGGACAGGGCGTCCAGGTCGATCTCCGCCCAGGTCGGCCTGTACAGGTCGCCCAGGGCCGCGCTCACGCCTGTCGCCACTCCAGCTCTTCGAACTTCGTGTACTCTCGGATGAAGGCCAGATCGAGGGTTCCGATCGGCCCGTTGCGCTGCTTCGCGATGATCACCTGGGCGCGCCCGCGGTTCTCCTCGGTCTGCTTGTAGACCTCCTCGCGGTAGATGAACATCACGACGTCGGCGTCCTGTTCGATGGCGCCCGACTCGCGCAGGTCGGACAGCTGCGGTCTCCGGTCGCCTCCGCGCTGCTCCGGCGCGCGCGACAGCTGGGAGATCGCGATCACGGGTATGGCGAGCTCCTTGGCCAGCTCCTTCAACGATCGCGAGATGTCGGAGATCTCCTGCGTGCGGTTCTCGAACCGGCCGCGGCCGTGGATCAGCTGCAGGTAGTCCACGACGATCAGGTCGAGGCCGTGCTCCATTTTGAGGCGCCGGCTCTTGGCGCGCATCTCCAGCACGGAGATCCCGGGCGTGTCGTCGATGTAGATGGGCGCTGCCGAGACCTCGCCCAGGGCCAGCGTCAGGCGGGTCCAGTCCTCCTTGGAGAGACGGCCGGTGCGGAGGCGGTGCGCGTCGACCCGGGCCAGCCCGGTGAGCAGCCGCAGAAACAACTGCTCGCGGGACATCTCGAGGGAGAAGATGCCGACGTGCCGCCCCGCCTTCATGCCGATGTGCTGGGCGATGTTCAGGGCCAGCGACGTCTTCCCCATGCCGGGCCGGGCCGCCATGATGACGAGATCCGAGTTCTGCAACCCGGACGTGTACTCGTCGAGCCGCGGAAAGCCGGTCGGCAGGCCGGTGACGAGCTGTCGATGCTCGGCCAGCCGCTCGATCGTCTTGAGGCTCTCATCGGCGATCACCTTCATGGGCACGAACCCCTGGCGCAGCTGGTCCTGGGCGATCTTGAAGATCAGGCGCTCCGACTGATCCAGGATCTCCTCGATCTCCTGCGAGGCCTCGTAGGCGGTGCCGACGATCTGGGATCCCGCCTCGATCAGTCCGCGGAGGATCGCCTTCTCCTTGACGATGCGGGCGTAGTATTCGACGTTGGCGGAGCGGGGGACGTCATCGAGGAGTGAGGCGATGTAGGCGGGGCCGCCGACCGCCTCCAGCTCCCCGCTGCGCATCAGCTCGTCCTTCACCGTGACGGCGTCGATGGCGGAGGACTTCTCCGACAGGCTGGACATCACCTTGAAGAGGGTGCGATGCGGCTCTCGGTAGAAATCGTCCTCCCGGAGGATCTCCTGGGCGCGGTTGATCGCGGCATTCTCGACGAGGATCGCCCCCAGCACCGATCGCTCGGCGTCCAGGTTGTGGGGGATCGTCCTGTCGAGGGTGATGTCGCCGGCCATTCTCCGCTCCGCGCCCGGGGCGGAGGGTAGTCTAGCACAGCGACTTGTTGATGCCCGGCGCGACGCTCTGCTAAGATCACCCCGGGCCGGAGTGGCACGGATGGTCGCTGCCCGGAGCATTCCGGGGAGAGGAAAGTCCGAACTCCACAGGGCATTGCGCTGGGTAACACCCAGTCCCGGCAACGGGAAGGAAAGTGCCACAGAGAACAGACCGCCGGGCGCGGGGTCTCGGCCCCGCGGCCGGTAAGGGTGAAACGGTGGGGTAAGAGCCCACCAGTGCCCCGGGTGACCGGGGCAGCTCGGCAAACCCCGCAAGGAGCAAGACCAAATAGGGGAGCGCGATTGGGTGGCCCGCCCAGAGCTCCCGGGTCGGTCGCTCGGCACGGCGCCGACGGCGCCGTGCCACCCGCGCGGGAGACCGCGCGGGTAGAGGAATGACCATCGGTCGCGACGACGTCGCGGCGACAGAATTCGGCTTACGGGCCGCTCCGGCCCACCCGGCTTCACGGTCCAGGACCGCTCGATCCCGCGCGGTCCGCGAGCCACGACCTCGCCTCATGCCCGATCTCCTTTCGCTTCGCTCCCGCGTCGAGCAGGCCGTGCGCAGGCTGTGGCCGAAGATCCGCCGGCTCAGCCGCGACATGCATGAGCGCCCCGAGCTGAGCGGATCGGAGATCCGTGCAAGCCGCGGGATCGCCCGTTTTCTGGAGCGGGAGGGATTCCGCGTCCGGATGGGGGTGGCGGGTCTGCCGACGGCTTTCGTGGCCCGCAGATCGGGCGGGCGGAGTGGGCCGCGCATCGCCTTCCTCGCCGAGTATGATGCGCTCCCGGGCATCGGCCACGGGTGCGGTCACAACCTGATCGGCGCCGCGGCCGCCGGAGCGGGGGCGGCCCTCGCCCGCATCTCCGCCGACGCGGGAGGGGAGATCCTGGTCCTCGGAACGCCGGCGGAAGAGACGATCGGGGGCAAGGTGCCGATGGTCGAACGGGGTCTGTTCCGGGGAATCGACGCCGCGCTGATGTTCCACCCTTCGACGGAGAATCGCGTCTATACGACGTCGCTCGCCTGCCACTCGATCGAGGTTCTCTTCCGGGGCCGCGCGGCGCACGCCGTGTCGGCTCCGGAGAAGGGGATCAACGCCCTCGACGCTCTCATCCGGCTGTTCAACGGCGTCGAGCGGCTGCGGAGGGATCTCGGGCCGCGGGTCCGGATGCCGGGGATCGTCGTCGAGGGGGGCAGGCGCGCGAACATCGTGCCGGATCGCGCCGTGGGCCGGTTCTCGCTGCGGGCCCCCGACCTGGCGGCGCTCGCCCGGGTCGAGACGCGCTTCCTCGGCCTGGTCCGGAGCATCTCGCGTCGGACGCGAGCCCGCGCCACGGTGCGCTGGTTGGACCACCGCTACGCGGACATGAGCACGAACCGTGTTCTCGCCGAGCTGTTCCGACGGGAGCTCGGTCGGCTCGGGCGGCGGACCGAGGACGGCCCGCGCAGAAGGAGCGGCTCTCTCGACATGGGCAATGTCAGCCAGCGCGTTCCGTCCATGCATGCCTACGTCGCCGTGGCGCCGAAGCGCGTGTCCCTGCACTCCGCCGAGTTCGCGCGCCACGCCGGCGGCCCGGGAGGCCGCGCCGGGCTCCTCGTGGCCACCCGCGCCCTGGCCCTGACCGGCCTGGAGGTGCTCCGCGGCGACGGGACTCTCGCGCGCGTGAAGAGCGAGTTCCGCCGCGCGCGAGGCCGGCGGGGGAGTGCCCGATGAGGCCGATCGTCCCGAGGCCCCTCCGACCGGGGGATCGCATCGGCGTTCCCGCGCCCGCCGGTCCGGTGAACAGGGAGCGGCTCGAACGCGGCCTCGCTTATCTCAGGGGGCGGGGATACCGGCCCGTGCCCGGCGAGCACGTCCACGATCGGCATGCCTACCTCGCCGGCCGGGATCCGGATCGTCTCGCCGATCTGAACCGCATGCTCGCAGATCCCGCGCTGGCGGCCGTCTGGTTCGCCCGCGGCGGGTACGGCAGCGCCCGGATCGCGGGGGATCTCGATCTGCGGGCGCTGCGCAGATCGCCGAAGTCCCTGATCGGCTTCAGCGACCTGACCGTCGTGCACGCCGCCGCCTGGAAACGGGCCAGGCTGTCGACCTTCCACGGTCCGCATGTCTGCCAGCTCGGCGAGCCGGAGGCCTTCGATGAGTCGACCCTGTGGCGGGCGCTGACCGGCGGCCCGGAGCCGCTCCGCTATCCTCTGGCGGGCGCGACGGTCCTCCGGGCCGGGCGCGGCGAGGGCCGGCTGAGCGGCGGATGTCTCTCGCTCATCGTGACCCTCGTCGGCACTCCGCTCGAGGCCCCGCTCGACGGGGCGATCCTGTTCTGGGAGGAGGTGGGCGAGGAGCCGTACCGGATCGACCGCATGCTGGGCCACCTCCGCCAGTCCGGACGTCTCGCGAGGCTGAACGGTCTCGTCGTGGGGACGACGGCCGAGTGCCGCGCCAGAGATCCCGGCAACGAGCTGCCGCTGGCGGAGATCGTTCAGGATCACCTGCGGGGCACGGACTACCCGGTGATTCTCGGATTCCCGGCGGGACACGGGCCGGGCGCGGTCACCTTTCCGCTGGGGCGCACCGCCCGGCTCGACACCGGGAGCGGATGGCTCGAGATCGGGTCGGCCTGAGAGGGGCGGCGCGGCGGCCGGGGGCGGGCGCTCTACTGAACGGTGAACTGCAGCTCGCGCCTGAGCTCCTGGCCGCTCGTCCGGTCCGCGAGCGCGACCTCCATGCGGAACGCCGCCGGAAGCGCGTGGTCCGGTCGCAGGAGGGTTTTCACGTCGATCTCGTACAACTCGACCTGGCCGACCGCCTTCTTGAGCGGCATCCGGAATGGCTTCCAGCCTCCCTGGGTTCGCTCGAAGAAGGTGTAGGTCACCTCGAGCTTGGGCTGCCCCGAGGCGGAGTCGACGGCGGGATTGTAGACCTGATAGTAGAACGCCAGGACGTCGTTCCGGCCGAGCACGGGCGTCGCCCTGGGGATGAGCCGGTAGGATCCGAACACGAACGGTCCGGCCTGCCGCCCCTCCGCCTGATCGAGCCTCTGGATCTTCGACAGCAGCGAAATACTGCTCGCGGCGAAGGAGCGATCCGCAAAGTCGGTGATGGTGAGGTTGCGCACATCGGATCCGAGCGTCCCGGGCACGACCCGATCCTCCACCACGACGACGGCCCTGTACGCTCCGGGGCGCACGTTGCGCCGCGCCTGATAGATGAAGCGGTCCGGCGGATGATCGCCCGCCGGCGCGTGGACGAACGGCTGGTCGCCCGTGATGTTCACCTCGTTTCCGTCCTCCGAAAGCGGCTGCAGGCGTGCATAAGGCAGGAGTCCGATCTCGCCGCTGCCGTGGGCCGCCTGGCTCGGAGTCTCGATCGTGATCACGAGGAGCGTCGTCTGACCGGCGGTGGCGAACTGCTCGAACCGGACGTCGAAAGGCACGTCGGTGGGCCCATGGCCGCGATCGAGAACCCCCTTGAGGATCGGGATCTGCCGCTGGCTCTCGGGGGAGAGATCCTCCTCCTGCTCCTCCGCATCGGCCAGCATGAGGTCGTCCCCCGGCGCCTGGAGGGCCGCCGGGATCTTCCAACCGATCCCCCGGGTCTCGGGATGCGCCTCGGTGTACTCCTCGAACGGTTTGCGGTCGAGCAGCAGCGGCCCGGTCGGCTGGCCGGCGAACCGGAGCTCGAGGTGATCCGCGATCCCGGTGACCTCGTCGGGCTCGTAGATCCAGTAGTTGTAGCGGCTGTCCTGCTTCGTGTCCGCCGGAGGCCCGAGCATGAGGAACACGCGGCCCATGTCCGTGAGGCTGCCGGACTTCGTGATTGATTTGAACGACTTGTCCGCCTGCTCGACCCGCTCCCAGAAGATCTGCTCGTATTCGTTCGCGGGCGTGTCCGGCGTGGGATCGCGCCTGGCCCAGAACTCCTTCACCCAGGCGGCGCGCTGCTCGTCGGTTCGCAGTTTCTTGTAGGCTTTTTCCTCATCGCGGTCCAGCAGCCATCGGACCGGTCCCTTGTGCCAGTTCTTGTCGGCCTCTCGATAATCCTCGTCGGCGGCGGCGCGGGCGGCGTGCGGCGACGCGGCCAGCACCAGCAGGACGATGAGCGCGATCTGTCTCTTCATGGCGGCCTCGTTCGGACCGTGCGGCGACACGGGTGTCTGCCTACAGAACGCGGGATTATACCGGCGCGATCTGGAGGGGTCAAACGGACGGCCTGGGGCGATCGGTCATCATCTATATAATGGCGCGGGCGGCCGCCCCGGCGCCCGGACCATGCGCAATCTGAGGATGACTCTCGCTTACGACGGGACCGGCTACGCGGGCTGGCAGGTGCAGCCGGGCCGGCCGACCATCCAGGGAGTCCTGGAGGATCGGCTGGCGCGCCTGCTCTCCGAGCCCGTCCGCATCGCTGGGGCGGGCAGGACCGACGCGGGCGTCCACGCCCTCGCCCAGGTGGCCAACTTCCGGACCGCCTGCCGGATCCCGGTGGATGGCCTGCGCCGCGGAGTCAATGCGCGCCTGCCGCGGCAGATCCGCGTGCTTCGGGTCGAGGAGGTCGAACCCGGCTTCCATGCGCGCTCCGACGCGCGGGGCAAGGAATACGCGTACAGGATGGCCGTGGTCGAGGTCCTCTCCCCGTTCGACGCGCCGTTCACGACGCGTGTGAACGGACCCGTCGACGTCGAGGCGATGCGCGACGCGGCCCGGAGGCTCGAGGGCCGGCATGACTTCACCTCGTTCTGCGCCTCCGCCTGCCGTCTCGAGAACAGGACCCGCACGATCGAGCGGTCCGAGATCAGCGGGGAGGGCGATCGGCTGGTCTACAGAGTGCGCGCGGACGGATTCCTGCACCACTTGGTCCGCAACATCGTCGGTACGCTGATCCTCGCGGGACGGTGGCGGATTTCTCCGTACTCGATCGATCGGATCC